>JBKJSC010000015.1:0-17842 GCA_046593035.1 Limisphaerales bacterium | reverse complement strand
GTTTTGCAAGATCGGCTCCAGAATGAGGCACGCAATCGGATAAAACTTCGCCATGAACCGGACCGACTCCAGGTCATTGAAATTGACGATGTGGACCAGTTGCTTGTGCGCGGCGGGGATGCCGGCGGAGATGCCGTCGAAAGGATATTCGCCTGGACTGACGCGCGGACCGATGTCGGCGAGGCTGCTGATGACATTTGCCGCCACGTCATTGTGCCAGCCATTGTAACCGCCTTGCATGATGATGACGTGGTCGCGCCCGGTGGCGGCCCGGGCGATGCGCACCGCGTGGAACGTGGCCTCCGAGCCGGTGTTGGTGATCTGGACTTTTTCCACAAACGGAACGTGCCGGCAAATCAACTCCGCCAATTCACCTTCGCGATCCGTCGGCCCGGCGCTCATAAGCACTCGCTCGTCGCGCAAGACAGCCTGCACCGCCGCGTTCACATCCGGGTCGTTGTGTCCGAGAAAATTCGCGGAGAAACCGGCCTGATAATCAATGAACTCGTTGCCATCCGCATCCCAGACCCGGCTGCCCACGCCGCGCACGAAGGAAAGGGTGGGTTCGATTTTCCGGTTGAGCGACACGACGCCGCCCGGGATCCACCGGCTGTTGGCTTCGAGTTGCGCCTGGGAATTTGTTCGTGAAATCGTCATCTGAATCAAGTTGCAGACAGAAAAGTGGCCGGGGAAATATGTCTTTTCATTTTCGTGACACTAAACTACTAAGTTCGCCACTCGGAAGCACAAAAATGACGCGCCCTTCCATGTCGCTGCGAAACCACAGTCGTCGGCAAATCCCGCATCATGCTGGCAGCTTGGTCGTGCTGATGCTGGGCTTGATGGCGGGAATCAGCGCGCCCAATGAGGAGCCACAAGATGTTTCCTTTTCTGCAAAAGTTGACGACACCGTCCAGAAATATGTCGAGTGGCTCCCGCCGGGATTCGACGCGGCGGCGACGCATGATGTCCTGCTTGCGTTTCACGGTCATGGCTCGGATCGCTGGCAGTTTATCCGGGATGCGCGCGATGAATGTCGCGGGGTGCGCGATGTCGCCGCGCGGTTCCGGTTGATTTACGTCTCGCCGGACTATCGCGCCACCACTTCCTGGATGGGGCCGAAGGCGGAGGCCGACGTGCTGCAAATCATTGCCGAGCTGAAGCAGAAACACAAGATTGGCCGCGTATTCCTGGCGGGTGGCTCGATGGGGGGAACTGGCGTGCTGACATTTGCCGCGCTGCATCCAGAGTTGATTGCGGGGGTCTGCAGTCTGAACGGGACGGCCAACCTGGTGGATTATGACAAGTTTCAGGAGGCGATTGCCGCGTCCTTCGGCGGCACGAAGGCGCAGGTGCCGGACGAATACAAAAAGCGCAGCGCGGAATTCTGGCCGGAGCGATTCACGATGCCGGTGGCTTTCACGACTGGGGGCAGGGATGAACTTGTGCCGCCGCAGAGTGTGCTCCGGCTCGCGGAGAAGCTGAAGCAGGCGGGTCGCAAGACCGTGCTGCTTCAGCGGGAGGAGGGCGGGCATTCCTCCAACTATCCGGACACGTGTGCCGCGCTGGAATTTGTTCTGCGCGCGGCGGGTGGGGAGCCTGCGATGCCGGCTGGAATATCGGCGGAGGATCAGAGGTTGGTGGCAACGGAGTTGAGAAGGTTGCAGACCAAGGTTTCAGGTCTACGCATTGGTGCCACTGTAGATATCATGCTGGGAGTGCCGAGTGGTGTAACTGCAAATCCCGACTTGAAATCCGCCGTGTATCAGGTAGCGGAGGCAGAGTTGCGACGCTTGCAGGCGAAGGCTGTTGGGGTTAGGACGCTCGACCCAATGCGCGAACCGATCAAATGTGGTCTTATCGCTGACGTGGAATTATTTAAAAAAGGCGTGGTCTGGGCACTGCGTTATGAAACGAATCTCGCGCCTGGTGATGTGACGCTCATCAAGAAAGCATTGGTGCGCGGACATGAACGCGCCGATACTCTGAGGACAGGTCAACTCGCGCCGTGGACCCAAAGGAAAGGCCGCATGGTGCGCGGTTATGTTTCGGCGGTGGATGGTTCGACTCAACCCTACGGCGTGATCGTGCCGGCCGATTATGATCCCGCGAAACCGATGCGGCTTGATGTCGTGCTGCACGGGAGTTCGCGGCCCACCGGGCTGAGTGAATTGCGGATGATCATGGCGGCCTTTGACGATGGCGACAGTGGCGGACGGCCGGGTTCGGCCGAGAACTTCATCGAGCTTCACCCACTCGGACGCGTGGAGAATTGTTACCGCTGGGCCGGCGAGACGGATGTGTTCGAGGCCATCGAATCCGCTTGCCGCAATTACCACATCGACCGCGACCGCGTGGTGCTACGCGGCATGTCGATGGGGGCTTCTGGAACCTGGCATCTCGGATTGAAACATCCCGACCGGTTCGTGGCTCTCGGGCCATATTGCGGCTACGTGGACACGCACCGTTTCTCCGAAACGCCGATTCCCGGGTTCATCAAGGTCGGTCCGCTGCCGCTCCATCAGGAGCGCGGCTTGCACATGCTCGACTCGATTGATTACGCGGCGAACGCGGGTGTCGTGCCCGCCATCGGGGCCATCGGCGACCAGGATGTTTTCTTCCAGTCCCACGTCCACATGGGCGAGGTCATGGCGAAGGAGGGCCTGCAAATGGTGAACCTCATCTCGCCCGGCACTGGCCACGTGATTGATCCCGTCACGCACCGCGAGCAAATGCGCCGCATCGGCGAATACACTGCGAAGGGCCTCGACCACGCGCCGCGCGAGCTACGCTTCGTGACGTGGACGCTGAAATACAATCGCTGTCACTGGCTTGAACTGCTGGCTTTGAAAGAACACTACGAGCGGACTGAATTCGCGGCGAAGGTCGCCGACGATGGTTCCATGGACGTAAGCCTCGCCAAGAATATCACGGAATTCGCCATTCACCCGCCGATGCTCCAAGCTCCAACTGCGAAACTGCGCATCGACGGGGCCGAAGTGAACTTGCCCAAGCGCAAGTCCGGTGACGCACCACCCGCGCTCGTGTTCGCGCTGGAGAAGGGCCGGTGGAAATTCTCCGGCTCGCGTGTGTCCGTCACGCTCACCGGCAAACGCCCCGGTGTGCAGGGGCCGATTGACGACGCGTTTACCACGCCATTCCTTTGCGTGCGCGGCACGGGACAGCCGTGGAATCCCGCCGTCGGCGCGTGGGCGGACGCGAATCTCCGGCGCTTTGCCTACGAATGGTCGCGTTACCTGCGCGGCGATTTGCCGGTGAAGAACGATACCGAAGTCACCGAGGCGGATGTGCGCACGAAGAATCTGATTCTCTTCGGCGACCCGGGCAGCAACGTGTGGATTCGCAAAGCGCTGCCGAAGCTGCCCGTCACGTGGACGCGCGACGAAGTGAAGCTCGGCACCGAGCGTCACGCAGCCAAGGATCACGCGCCCGCGTTCATCTGCCCCAGTCCGTTCTCCAGTGCGGGTGACCGCTACGTCGTCATCAACAGCGGGCACACCTTCCATGAGAAGGAATTCGCGGCGTTCAACTACCTGCTCTTCCCGCGCCACGGCGATTGGGCGGTGATGCGCATCACGCCCGGCGCGGAACCGTGGCAGCCGGGAACTACGGCGTTTCCCGAGGAAGCCGTCCGGGCGGGCTACTTTGATGAGCGATGGAAAATTTCTGGAGGACGATGAAACGGGAGCGGTTCCACGCCCTCGGTTTCAAAAGTCGGGTGGACTTTGAACCACGACTCGACTAAACCAAGCCCCATGAGTTACCTCAGCGGTGTCCGCCAAATCGAGGCAAGGCCAGCCAATTTCACGTTCATCGAGAACCTCACGCCACACGATCTGAGTTAGGAATTTCCTTACAACATCTTCCCGAAGCGACCCCGACAAATTATGAAACCCATCCTCTTGCTTCTCGGCGGAATTACCGCCTTGCTTACTGGTTGCATGTCTGTGTTTGGCGCTTCCTACAACTACAACCTGGCGGTGAAGAACACAGGCACTGAAGAGGTATGGTGTTCGTTGGTCGCGTCGGCCAAAGGCATCGCTCACGAACCGGGGCGGCTAGTTCCGGGAGCAAGAGCGACCTTTGCCGGTCCGTTCAAGCGACCGTATGCGGACAAGTGGACGGTGGCGTGGAAAACAGCCAAGGGGGAGAAGTTCGAGAAGACAGTGGACTTGACGGACAAGTTTCCCAAGAAGTTTGAGGGCCGTTTAGTCTTCATCATCGACGCCGACAATAATCTAGGTTTCGTGACGGAGACATTTTCCGGGAAGTAGCCGGCATCCTCCGCGTTCACACTCCGTGGTGGTTGAAGAGTTGGCGTTCTTGGATCATCTGCGCGACTTGCGGCGGCACCATCTTCACCCAACTGGGGTCGCCGCTCTGAATCTTCGCCAGCACGTCGCGCGAGAAAATGGGCAGGCAGCTTTCGTTGATGTCGCGCAGACTTTCGATGAAATGATTTTCGATCAGGTAGGCGTGGAGATGGCGCAGGTTGTCGGCCACGCGCAGATTGCCGGAGGTGATCACCGCGCCGGTCTTGGGGTCGCGGAGCGGATAGACGTAGAGCTTCAAATCATTTTTGAACAGCCGGCCAAAGGATTCCAGGATGCCGCCCTCAAGGTCGGTGTAATATTTTTCATCGAACAACTCGCGCAGGCTGGGAACGCCGAGGACAATGCCAATCATTTTCTTGGTGAAGTGAAACAGGTAGGCGGCCAGGCGGTGGTATTCGCCGTAGTTGGAGATGAGCACCGTCTTGCCGAGCGCGCCGAGGATATCGACGCGTTCGAGAAAATCCTTGTGGTCGATCTTGTCGCCTTCGATCAGATTTTTCAGCGTCATTTCCATGAGCACGAGCACGTCCTCGCCCTGCACCTTCGGTTCCTGCACAAAGAGCGCCTGCGCGCATTCGAGCATGTCGATGGTGACGTTCGTAACGGGGCGGAAGCTGCCGCGCTCAACGAGGATGCACTTCTTGTAGAGCACGTCGGCGGGCTGCACGGCTTCGCCATTGGCCATGAACATCGCAGCTTTGGTCAACCCTTTTTGCACGAGTTGCAGGGCCATGAGGCGGTTGTCGATGGCGGCGAAAGCGGGGCCGGAGAACTTGATCATGTCCACTTCCACACGTTCGGTGGTGAGATTGTCGAGCAGCGCATCGATCAGGCCCGCCGGGTCTTCGTGCAAATACACTGCGCCGTGAACCAGGTTGACGCCGATGATGCCGAGCGCCTCCTGCTGCTGGAGGTTTTCTTTGTCCAACATGCGGACGTGGATGATGATGTCCGACGGCGGCGCTTGGGGCTGGGGTTGAAAGCGCACGCCCATCCAGCCGTGGCATTCATCCGCGCGCTTGTAACTGCGCGCCGTGACGGTGTCGGCGAAAACAAAGAAGCGCGTGCTCGCGCCGCGCTTTTCGTTCAAGCGTTCGCACAGCAGTCCGAACTCGTGATCCAGCATGGTCTGCAACCGCTGGCGGCTCACATACCGTTCCGCGTGGCCGTAGATGGCGTCGCTCACGGTCATGTCGTAGGCGGAAATCGTTTTGGCGATGGTGCCAGCGGCGCCGCCGACGCGGAAGAACCAGCGCGCGACTTCCTGGCCCGCGCCGATTTCCGCGAACGTGCCGTATTTGCTGGGATCTAGATTGATCTGGAGCGCCTTCTGGTGCGTGCCGAGAATTTCTTTGGTCATGGCGGGAGGATTATTCACCATCGCCGGAGTAAAACGAGAATGAAATTGCGGGCGATCGGTTGCGGCAATAATGGTTGTTTGGAGTCAACGCCAAGCCGCAACCAAAGTTGGAGTTCAAGCTTTAGCTTGTTCCGTCGCATCACCAGCCGGGCAAGCAAGCTAAAGCTTGAACTCCAACTTTGGTTACTCGGCCGCCACAGGAGCGGCCACCGTTTCCGTGTCCATCCGGGGCGCGGGCCGCCACCAACTCCGCCAGCCTTCGGTGAGTTCCAGCAGCCCCCATTGCGCCGTCGCCTGGAGGATCGGCACCACGCTGGAAGGCGCGAACGTGTAGCCTTTGAACATGAAACGGCGGCGGTCGTTGCGTCGGCCCAGCGCCTGCCGCGCCCGGCGCGCGCGGGCGATCTGCGCGAACCGCCGGTTGTAAGTGCGCATCCAATAATAGAACGGCGTGGACGGCGGTGTGGAGTAATACGGCTCGGAGAGCGCGACGGCGCCGCGTTTGAACGGTTGCGAGGCCACACCGAGATAATACAGCCCCAAGTCCAGCAAGAAGGCTAGGCGCATCAAATCGAACTCGCCGAGGTACTCGTATTTGTCTTGGTAGATCGCCTCGAACCAACGCGCGTAGCTTTGCGTAAAATCGCGATTGTGCCGCGCGACTCGCAGGGCCATCGCCTCACCACGTTGTTGCGCGAAGATCAATTCCGTCGTGGCGGTGACGGTGAAGGAAATCCAGTCGAGGCCGGGGCTGTAAAACGGATCGAGAAAACCGGCGGCGTCGCCGATAAGCGAAAAGCCGTCGCCCGCAAAGGTCGTGGTGGAATACGGCAGGTTTTTCCGCCAATGCACATCACCTTCCACCCACTGCGCGTCCGCCAGCAATTCTTTGCCGACCGGATGCCGCACGAGAAAATCCTTCAACCGCTGGCCAACGGAACCACCCTCCGGCCATTGCACCAAACGCTGGTCAAACGTCACGCCCACGCTCACGTCGCCGCCTTTGAGGGGAATCCACCACGCCCACCAGCCGTCGCCCATCAGGTGGTTGGTGGCCGAGCCGCGCTGGCCGTAACATGCCGCCGACCACGCGGGGAATTTGCGCGCCAGCTCCACGCTCTCCCAGTCTTTCACGCCGCGCCACCGCGCCCAAACCGCCGTCGTGGGATGCGCCCGGTTGGGCCGCCACCAGCCTTGCTGACGCGCGAGCATCGCCGCCACGCCGGAAGCGTCCACGACCCAGCGCGTGCGAATTTTTTCGAGGCGCTCCTGGTGCTTGACGGTTATCGTCTGTTCGCCGCCGGAAACGAGTTCGACATTTTGGACACTCGCGGGACGCCAGAGTTCCACGCCCAACGCGCACGCGCGGCGCAGGACTTCCTCATCCAGCGTCGCGCGATCGACGAGATACGCCGGCACGCGCGACCAATAGCGCCCGCCAATTTCGCTGCACTCGTCCAGTTGTTGCGTCCGTTCGTTGGCGAACCAGAAGCGCAATCCGTGCTTGGTCAGATGCGCTTCGTTGAGATATTGCGTCAGTCCGAGTACGCGCCCGAGAAAGTAGGTGCTCACCTCAATCGTCGCTTCGCCGACCCGCCGGCTCAACGCGTTCGATTTCTCGAGGATCAATACGCGCAACTTGGGCTGCTCGCGCTTCAGGATCAAGGCCGTGGCCGCTCCCGACAACGCCCCGCCGATGATGACCACATCATACGTGCGCTCTGGTTGCGGCGGGGGATTCATGCCGAAGCGGTCTATTCGACGCGGTTGAGATGCACGTCCAGCTTCACCATCTTGCCATCTTCGGCGGAAAGCGTGATTTCACCGATGTCCACGTCCTTGCTGAGTTCAAATGCGGCCGGGTCGTTGGCCCGCGCGGGCAGGATCGCGCCGGCAAACCCCAGGGTGAACCCGGGAATCCTGACCGTGGAAATAATTCGTTTTGTTTTCACGTCGGCAGTGTAGGCCCATCCCGCGCGGGAGACAACTTGGAAAAAAAGTTCCGCGTTTGACTTGGAGTCAACTTGTTTTCTAATCTGCGGGCGTCAATGACGACGCAACCCAATTATTCGTGATCTTCCCGCCACCTCACCGTCCCAGCCAGCCGCCACGTGTCGTCATCACGGGTGCTGGCATCATCACGGCGCTGGGGCGGGGCTGGTCGGCGAACGCCGAAGGATTTCGCCAGGGGCGGACGGCCTTTCGCCCGGTGACGCTGTTTGATGTGTCGCGGCAGCGGGTGAAAATCGCTGCCGAAGTTGAACTGCCAACGGAATTGCCTACCTCGCATCTGAGCCAGCGCCGGCTGACGCGCTTGGATCGAGCGGCAAAACTCTTATTGTTCGCCGCGCACGAAGCCTGGCAGCAGTCCGGCTGGGAATCTTCGGAAAATCTGCCGCTCGTGTTGGGAACCACCAGCGGCGGGATGAGCTTGGGCGAAGCCTATTACCGCCAGGCCATCGGCCAGCCGCGCACGCACCGGAACCAAGCCGCGCGGGCCATGCACTATCAACCGCATCGGCAGGCGCTGGATCTGGCGGACGCCTTTGGTTTTCACGGCCCCATCCACATCATCGCTAATGCCTGTGCCTCCGGTGCCAATGCCATCGGCCACGCCTTCGATCTCTTGCAGAGTGGCCGGGCGGAGCGCGTATTGACTGGCGGCTACGACGCCTTGAGCCAGCTCGTCTTCGCCGGCTTTGATTCGTTGCAGGCGCTTTCGCCGACGCAATGCCGTCCGTTCGATGCGCACCGCGACGGGCTGGCGTTGGGAGAAGGCGCGGCGATGCTCACGTTGGAAACGCTGGAACTCGCCAAGCGACGCGGCGCAATAATTCTAGGCGAAATCGCCGGCTACGGCGCGGCCACCGACGCGCATCATTTGACGCAACCGCATCCGCAGGGCGACGCGGCGTTGGCGTCCATGTCTGCAGCTTGTCAACAGGCGCGGATCACGCCGGAGCAGATTGGCTATGTCAACGCCCACGGCACCGGCACGCCGCTCAACGACAGCGCGGAAGCGGCGGCGATCAATCGCTGGGCCGGCGCGCACGCGACCACACTGCCGGTGAGTTCCACCAAGGCCAGCATCGGCCATTTGCTCGGCGCGGCGGGCGCGGTGGAGGCGGTGATTTGCCTGATGGCCTTGCGGGAACAATGGCTTCCGCCGACGCGCAGTTTGCAAACTTTGGATCCGGCTTGCGCCTTTCCCATCGTGCGGCAACCGACGGACGCCAAACTGGATTACGCTCTGACGAATTCGTTCGGCTTTGGCGGCGCGAACGCCACGCTGATTTTACGGAGGTGGGTGTGAGTCGTATTTTTATTCACGGCTGCGGCACAGTTTCCCCCGCGGGATGGGGGATGGACTCGTTGCGCGAAGCGTTGCTCAAAGGCGAGGCGATCCCCGTGAAGCCGCTCGCGCGTCCGGGCTGGGAAAATCCCTTGCGTGTGCGCTCCGTTCCTGCGCCGCTGTCGCGACCTGCCTTTCTCAGTCATGCCCGTCTGCGCCGCACCAGTCCGATCACACAATACGCCGTCGCCGCCGCCCTGGAGGCGCTGGGGAGCGACGCGGCCCGCGTGCAGACGGGCGCGGTGCGGTTGGGAATTATTCTTTGCGTGATGGACGGCTGCGTGAATTACTCGCGGCGTTTTTACGATGAAACCCTGCGCGATCCGGCCACGGCCAGCCCGCTCGTTTTCCCCGAAACAGTTTTCAACGCGCCCGCCAGCCATCTCGCCGCGTTGCTTGGCACGACCGCGATCAACTACACGCTCGTCGGCGATCCGGGGACATTCTTGCAGGGGCTGGCGCTCGCCGCCGACTGGCTGCTCAACGAACGCGTGGACGGCTGCCTCGTCATTGGCGCGGAAGAACTGGACTGGCTGACCGCCGACGCGTTTCATTTGTTTGATCGCCGTCTGATTCTCAGCGACGGCGCGGGTGCGATTTACTTGCGCCGAGATTCCGCCGATGCCTGCGCGCAACTGGACACCGTTTCGAACGCGCATCTTTTCACTCAGCAACAAAGCCGGGCGCAAGCGGCACACCTCGCCCGCGCGGAAATGCCGCCGGGAGTAATGAACGAGTTGCTTTGCGACGGCACGCAAAACCTCGCGCGCTTCGACGCCGCCGAACTGGCCGCGTGGCAAGACTGGCGCGGCGACCGGCTCGCGCCGAAGAAGATTCTCGGCGAAGGACTGCCCGCGGCGGCGGCCTGGCAGTGCGCGGTTGCCATCGACGCGCTGCGGCAGAACCGTTACACTGCGGCCAGTGTGAGCGTGGTGGGCTGCAACCAGCAGGCCATCGCGGCGCGATTTGTCAGTTGAGCGGAAAGCGAGCGAATGCGTGTGCGTGTCATTTTAATTACCGGAGCCAACGGCGGTTTGGGCCAGGCGATTGCCCGCGCGTTTCTGCACGAAGCGCCGGATAATGTTGTCTGGCTCGGAGTGCATACGCGCCGCGAACAGGCGGAGAAGCTGTGTCAGGAATTTGCTGGCCGCTGCCGTTGTGTCGATCTGGACGTGACCCAGTCTGCCGCGTGGTTGCGTGCCATCGCGCAAATTCTTGCGGAGCATCAGCGGTTGGATGTGCTGGTGAACAATGCCGGCAAACACGAGGACAGTTTGCTCGCGACGATGACGCCGGGCGCGTGGCAGCAGGTGCTCGCGACCAATCTCGACGCCGTGTTTCATGGCTGTCAGGCGGTGTTGCCGACGATGATTTCGCAGCGCGCGGGCCGCATTGTGAACATTGCTTCGTTGAGCGCCCTGCTCGCGCCGGCGGGCCAGACCAATTACGCCGCCGCCAAAGCGGGTGTCGTGGCGTTGACACAATCGCTCGCCAAGGAAGTCGCCCGCATCGGCATCACGGTCAACGCCGTGTGTCCCGGCTATGTGGAAACCGAAGCGCTCGCCGCGATGAGCGCCGAGGAACGCAAGGGCGCCGCCAGCAAGATTCCGATGCGCCGCTTCGGACGCCCGGAAGAGATCGCGGCGGCCATTCGATTTCTGGCTTGTTCCGAGGCGAGTTACATCACAGGCTCGGTGCTGAAAGTGGACGGTGGAATTTTTTAATGAATCATGGACGACCTTGACGCACTGAAACAACGGATCAAAGCCCTGATGGTGGAGAACCTCATGCTGCAAGTCACTGCCACCGAGATTGGCGACGACCAATTGCTCTTCGGCCCCGGCAGTCTCGGTCTCGACTCGGTGGACGCGCTGCAACTGGTGGTGGCGCTCGACAAGAATTTCGGTCTGAAAATTCCCGACCAAGCCGCCGCGAAGGAGATTCTGAAAAGCGTCAACACCATCGCCGCCGCCGTGCAGTCGAAACGAGGGTGACAACACTCCTTGCGGAGGATTTCCGGCTGGCGAGTGAGAGAGTTGACAAGCTACACCACAGTTGATAACATATGTAAGTTAACTTAAAAGCTTATGATTACAACTGAAGCGCCAGCCAAGCTGACGCACAACGAAATTATCAAAGACGCCATCCCGACGCTGGCCGGCAGTATCGCTGCCACTGTCGCCTCCGGCACTGACCAGTTTTCTGCTGACGACCAGCAGTTCATCAAGTTCCACGGCATTTATCAGCAGGACGACCGCGATTTGCGCAAGACACAGAAGAAATTCATGATGATGATTCGCGGACGCATCCCCGGCGGTGTCATGACGCCGGCACAGTGGATCACGTTCGACGATCTGGCCACGACCTACGGCAACAACACCCTGCGCATCACCACGCGGCAGAGCATCCAGTTCCACGGTGTCGTGATGTCGGGACTCGGCCCGCTCATCAAGCGCATCAATGACTCGTTGCTCTCCACACTTGCGGCTTGCGGCGATGTAAACCGTAACGTCATGGCCTCGCCCACGCCCGTGCAGACCTCCCGTCGTGCCGCGATGATGGCCGATGTGCAGCGCGTCGTCGCCGCGCTTGCGCCGAAAACGAAGGCGTATCACTCGATCTGGATTGATGGCGTGCAATTGAAACTCGACGAGGCAGAGAACAAGGATTTCGTGGATCCGCTCTACGGAAAAACGTACTTGCCGCGTAAATTCAAAACCGCCTTCGTCCTGCCGCCGGTTAACGACATGGATGTGTTCACGAACGATCTCGGCTTCATCGCTATCGTCGAAAGCGGCCAGCTCGTCGGCTACAACCTCACCGTCGGCGGCGGCATGGGCCGTAGCCACGGACAGACCACGACCTATCCTCGCCTCGCGGATGTTTTGGGCTTCGTCACTCCGGAGCAAGTCGTGGAAGTGGCGAAGGCCGTGCTCACGGTCCACCGTGATTTCGGCGACCGCACCGACCGCAAGCACGCGCGCTTGAAATACGTCGTGCAGGAGCGTGGCGTGGACTTCGTACGTAACGAGATTGAGCAACGAGCCGGTTTCAAGCTCGCCGCCGTGAGGCCCTACCAATTCACCCGCAGCAACGATGACTACGGATGGCACCAGGCGCTCGACGGAACAAACTTCCTCACGCTTTTCGTTTCGACGGGCCGCGTGAAGGATGTTGAAGGCCATCGCCTGAAAACCGCGTTGCGCCGCGTCGCGGAGAAGTTCGGCAACCTCGAATTTCGCCTCACCGGAAATCAAAACGTCATCCTCGCCAACGTCAGCGATGCCGATAAATCTGCCATCACCGCGCTGCTTGCCGAGCACGGCGTTCGCACCGAGAACCAAGCCAGCCTGCTCCACGGAAATTCCATGGCTTGTCCAGCGTTGCCAACCTGCGGCCTCGCGCTGGCCGAGTCGGAACGCATGTTGCCCGGTCTTGTGGATCGCATTGAAAAGCTCTGCGGTGACCTCGGCATCGGCAGCGAGGAAATCATCATTCGTTCTACCGGCTGCCCGAACGGCTGCGCGCGCCCCTACATGGCGGAGATCGCTTTTGTCGGCAAAGCGCCCGGCCGCTACCAACTCTGGCTCGGCGGCAACGCATCCGGCACGCGCCTCAACCAACTTTTCAAAGACGTGGTGAAAGACGCTGAGATTGAGACCGAACTCCGCCCGCTCCTCGCGCGCTTCGCGACGGAGCGGAACGCGAGCGAGCGCTTCGGCGACTGGTGCGATAGGGTGTTGTTGAAGGAAGCCATCGCGGCCTAACCAACCTTCATCGTCGCTGCCAGCATTGTCACGATAACCCCATTGTATGCCGCAAGAAAAACCATATCGCAGTCTCGTCAAAGCCATCTCTTGGCGAGTCACCGGCACGCTCGATACCATCCTCATTTCCTGGCTCATCACCGGCCAGGTAAAGTGGGCGTTGAGCATCGGCTTCGTCGAGTTGTTCACCAAGATTTTCCTCTACTACGTGCATGAACGTATTTGGGACCGGCAGGACTTCGGGCGCGTGAAACCTGTCAACAAGGACGACTTCCACATTTGACCGCACTTATTTTCTGAAATGACTCCTGAACAAATCTCTCAAGCCAACACGTCGCTCCGAAACAAGTCCGCCCTCGACATCGTCAAGTGGGCCATCGCGCAAGCCGGTGGACGCGCCATCGTTTCCACGAACTTTCGGCCATACGAAGCCGTCATCCTGCACCTCGTCACGCAAGTGCAGCCGGATATTCCCGTGCTTTGGGTGGATCACGGCTACAACCGCGCCGCGACTTACAAACACGCCGAGGTGCTGCGCACGGCGCTCAAGTTAAACATCAAAGCCTACATCCCCAAGCTCACCGCCGCGCACTACGACGCCGTCCACGGCGGGATGCCCGAGCCGACGCCGGAGAACGAGGAACGCATCAAGGCCTTCAGCACCGTGATGAAACTGGAGCCGTTCCAGCGCGGCATGAAGGAACTCGCGCCGACGGTCTGGCTCACCGCGCTGCGCAAAGTTCAAAACCCCAACCGCGCTGGCCTCGACATCGTTTCGCCCGACGGCAATTTCAACTCCCTCAAAGTCAGCCCTGTCTTCCACTGGAGCGACGCTGAGATGGAAGCCTATCTGAAGCAACACAACCTGCCGAACGAGTGGGATTATTTCGACCCCGCGAAGGCCGACGACAAGCGCGAGTGCGGGCTCCACGCAAGTTGGGGCGGGAAGGCGGTCGCGGAAGTTTGATTTCAGCCACGGATTGAACACGGATCAAACACCGATGAAGTCCGTGTCCGTGTTCAGTCCGTGCTTCATCCGTGGAAAAAACATGAGTTCATACCACCTAGACCATCTGCAGTATTTGGAGACGGAAGCGATTCACATCATGCGAGAAGTCGCCGCCGAATTTGAGCGACCCGCGCTGCTCTTCTCCGGCGGCAAGGACTCCATTTGCCTGCTTCGCCTCGCGGAAAAGGCCTTTCGCCCGTCCGACATCCCGATGCCCTTCCTCAACGTCGAGACCGGCCATGAGTTCCCGGAATTGCTGGAGTTCCGCGACCGCCGCGCGAAGCAGCTCGGCGCGAAACTCATCGTTCGCACTGTAGATCAGGCCATCGCCGCAGGCACCGCCACGCCTGCGCCCGGCGAAATCAGCCGCAACAAACTTCAAATCCCCGTGCTGCTCGGAGCCATCGAAGAGTTTCGCTTCGATTGCGCCATTGGCGGCGCGCGGCGCGATGAGGAGAAGGCCCGTGCGAAGGAGCGTTTCTTCAGTTTCCGCGACAGCTTCGGCCAGTGGGATCCGAAGAATCAGCGCCCAGAAATCTGGAACCTCTACAACGCCCGCCTCAACCCCGGTGAAAACATGCGCGTCTTCCCGCTCTCCAACTGGACCGAGATGGACGTGTGGGAATACATCAAGCAGGAGAAGCTCGAAGTGCCGAGCATCTACTTCAGCCACGAACGTGAATGCTTCCGGCGTGGCGGTCAGTGGCTGCCCGTTCCGCCCGCGCATACGGACACCACCAAGCCCGATCCTTACGCCGGCGCACGTCCGACCGCGAAGGAGCCGATTCAGAAAAGGGTCTGCCGTGTCCGCACCATCGCGGACATGATCAGCACCGGCATGATCGACAGCCCCGCCGAGAACGTGGACGACATCATCGCCGAAGTCGCCGCCGCGCGCGTGACCGAGCGCGGCACCCGCGCCGACGACAAAGCCAGCGAAGCCGCAATGGAAGATCGGAAGAAAGCTGGGTATTTCTAAGCAGATAGGAGATGGGAGATGGCAGATAGGATAACTAACTTCGAACAGCTTGAGGCTTGGCGAACAGCACGCGAACTCGTGCGGTTTGTCTATTCCATCTTTCGTCGCGAACCAGCGAGCAGGGATTTTGGTTTGAAAGATCAGGCTCAACGCGCGGCGGTCTCGGCAATGACGAACATCGCCGAAGGTTTTGAGCGCGTCCATTCCGCCGAGAAGTTGCAGTTTTACAACATTGCCCGTGCCTCCTGTGGTGAAGCTCGCTCCTTGTCATACGTGATGCTTGATGCCAGTTACATTTCGATTGAAGAACATCAAAAACTCCTTTCACTAGCAGCCCAAACCGGCCGTCTGGTTTCCGGCCTCATTCGCTCCACCCGCGCCCGTACTACATAACCCATCTCCCAACTGCCATCTCCCATATCCTCCGCCATGCCCCACACCCAACATCCCATCGAACTCCTCCGCTTCAACACTTGCGGCTCCGTGGACGACGGCAAGTCCACGCTCATCGGCCGTTTGCTCTACGACTCCAAAAATTTGATGGAAGATCAAATCGAGGCGTTGGAGCGCTCCGCCGACATCACCGGCGGCGGGCAGATCAATCTGGCGAATCTCACCGACGGCCTCCGCGCCGAGCGCGAGCAGGGCATCACGATTGACGTGGCCTACCGCTACTTCGCCACGCCGCGCCGCAAGTTCATCGTCGCCGACACGCCGGGGCATGTGCAGTACACGCGCAACATGGTCACGGGCGCGAGCACTGCGAACCTCTCCGTCGTGCTCGTGGACGCACGGCTCGGCGTCATTGAGCAAACGCGTCGGCACACGTATCTCGCGGCGTTGCTCGGCATTCCGCACCTCGTCATCGCGGTGAACAAGATGGATTTGGTGGAATGGAGCGAAGACCGCTTCTTGGAAATTCGCGACGAGATCGAAGCCTTTCTGCCCAAGCTCGACGCGTTCAAGGACGTGAAGTTCATTCCCCTGAGCGCGCTCAATGGCGACAACGTGGTGGACGCCTCGAAACACACACCGTGGTATGGCGGCCCCACTTTGCTCAGTCATTTGGAGACCGTCCACATTGCCAGCGACTGGAATCTGACCGGCTTTCGTTTTCCGGTGCAATGGGTCAACCGCCCGAATAATCCCACCGACATCAACCTGCACGACTTTCGCGGTTTGAGCGGACAGATTTCCGGCGGCATCGTGAAGGTCGGCCACAGCATCATGGTATTGCCAAGCGGCCAGCGCAGCAGTGTGAAGGAAATCTGGACGTACGACGGCCCGCTTGCCGAGGCCTTCTGCCCGCAAAGCATCACGCTGGTTCTCGAAAACGATCTGGATGTGAGCCGTGGCGACATGATTATTGGCGTGGAAAACCGGCCGGGCATGAGTAGTGAATTGCGCGGTCGTCTTTGCTGGATGAACCCGCGTCCGTTGCAACGCGGGAAAAAATATTTTCTCAAGCACGCCACGCAAACCGTGCAGGCCATCGTCACCAACCTCGACAGCCGCATCAATATCCAGACCTTCGACGCCGAGCCGGAGCCACCGGAGCTGGCGATAAACGACATCGGCGAAGTCCGCCTGCGCACCGCCAAGCCGCTCGTTTTCGACGGCTACGCCACGAACCGGCTCACGGGTTCATTCATCCTGATCGAGCAGGGCACCAACCACACAGTCGGCGCCGGCATGTTGCAACCGCCATCCGAGTTGGTGAAACCCGAATACGATGACTTCACCATCTGACGCCGCCCGACATCCGCTGGATGCGCGGCAGACCAGCAACAAAATAACCCTGGCGCAGCGCGAGCAGCGCCACGGCCATCGCGGCCTCGTCATCTGGCTGACCGGCTTGAGTGGCGCGGGCAAGACGACCATCGCCACCGAATTGGAGCGGAAATTGTTTCAGGAACGGCACCATACCTATCTGCTCGACGGCGACATTTTGCGGCGCGGTCTGTGCAGCGATTTGAATTTCTCGGCGCAATCCCGCACGGAAAACATACGCCGCGCGGGGGAAGTGGCCGCTTTGTTTGCCGATGCGGGCTGCATCGTCATTGCCGCTTTCATCTCCCCACTTCGCGCCGATCGCGAGCGGGTCCGCCGCGTGCTGCCGGCCGGACGTTTTATTGAAGTGTTCGTGAATGCGCCGCTGGCCGTGTGCGAACAGCGGGACGTGAAGGGGCTTTACGTCAAGGCCCGCGCGGGCGAGATCAAGGATTTCACCGGCATCTCCGCTCCCTACGAGCCGCCGCTAAATCCGGAGATTGAACTGCCCACCGACCAATTGAGCGCCGCCGAATCGGTCGGGAAAGTCCTGGCTTACCTCCAGTTCCAGCACCCCGATCCGCCGGTTTCAAATTAACCTCGTACCATGCCCGGTTCACTCACCAACGCGGAGCGCCGAAAGTTAAAGGCGGAATCACAGCGCTTGAAAGCCATGCTCAAAGTGGGCAAGGGAGGGTTAAGCGCGGCTTTCACCCAAGTGGTGGACGACACGTTGAAGAATCACGAGTTGGTGAAAATTCGCTTCGACGACTTCAAAGCAGAAAAGAAACAACTCTCACTGTTGCTGGCGGAGAAAACCTCCAGCGAGTTGATCTGGTTGGTCGGCAACGTGGCCGTGCTTTATCGCCGGAAGCTGGTTGTGCCTGCGGCTTGAGCGGATGGCCGGAAGCGCTCCGCTTTCATCACGGCTTGCGCAGGCGGAAGAACTGGTTGCCCGGCGTGGCGGGAATGGTCACGGACTTGTTGGTGTTGTTGTCCGTGATGCTCGCGCTGTTCGTGATCCAACTCGCGGACACCGCCACCGTCGCCGTCTGTTCCAGATTAAAACCCGTGGTGCCCGGCGACGGCCAGGAAATGATGACATTTCCGCCAGAGCGAATCAACAAGAGCGTGGGTAGTGTCCTAATTTGGTTTTTTGGCTGTTTTGAGTTAAGAATGGGGTTTGACACCTTGGGCGGGGGTGTCCAATGATTCGTCCAGATAAATCCCCCCATTCCATTATGAGTCAA
>JBKJSC010000292.1:0-14377 GCA_046593035.1 Limisphaerales bacterium | reverse complement strand
AGTCATCGTCTCCTGCGGCGGCAAGCACTCGTGCTTCAACGTCATCCTCGCGACGTGCGAGGCGGGCGACGAGGTGATCATCCCCGCGCCGTATTGGTTGAGCTATCCGGAAATGGTAAAACTAGCCGCCGCCACGCCGGTAATTTTGCCAACCTCGGACAAAACTGAATTCAAAGTCACGCCCGAACAACTTCGCGCCGCCATCACGCCGCGCACGCGCCTCTTCATTCTCAACTCACCGAGCAATCCCACCGGGAGCGTTTATACGCCCGATGAAATCAAGGCGCTCGGTGACATCTGCGTGGAGAAGGGCGTGCTCATCATGAGCGACGAAATTTACGAGCACCTGCTCTACGACGGCGCGGTTCACAAGAGCGTCGCGAGTTTTTCGCCGGCGCACCAGGAGCACACCATCATCGTCCACGGCTTCGCGAAGGCGTGGAGCATGACGGGCTGGCGGCTGGGTTTCCTCGCCGCGCCGGAGCCGATTGCCAAGGCCATCGACGCGATCCAGTCGCACAGCACGAGCAATCCGACGAGCTTTGCGCAAAAGGGCGGCGTCGCGGCGCTGAACGGCTCGCAAGAGCATTTGCCAAAATGGCTCGCCGAATACGCGAAGCGCCGCAGCTATGCCCACGCGAAATTGAACAGCATCCCCGGCATCTCGTGTGTGAACTCGAAGGGCGCGTTTTACTTGTTCCCGAACATTTCCAAACTGGGTCTCAGCTCGACGGAATTCTGCGCCCGCCTACTGGACGAGGAAAAGGTCGCCGCCGTCCCCGGCATCGCGTTCGGTGCGGATGATTATTTGCGCATCAGCTACGCGACGAGCCTGGCGAACATCGAGAAGGGTTTGGATCGACTGGAGAAGTTCTGCAAGGCGCTGCATCCCCCAGCACGTGTCTCCTCTTCAACCACGGGATCGGCCACAGCGACCGGTGAATCACAGCTTATTTCTGCCGACGTGGACGATTTGATAGATGAGTTGATTGGCGTCGGCGACCGGGAGAGTTACCTATCATCGACACGCGCTGGCTCGTTTGACGCGAAAGGCCGTCACCTTCGCACGCGAGAAATCGGGATTGCGTTGAATGAGCGTGGCGGCATCAAGCTAATGCAAACCGCACATGCCAAGGTTCGGAGAGCACTCGGGTATGACCGAGCACGAGAACTTGAATCCTCATGGGGCTACATTGGCGACTGGCTTCCGTAGGCTACCCCTTGTCGACGAAAAACTATTTTTTCTTACAAAATGAGCCGAGCGAAGCGCCGCGCCTACGCCTGGAAAAAGCTAAACAGCATTCCCGGCATCTCCTGCGTGAACAGCAAGGGCGCGTTTTACTTGTTCCCGAACATTTCCAAGCTGGGCCTCAAGTCCACGGAATTTTGCGCGCGTTTGCTGGACGAGGAGAAAGTCGCCGCCGTCCGCGGCATCACCTTTGGCGCGGACGACTATCTGCGCATCAGCTACGCGACGGGCCTCGCGAACATCGAGAAGGGTTTGCATCGGTTGGAAAAATTCTGCCAAGGACTGGCGAAATAGCTTTCAAATTGCCCGTGGAAATTGAGTTGCAGGTGAAGTCCAATCTGTCTAGCTTCGGGCGAACAATCTCTGTCAACCGACTGACCATCGACAACGCAAAGGAAAACGTATGGAACCATCTGGCGGCAACCAGTCGGTAATCTTCGCGGGAGTGGGCATCATCGTTCTGCTTTTCATCCTCGCGATCAGCCTGGCTTTCTACGTTTTCTATTCCTATTGCTTCATGCGGATTTGCAAAAAGACCGGGCATGAGCCGGGCGCGTTGGTTTGGATTCCGATTGTGCAACTCATCCCATTACTGCAAGTCGCCGGTTGGCCGGCTTGGTACCTCATTTTGATGTTCGTGCCACTGGTCAATATCGTCGTCAGTGTTTGGATGTGGGTCAAAATTTGCGAGGCGCGAAGCAAAAGCGGCTGGATGGTGCTGATGCTCTTCGTTCCAGTCGTAAATCTCGCCTTCATCCCCTATCTCGCGTTCTCAGAATAGGTAGTTTTCCGAAACTGCGAAATTCCGAACGGACTGCCGAATTAACCCGGCTTGTCGGTCTTCGCCTGACCCGCTGCCTGTTGCTGGTAGGATTCCACGAGTTCGCGAATGCGTTGCGCATCCTGCTTGGTGTGGCCGTGGCTGGTCAATGGATCCGTTCCGCCGGAAGACTCGATCAAAATGTCCGACCAGATCATCCCCGTCTTGATATGCACCGAGGCGACCTTTTGAATGATGATGCTGATCTCGTCGCGGCTGAACCAGGAACGCTTCCGCCGGATGACCGACTTGTCGGTGACTTCGATGACGGTCGGAAAAAGAAAGTTTCCCCGGGTCCAACGGCTGGCTTGAAAGGTTTCGGAAGGCATGACGCATCCTTTGGGAGGCGCGGAATTCTGGCAAGCTTAAATCCGATTCGCTCCGGCGAAAAGCCGCTAGTCAAACAACTGAATCCAACATCCAGCCCGGCATGATTTCCGCGTCCAGCGCCAGCGGAGGCACGCCTTGGAGAAGTTTGCGCTCGGCGAGAATCCCAATCATCGCGGCGTTGTCGGTGCACAACGATTTCGCCGCCAGCCGCAGCCAAAGGCCCTCGCGCGCACACGCCGCCGCCAGTTCCGCGCGCAAGCTTCGATTGCAGGTGACTCCGCCCGACGCCGTGACGCCACTCACGCCGAGACGTTTGGCCGCGCGGATGGTTTTGGTGATGAGAACCTCGACGATGGCGGCTTGCACACTCGCGCAAAGATCGCGCAGTCGTTGCGGATCGTCCGGCAAGGTGGGATGCTTCTGGAGAAAATAGCGCACCGCCGTTTTCAGCCCGGAAAAACTGAAGTCATCCGTCATATCTCGCAACAACGGTCGCGGGAAATCATACGCCGCAGAATTCCCCCCCTCCGCCAGACGATCCATTTCCGGCCCGCCGGGATACGGCAGGCCGATGAGTTTGCCCACCTTGTCGAAACATTCGCCGGCGGCATCATCCAACGTGGAACCCAACACGGTGTGCTCCAACTCAGCCCGGACATGCACCAGTATCGTGTGCCCGCCGCTGACGATGAGCGAGACGTTTGGTTGAAACGCGGCGAAGTCGGCGACGGGCGGATCGCCGGTAATCCACGGCGAATACAGGTGCGCCTCGTGATGATGAATGCCGAGAAACGGCCTGCGCAAAGCAAACGCCAGCGCCTGTCCCGCTTTGAACCCGACCATCAAGGCGTTCGGCAAACCCGGCCCCTGCGTGGCGGCGACCGCATGAAGTTGTGAGGCTTCGACACCGGCGGCGTTCAGGGCGGCGCGGGCCACGGGCAGGAAATTGCGGAGATGTTCGCGCGTGGCCAGTTCGGGAACCACGCCACCATATTCCGCGTGAAGTTTGATCTGCGAAGAAACCCCATTGGCCAGCACCCGTCCAGCTTGGATCACCGCCACGCTGGTTTCATCGCACGAAGTTTCAACGGCGAGCAGCGTCATAGAAATCAACAGGGCAAGCGCGGCTCAACCCAACGCAGAACCGGCGGTTCGCGTCTCACTGCTTCGTCGCCACTTTGCTTTCCGGTTTGACCCGGTTGGAGAACAGGGAAAGGCCTTTGAGCAAATCCACCGCGCGATCGTATTGCACGTCGCGCACATTCTTGACGCGTTCGCGCTCTTTTTCGTCCAGGCTTTCCAAACCGCCGGGGGAACGTTTCAACGCCACGCTGCGTTCGTCCTCCTCGGACATGGCGACGGGCATGTCGGGTGTGATGCCCTTTTCGTGAATCACCTTGTGACTGGGCGTGTAATACTTGGCCGTGGTCAAACGCAACGCACCGCCACCATCGAGCGGCAGGATGCTTTGAACTGAACCTTTGCCAAACGTTTGCTCGCCCAACACCATGGCGCGTTTCAAATCCTGCAAACACCCAGCAACAATTTCCGAAGCGCTGGCGCTGCCGCCATTCACCAGAATCACAATGGGATAATTCGGATGTGAGTTGCGGCCCGTGGCGCGGTAGGACGATTTCTGCGTCGCCGAACGCCCTTCGGTCGTGACCACCAACTCGCTCCGGGGTAAAAATTTCTCGCAAACCTTTACCGCCTGATCCAGCAAGCCTCCCGGATTGCCGCGCAGATCGAGGATCAAGGATTGCATGTTCTGCGCTTCTAATTTCTTCAAGGCCTCTTCGAGTTCGGTGCTGGTCTGCTCGCCAAATTGCAAGAGGCGCACGTAACCAATGCCGTTTTCGCCCACGGCGAATTCACGCTTCCCGTTCAGATCCTTCGCAGAATACAACGCGATTTTGGCGCGCGTGAGCGTTACGTCCCGGACCTGTTCGTTGGAAGGACGCAGGATCGAGAGGGTGACGTCGGTTCCCGGTTCGCCGCGCAGTTTCTTTACCGCGTCTTCCAGGCTGAACTTTTCCGTGCTCTTGCCGTCGATCTTGATGATGCGGTCGCCGGTGAGAATGCCCGCGCGAAAACCGGGCGTGTCCTCCATCGGAGCCACCACTGTCAAAATATTATCCTTCACACCCACCACGATGCCGACGCCGCCAAACACGCCTTCGGTGTCCTTTTTCATTTCATCAAACTTCCGCGGCTCCATGTATTCGCTGTGCGGATCAAGCGTGCTGATCATCCCCCGCAAAGCGCCGCGCATCAAATCCTGGTAGGAAACCTTCTCGGCATCCACGTAGTCAGAGCGGATGATCTCCATGACCCTCGCGAGCAGGGCGTAGTTGGAATAGGGATCGTTCTTGTCGTCGGCGGCGGCGGAGAGCACGTAGATGTGCAGGCCGACAAATAAGTTCGCCGCCAGCACCACCAGCAGCAGCCCGTAGAGAATGCGCTTTTTCATACGAATCGGAATTTGACTAACGTTGCCGCACAGTAAATGCCGGTGATGAGGTTGGCAAGGGCGGGCTTGGAAATTTTCCCGAATTCCGAAGTCGCGGCCGCAAAGCCGCCGGGTAGCACTGGCAACCTGCCAATCGTGTTCGGCCAAGAATATGCATTGAGCGCGGAAGCGTGTTTCGGCTCCCTCTCCTCCCCCAAAGGAGGAGAGGGCCGGGGAGAGGAGGCCATTTTTCATCCATTTCCCCTCTCTCCGACTCTCTCCCCACTCGTTCCTCGCGGGGAGAGAGAGGACAAACGCCCCCCACCGTTTTTCATGCCGAACACAACTGGCAACCCGCCTGTGCCGCGCGGCAACCTGCCGCGCAGAACGGGGAAGGACATCCGATGGTTTTGGTGCGGTTTTCCAACTCCACCCCCTCCCTTCCGCCCGGCTGGTAGCCCGTGCCACCTAAGTCAGCTTCGGAGTTCGAGATTATGCTGTCGCAGCCGCGTTGGAGCGTGTCCACCTCAACCCGCATGCAGGAGCAACTTGATGTAGAGCAAATCCGACGGCAGCGTGACCTTGGGATTGGGTGCGTGGCTCTCGACGAGTTTCACCGGCTGGCCGATCAACTCGCAAGCCGCTGTGTCGTCCGTCACGATTAAATTCTTTTCCCGCACCGCCGAGAGCGCGCGGCGAATCACTTCCAGGCGAAAACTCTGCGGCGTTTGCACGGCCCAAAGCCGGGCGCGGTCGATGTTCCGCGTGATGAGCGTGCCGCCGTCGGATTCCTTGATCGTGTCCGTGACGCGCTGAGCTGCCACGGCCGCGCCCATCTCCCGCGCCACTTGGATCGTCGAGAGAATCACCGCCTCGGACGTGCAAGGACGCGCGCCGTCTTGAATGGCGACGATTTCGCAGCCGGGCCCAAGCGCCTGCAAACCGTTCCAGACCGAGTCCTGCCGCTCCTTGCCACCGGCGACAAAGCGAAACGGTTTTTGAAATTGGAACTGTTGCGCCAGTTCGCTGAAGGCGGATTGCATCCCGTCGCGCACGACGAGGACGATTTCGTCGATGCCCGGCGTCGTCTCGAATCGCTGCCAGGTGTGCACGACGACGGGACGACCGGCGACTTCCAGAAAAAGTTTGTCCACGTTCGGCCCCATGCGGGTGCCCTGGCCGGCGGCGACGATGATGGCGGAAACGTGATTTGATTTTTGCACTTCGCTTTGCGTGTCCACTTTTCAGAGGCTAAACAGGCCAGGTCGAACACGCAACTCAAAGGAAGCTCACGATCAAAAATCCTGACTGACCGAGCAAGGGGCTGGACAACTCGATTCGTCCAGCGGTAGGGTCGCGACGTGAACCTTGATAGAATGCAACGGTCGTCGGCCATTACCTGCTAGGCAGCATCATTGCGCCCTTGCTGTATGACCGTCCAAACCGACATCACTCTAAAGGATCTCAAAGCGTTCAGCCAATACGTCGCAACCGGACGCGATGGCGGGAAGTTGATGTACACGTTACTATTCGGCTCGGGCGCGGCTGTGGGGGTTATCGTTGGCGTCACTCTGGCTGTGATCGGAGTCCAACTTCAAGTCGCGAGCCTGATGGCGGGTCTGTTTGGTGCTGCCTTCTGGCTAACTCTGTTTTCCCGACTGTATATGCGCAAGATAGCTCCAGCCGCAGATAGTTACATTCTTGGACCTCGGGTAGTCTCAGCTACGGACGATGGCATCATTGAGAAGTCGCAAAAGCACGAGTCGCTCTTTCGGTGGCCGTCAATTCGTTCGGTGGATTCTGTGAGCGATTACATTTTTGTCATGCTGGAACGTAATACCGGAATTATTGTGCCGTGCCGAGCTTTCTCATCGGACGCGGAGCGCGAGCAGTTCCTTGCAGAAGTCCGGAGACGGACAAGTGCGGGGACCACGTGAAAATGTTGCCTAACACTTTGATAGGTTGCAAACCGACCACCGATTAATCTCCCTGATCATCACCTCGGAGGCAGGCTTCAAGCTGGGACAGACTACGGGTTTGCTTCACTCCGCGCTGGGCGCAGGTCGGTGACTTTCAATTGCACATTGCGCTGGTCGCGGAACTCGTTCACCTCGGGAGCGAAGGCGAGGTCAAAGGTCTTCGGCAACACGTAATCCTTCGGCACATTCCACATCACCGCTTCGCGCGTATCACTGCCATCGGTGACGTGGAGTTTGACGTGCTGCTGCTCGCTGCCCATGCGGCGCAGCGGGCGCAGGAGCGTGAGATTGCGTGCGCACAATTGCACGGCACGATTCCCCTGCCCCGTCGGCTGAAGTTGATCAAGTTCGGCAAGCCGTTCTACCGTGAGTTCACCCAGCGACACCTCGGCGTCTAGGCGCAAGGACGGTTGAAGTTGCTCCGGCTTGAGCGTGCGCCGCGCCAGCGCATTCAAGCGAATACGCAGTTCCTCCAGACGTTCCGGCTGAATGGTCAAACCCGCCGCCATCGCGTGTCCGCCGTGGCGCACGAGCAGGTCGCCGCATTCGCGCAACGCCGCTGCCAGATCAAACCCTTCGATGCTGCGGCCCGATCCGCGCCATTCGCCGCCTTCGCCACCGACGATGATCGTGGGTCGGTAAAACTCCCGCACCACGCGCGAAGCGACGATGCCAACCACGCCGATGTGCCAGAGCAACTGGCCTTCAACGATCACCCAGTCCGTGTCCGGATTGAAGCGTGCGCGCACCGCGCCGATGACTTGGTCGGCGATGTTGCGTTCGATCTGTTGCCGCTCACGGTTGCGCGCGTCGAGGCTGTGGGCAATGGGTTCAGCGGTGGCCAAATCTTCGGCGAGCACGAGTTGCAAGGCTTCGGCGGCATTTTCCAGACGCCCGGCGGCGTTCAGGCGCGGCGCGATTTGAAAACCGACTTCGTACGTGCCCACCGGACTCGTCACTTGCGCCACTTGTTTGAGCGCCACGAGGCCGGGGCGACGGGTGGTGTCCAGCACCTTCAAACCCGCGCTGGCGAGGATGCGATTCTCGCCAGTCAAGGGAACGAGATCGGCAATCGTGCCCAGCGCCACGAGGTCGAGGAACGGACGCAGATCAAAGTCCAGCGCGGCAGCCAGGCCGGTTTCGCGTCCGCGCTTGACGAGGGCATGGGCAAGTTTGAACGCGAGGCCGGCGGAACAGAGTTCGGTGAATGTTGGAGTCCAGCCTTCAGGCTGTCCCGGACAAGCTGAAGCTTGAACTCCAACGTGCGGATTCACCAGCGCCACGGCGGCGGGCGCGGGCGTGGAAACTTGGTGGTGGTCGAGGACGATGACCGCGACGTTGCGTTCGTGCAGCCACGCGATGGTTTCCACGGCGGTCGAACCGCAATCGACGGCGAGCAGCAGCGTGACGGGAAATTTCGCGAGGCAATTTTCCACGCCATCGCGGCTCAAGCCGTAGCCTTCGTCCAGCCGGTGCGGCAAGTAATTTTCCACCGTCCAACCCAACGCGCGCAGTACTTGCGTCAGCAGCGCCGTGGAAGTCACGCCGTCCACATCGTAGTCGCCGAAGATCACAAGCCGTTCAGAATTCGCCCGTGCGCGGAACAGGCGCTCCACGGCGGCGGCCATGTTCGGGAGGAGAAATGGATCGGCCAGTTGCTTGAGCTGCGGCTGGAGAAAGCGGCGGATGGCATCCGGCTCGCTGAAGCCACGATTCAACAGACATTGCGCCAGCAACGGGGAGAGTTTCAGTTCGTCCGAGAGGAACTCGGCCAGGGCCGGTTGCGACGGAGAAACTGACCAGCGGAATTTCATGAATTTCCGGACCAGAGCCGAACGACGAATTCCCACGACTTCAAGAACACCGCTTCGATGGCGCTGGCACAGAAGGCGAAGTAGCCGAAGGTCACGAACGACATGAGATAGCCGGAGAAAATCGCCACGCCGTCTTCTTCCATCATGCTGAGGGAAATCAAGACGATGGCGAGCGCGGGAAAAGTATTAGTGAGCGGGATCGGCAATGGCAGCGCCAGCAACAAGGCCAGGACAATCAGAAGAGCGGCGTGAGCCGAATGAACCGCCGCCCAACCCATCCAGGCACTGCGACGCGGGCGGATCCATTTTTCAATCCAACGCAAACTCCGCACACCGCCGCCAAGGATCAAGCTGCGGACGCGGGGCGGGATTTCACGTCCGCCCAACCAGCGCGGCAAGGCGAAGGATTTTCCCAGGAGCAACCGAAACGACAGCGTGGCGATGATCAAGCCGAAGGGCAGACTGAGGCCGATGGGAATCGGCGTGAGAAACGGCAACGACAGCAACACCAGAATCGCGTAAAGGCCCCGGCCCTGCGTGCGGAGCAACAAATCATTCGCGGTGATCCGGCTTGGCGCGGAAGAGCTGGCCAGCACTTCGGTCAGGCTTTCGGATAAAGGTTGATGAATCATGCAAGCAACGGCGCTTTCTCAGGCCGACGCCGACTAGCGGGGTTTCCTTTTTGACCAGACTTCACGCTGCGCACTGACGATGGAAGCCAGCATGGTAGCCGCAATAATTCCCGCCACGACGATCAGAGAGAGGCCGTTGGTTATTTTATACCACGAAGCCAGTAGCATTTTTGCGCCGATGAATATCAGCACCACCGACAGGCCAAATTTGAGGTAGCGGAAATAATCAAGCGCGCCGGCGAGCACAAAAAAAAGCGAGCGCAGTCCAAGAATGGCGAAGACATTGGAAGTGAAAACGACGAACGGTTTTTGCGTCACGGCAAAGATGGCCGGGATGGAATCCACCGCGAAAATCAAGTCGGTGGTTTCGACCATCACCAGGACCAGGGCCAAAGGCGTGAGCGCTTTCCGTCCGTCCAGCACGGTCAGGAACCGCTGCCCGTCAAACGATTTGGAGACCGGAAAGAATTTTTGCACCAGCCGGATCACCGGGTTGCGTTCAGGATGAACCGCCTCGTCGCCCGCAAAGATCATCTTGATGCCCGTCACGACTAGGAACGCCCCCATGATGTAGAGGGTCCAATGGAAATGGGTGATTAATTCAGTACCGAGCCAGATCATGACGCCGCGCATCAGGAGCGCGCCGAGGATGCCCCAAAACAGCACGCGATGCTGGTATTGCAGCGGCACGGCGAAGTAGGCGAAGATCAATGCGATGACAAAGACGTTGTCCATCGAAAGAGACAACTCAATGATGTAGCCGGTGATGAACTCCAAGGTTTCGTCCTCATCCCAGCCTGGAAACACTGCCGGGGCGGCAATGAACGCGAATACGAAGGCCAGGGAAAACCAAATCGCCGTCCAGCCCAGCGCTTCCTTGAATTTCACCACATGGGCTTCGCGATGGAAGACGCCCAGATCAAGCGCGAGGAAAACCAGCACCGCCACCACAAAGCCCGCCCAATGCCACACCGTCAGTTCAAGCGGGGCAGGCATCAGTAGGAACTAAGCCTGAACGGCGCGCGCAGTCCGCATCGGTGGTGACGTGTCTGTGTCCAAAGCCACCTGCGATGCGCCCATCCCGCCCTTGGGCCGTTCGCCCTTGTGCCACCAGAGCACCAGCGCGCTGGCGATATAAATCGAACTGTAGGTGCCGGTGATGATGCCGACTAGGAAGGTGAAGGCGAAGTCGTTGATCACGCCGCCGCCAAACAGGTAGAGAGACATCGTGGCCAGAAACACCGTGCCGGAGGTGATGATCGTGCGGCTCAAGGTTTGATTCAGCGCCCGGTTGATCAGCTCTGTGAATGAGCCGCGCACGCCCATCTTCAAGTCCTCGCGGATGCGGTCGAAGATGACAATGGTGTCGTTGATGGAAAAGCCGATGATCGTCAGCACCGCCGCGACCATGGTGGCGTTAAACTCGCGTCCGGAGAGGCAATACCAGCCAATGGTCATCAGCACGTCATGCAGCACTGCCACCACCGCGCCGACGGCGAAGGAGAATTCGTAACGGAACGCGACGTAAATCAGAATGCCGAAAAGCGACAGCAACATGGCGACGATGGCGGATTTTTGGATTTCCGCGCCGACCGTCGCGCCGACGCGTTCCTGACTGAGCATCCGGAATTTTGACTGGGGAAACTCTTTGATCAGCGAGTCCTTGACGGCGTCGCCGGTGCCGATGGCCGAGGTAATACGAAGCGACTCCTTGTTGCCGGTGATTTCCTTCTGGAATTGGATCAAGAGGTCGCCTTGCACAGTCTTACTGAGCGACGTGCGCACTTTTTCCACTTCAACTTTCTGCTCGAAGCTGAAAATCGTGGAATCACCCCCGATAAACTCATGCCCAAACATACTCTTGCCGCGATAAAATCCATAGCCAATACCGATCACAATGAGCAGCCATGAAATAGTGAACGCGGGCCGCGCGAGTTTCATGAAATCCAGTTTCGTCGCGCGGATGATGTGGAGCATGTTCAGCGACTTGATCCAATTACGCGCCAGCAAGAAGTCGAAAATGAGCCGCGTGACCACGAGTGCTGTGAACAAGCTGGCCGAGACGCCGATGGTCAACGTCACGCCGAAGCCCTTGACGGAACCGGTGCCCATGTAAATCAGGATGACCGACGAGATGAGTGTGGTAACGTGCGAATCGAAAATCGTGCCAAAGGCGCGGTCGTAACCGGCGGCGATGGCTCCGCGCAATGACTTGCTCTTGGCCAGTTCCTCGCGAATGCGCTCGTAGATGAGCACGTTGGCATCGACGGCCATACCGATGGTCAACACGATGCCGGCGATGCCCGGCAGCGTCAGCGTGGTGCCCACCGAGCACATGACGCCGAGCGTAATGATGATATTGCTGATGAGCGCGACGTTCGCCACCATCCCCGCCAGTAAATAATAGACCAACATGAAACCGGCCACGGCAATCGTTCCGATGATGGCCGACTTGACACCGCTTTCAATGGAGTCCTTACCGAGCGAAGGATCGACCCGGCGCTCTTCGATGATGCCCACCGGAACTTCCAGCGGGTTTTGCAAAACGTTGGCCAGTTCGTGCGCTTCCTTCCAATCGAAGTCGCCACTGATGGAGCCACGCGAGCTGATTTCACTGTTGATCACCGGCGCGGAATACAGTTCGCCGTCCAGCACGATGGCTAATTTCTGATGGAGGTTTTCGCTGGTGAGCTGCGAAAAGATTTTCGCGCCTTCATCATTCAGTTCAAATGAAATCTCCGGCGTGCCCGTCGTGGGATGAGGCGTCGCCATGGCGTGTTTGACGTATTTGCCGGTCATGTCGGGCTTCTTGCGGACAAGATACGAGCTGACCTGCTCGCTGCGACCTTCGCGCTTTTGGCGGATCGAAAGCACCTCGTAACCCGGCTCAATGATCCCCTGATCCATCAATTCCTTGCTCTGCGGATGCACCATGCGAAATTCCAGGAAAGCCGCCTTTTGAATGCTAGTCTTGGCGCGCTGCATGTCGTCGTCCGACAAGCCGGGCAACTGGATCAAAATGCGGTCTTCACCCGAGGGCTGGATCAACGGTTCTGCGACGCCGAACTTATCCACGCGTTTGCGCAACACTTCGACGGCTTGCGAGAGCACCTGTTTCTTGTCCGTCCCTTCGGGCATGAGCGCGAGCTTGTTCGTGTCCAAGCCGACGAGGAACGATGTGCCACCCTGCAAATCCAGACCGAGTTTGATCTTGCCCGCCGAGTCGCGCTGCAGCCGGTTGAGGATGAAACGCGTCGGGTCTTTTTCCGCCTTCACTTCGATGGTCGAAAAATAATTGGTGATCACCGTCGTGCCAATGGCCGCCCGCAAGTCGGCGAAGGCCCGCGCCGCCCTTTCCTTCTCCGGCGTTGCCTCTTGGATTTTTTGCGCCCGCTGCACGATCGCGGTGAAGTCGGCGTCCTTTTTCTCCGCGCGTTCTTGAAAGACGGTGAGCAGATCGCGCCCCGTCGGCGGATAAAGTTCGTTCAAGGCCCAGGCGACCACAAACACCACCAACGCAAACCGCCAAAAATTTCTCGAATTCATGTCATTAACTCTTCGTTTCACCGCCACTGCCCGCTCCGGCACGCTCCGTCAATTCGGTCACCGCACTCTTGGTCACCTCCAGCTTGGTGTCCGCAGAACGGATGGTCACGCTCTTGTCTTTCACGCCCACCACCACGCCGAGAATGCCGCTGCTGGTCATGACCTTGTCGCCGGGCTTGAGGGTTTTCATCATCTCCTCATGCTCCTTCGCCTTCTTGGACTGCGGCCGGATGAGCATGAAGTAAAACATGACCCCCATGATGGCGAACATGCCCACCATCTGGATCATTTGCCCTTGAGGATTGGGCGCGGTGTTCGCCTGCCCGAGCATCCATAGATTCAGCGCATTCAAATTCATAGTTTCTAAAAAACGAGTCGCCCAATCTACGGACGAAAGGCGGTTTGGCAAGCTTTACATTGCGGCGAAAAGTGCGGCGATATCACCCAAGCCAGCGGTTTGACCAGTCAGGCTGCAAGCGAACGCCCCAACCAACGTGAATCCAGGGTAGCTCGCGCCTCGCAACCCTGGGCTGAATGATGGAATCCCGTTGGGATTCGGCTTCCATCATGGCGCGCTACTTGGTTTTTTTCGGCGGCAGTTCGCGGATGAAGGCCCACGAAACTTCGGCGGTCTGTCCGTTGTGGTAATGAACAAAGAAGCCTTCATGACATTCCTCATCCATTTCCACGCGTTCAATCTCAGCCTTCGGAGAAATCTTGTTCGCCTTGCGGATGGTGGCGTGGGGTTCGAGAAATGATAGGCCATCCTCAAAATCCACCTCGAAGGCATCTTCCCAAGCCCGATAACGCACGCCGGTCAGATCAACCATTTTGGCCGTGCCAAACGGTTTTTTCAGTCGCGATAAAGTCGGTGTCATAGGCGGCCTGTGTGTTTTAATTCCACGATTATCTTTACCAGAGCTTTGGGCGGTGTCCAGTTTCCCAAGCCTTGCAAGGTGGCCAGATCAAGGCGGCCCAGGGATTTGCCCTTCGCATTGCGGACATGCACATGGCGTGGCGAGTGGTCGCCAATCCACCAGGTGATGATATATCCGCCTTGTCGAACGCGCCCCATGGTTTTTATTTCTTCTTTCCATGCACCTTTGCCGCGACTTTCAGGCGCAGGCCGTTCAGGCGGATGAAGCCTGTGGCGTCGTCCTGGTTGTAGGCTTTGGTCGGGTCGGCTTCCATCGTGGCAATGGGCGGATTGTAGTGGGCTTCACCGGGGACTTGCGTCCTGCCACCATGATGTTGCCTTTGTAAAGTTTCACACGGACGGTACCGGTGACATTTTTCTGGCTCTCGGTCACGAGCGCTTGCAACGCGAACCGTTCGGGCGCGAACCAAAATCCGTTGTTAATCCCGAATTGTTTTCAGTCCAAGCCGAACAATCCGATCGATTAATTGCGGATAAGAAAGATTCGCCTTGAGCGCCGACTGTGCGAAATCCTCGTCCGCCGCGAGCATCGGATTTGGATTTGCCTCGATGAAATAAATTTCGTTCCTGGCCGTCAGACGCAAGTCGATGCGAGCGTAGCCGTCAATCGTGAGCAAGCGA
>JBKJSC010000261.1:0-28623 GCA_046593035.1 Limisphaerales bacterium | reverse complement strand
GATCCCGCGCTGGGCTTTCAGCCGTGGCAGGGACGCAAGATTGCCGCTGCGCTCGGACTCAAGGGCGACCTCGCCGGCCAGGCCGCGAAATTGTTCGCCGGCGTTTACAAGACGTGGTGGGAAGCTGACGCCTCGATGGTGGAAATCAATCCCCTCTGCATCTGCGTCGGTGCGGACGGCAAGGAGAAGCTCGTCGCCGTGGACGCGAAGATCGGTCTCGATGACAACGCACTCTACCGCCACAAGGACATCCAGGAGATGCGCGACCTCGCCGAGGAATCGCCGCTCGAAATCGAGGCCAGCAAGTTCAACCTGAATTACATCAAGCTCGACGGCTCCATCGCCTGCCTTGTCAACGGCGCGGGACTCGCGATGGCCACGATGGACATCATCCAGCACTTCGGCGCGAACCCCGCGAACTTCCTCGACGTGGGCGGCGGCGCGAGCAAGGAGCAGGTCACGGCGGCGTTCAAGATCATCCTGAGCGATCCGTCGGTGAAGGCCATCTTCGTGAACATTTTCGGCGGCATCATGGATTGCAACGTCATCGCCACCGGCATCGTCGCGGCGGTGAAGGAGACGGGCTTGAAACTCCCGCTCGTCGTCCGCCTCGAAGGCAACAACGTCGTCGCCGGCAAGAAGACGCTGGCCGAGAGCGGCCTCACCCTCATCACCGGCGACTCGATGGCGGATGCGGCGCAGAAGGTGGTCAAGACGGTGGCGAAGTGATAGGATTTGCGCCATGACAACGATGGAACTCCGCAAAGAAGCCGCCGCGTTGAGCGTGGCGGAGAAAATTCAGCTCGTGGAAGATTTGTGGGATGACATCGCACTGTCGTCCGAGGACGCACCACTCACCGCCGCGCAGAAATTGGAACTGAACCGGCGCATCGAGGACTTTGAGCGCAATCCGCGCGAAGGCGTGACCTGGGCGCAGGCGAAGCAGGAAATTCTCCGGTCCAAATGAGCCGAGAACTGATCATCAAGGCGGTCGCGAAGGCCGAGGCAGCGGAAAGTTATCGTTGGTATGAAGATCGAAGACAGGGATTGGGCGGCCAGTTTCTGATGGCGGTTGAAGCAGTGCTGGCTGTCATTCAGCGCACACCGGAACGGTTTCCGGCGGTTCTCGGTCCCGCACGCAAAGCCCGGTTGCGCCGCTTTCCCTATGCGATTTACTACATCTGGCGCGAGGAATTGATTTCCGTCATCGCCATCTTCCACGCCAAACGTGACCCGCAGATTCTTTTGGACCGACTGGCTTCAGCCAACACCTGACGCGTTATGCTCCAAGTCACCGAAATCGCCTTCACCTGTTACCCCGTGACCGACATGGCACGGGCACGTAAGTTTTACGAGGGGGTGCTGGGCTTGAAGCCCACGATGCTCGTCGGCGAACCCGGCGGGATGCAGTGGACGGAATACGACATCGCGAGCGGCACGCTCTCCATCGGGGCCGGCGCGCCGGACTGGCATCCGCGCCCGGACGGCTGCTCCGTCGGCCTGGAAGTCGAGGACTTCGACGCGGCCATCGCGCACCTGAAGGCGGCCAGCGTCCCGTTCAAAATGGAACCGTTCCCCACGCCCGTCTGCCGCATGGCCTTCATCCTCGATCCCGACGGGAACACGATTTGCATCCACAAGCGGCACGCCGGACACCACTGATTATTGTTTCACCGATTACTGATTACTCCTCACTAACATGGCCATTCTCGTTAAACCAGACACCAAGCTCCTCATCCAGGGCATCACCGGCGAATTCGGTGCGCGCCACGCCAAGCTCTCCATCGATTACGGCACGCAAGTCGTCGCTGGCGTCACGCCCGGGAAAGGCGGGCAGTTCTTCGAGCATGGCGGCGTGAAGGTGCCGATCTTCGACACCGTGGCCGACGCGGTGAAACAGACCGGCGCGACGGCCAGCGCCGTGTTCGTCCCGCCGCCGTTCGCCGCCGACGCAATCCTTGAAGGCGTGGACGCGGGGCTCGAGCTCGTCGTGGCGATCACGGAGGGCATCCCGGTGCGTGACATGGTGCGCGCCAAACAGGCGATGGCTGGAAGCAAAACCCGGCTCATCGGCCCAAACTGCCCGGGCATCGTGACGCCGGGTGAGGGGAAGGATTCCCATGGCGGCTGTCGCATCGGTATTGCGCCCGGCTACATTCACAAGAAAGGCAACATCGGCGTCGTCTCGCGCAGCGGCACATTGACCTACGAAGCCGTCTGGCAACTCACCTCGCGCGGCGTCGGGCAATCAACCTGCGTCGGCATCGGCGGCGATCCGGTCAATGGCACGTCGCACCTCGACGTGATTCAACTCTTCATGGCCGATCCGGAAACGAAGGGCATCATCATGATTGGCGAAATTGGCGGCAGCGCCGAGGAGGAGGCCGCCGAATGGGTCAGGCAGCATGGCACCAAACCGGTCGCGGGCTTCATCGCGGGGGCGACCGCGCCGCCGGGCCGCCGCATGGGCCACGCCGGCGCGATTGTGAGCGGCGGCAAAGGCACGGCGGAAGCCAAGATTGATGCCTTCAAACACGCCGGCATCGGGGTGGCGGTGACGCCGAGCGACATGGCGGACACGCTCTTGAAAATGATGTGAGGCGTGCTGCTTTGAATCGTTGAATCGTTGCAACGAGAATCGTGGGCCGATGCAACGATTTACGTTTCACGATGTAACGCCGCACCATGTCCCTGATTGATTTCATCCTGAACCTGGCGGGTCTGTTGCTCTGGCTGAATTGGCGTGCCGGCGTTCCGCGCCCCGCCGCCGTGACGCCCACGGTTTCCCTGTTGTCCACGCTCAAGCAAACCGAGCCGCCGGTTGCGAGCCGCCATTTTTTTCTCGCCGGACTGGTTGGCCTAGTGGTAGCGCGCTCTTTTTTTTACTGGCACATCGGCGGCGCGACGGAGTGGACGCCGAACCTTCAACTGGGCGCGATTGCCCTGCCGTTTCGCAGCGATTTGCAGTTCGGCTGGATGCTGCTGTATTCGCTGGTCAGCTTCGGCCAGGCCCTGCTGGTGTTTTGTTTCTGGCTGTTGTTGCTCTCGGTTGCCAACCACGGCGTCAAGGACACCGATCCCTATCAGCGAATGCTGCGTCAGCAACTCGGCTGGCTGGAGACCTTGCCAGCGTGGTTGAAACTGGTGCTGCCACTGCTGGCCGGGGCGCTGCTTTGGATGGCCTTGAATCCGCTGTCGCTGAAACTCGGCCTGCTCCCCGCGCCGAAGTCCTCCGCGCAATGCTGGGAACAGTCGCTCGTCATCGGCCTGGCGACGGTGCTCGCGTGGAAATTTTTATTGATCGGCTTTTGGCTGCTGCACCTGCTCAACAGCTACGTCTATCTGGGCAACCATCCCTTCTGGAATTTCGTGAACACCACCAGCCGCAACTTGCTGCTCCCGTTGCGTTGGCTGCCGCTGCGGCTGGGCAAGGTGGATTTCGCGCCGCTCGTCGCGCTGACGCTGGTGTTTTGGATCGGTGAATTCGCCCCGCGCTGGCTGACGGAATTATACCGGCGACTCCCCCTCTGATAATCAAACGGAGGCCAACTTTGGAAAAAACTTCTCCGCCGTGGCGCAGGTGGCTGCGCTGAGTTCTTCCGCCGTGCAGGCTTTCACTCGCGCCACCACCTCACTGATCTCCTTCACGTAGGCTGGCTCGCAGCGTTTGCCGCGATACGGCATGGGCGCGAGATACGGGCAATCGGTCTCCAGCATAAACTGGCCGAGCGGCGTGGTGGCCAGTGTGTCGCGCACGCTCTGCGCGTTTTTGAAGGTGACGATCCCCGTGAAGCTCACGAGCGAACCCATTGCGAGGATGCGCTGCATCGCCGCCGGCGGATCGACAAAGCAGTGAAAAACGCCGCGCAAATGGCTGGCGAACGGCTGCATTTGCGCCAGCACGTCTTCCAACGCATCGCGCTGATGAATGACGCAATTCAATTTGAACTCCGCCGCCACTTCCATTTGCTGGCGGAAAATTTCGGCCTGCCTTTTCTTGTAACGCTCGTCATCCACCGCGCTGAACTCCGGCTCCTCACTCGGCAGATGATGATAATCCAAACCGGTTTCGCCGATGGCGACAACCTTGGGATGACCGGCCAGTTTCCGCAGCGCCGGGCGCAAATCTTCGGGCGCTTCGTCCGCGTTGCACGGATGCCAGCCGACGGCGGCGAAGACGGACGGAAAACGTTCGCTCAACGCGATGGCCCGTTCGCTGCTCGCCAGGTCCGTACCGATGGAAATCATCTTCGTGACACCCGCCGCGTGGGCGCGCTCGATGACTTGCGGCAGGTCGGCGGCGTAATCGGGATAATCCAGGTGGGCGTGGGTTTCGTAAAAGATAGGCATTGGGATTCTGGGTTGTGTTGCGTCAGAGTCCAGGACGTTTTAGTCTGCGCCAGGGACTGGTCACAACTTCTGTCCGAGGGCACGGTGCAGCAGATTTTGCGTGATGCGCTGGACGCGTGCATCCGGGCCGTGCGGACGACTCCAATGCGACCACGGCAAGGTATGGCCGGGCGGATGGGACAATCCTTGCGCCCAAAAAATCGTCGCGGCGTTGAAAACAAAATTGCCTTTCGGCCCTGGATAAATTGTCGCCGTCCACTGCTGTGGCCGGTCGCCACCGACCCAGGCAGTACCGGCTCCGACGACTTCCAAGCCGGGGATATTGGCGGGTTGTCCGTGATATTCCCAACCGATAAGACCGGGAATGCGGTCGCCCTTTTTCATGCCCGTGCCTGTGAATATCCAATTGTCCGGCTGGGTGCAAATCCAGTCGCCGCCGCCGTTGACGGGTTCGACATTGCGCGCGCCCATCAGCAGTCCTTCGTCCGGACCGTGCTCCGGAAACGGGCCGTGATCCTTCTGGCGGTCTTGAGCATATCCATTGTCCGCGCCATACGGCCCGCCGCGAAACATGATGCGGTTGGGCCGTCCATCCCAACTGGCGCGATAAGGCGTGACCCAGCAGACGGCGTTGCCCGAAAGAAAGAGCAGGTTCACGCCGGCGTCGCGCATTTTTTCCACGCTGCGAAACTGACGGATGTCCCAATACTCGTCGTGCCCCACGCTGATGAACGCCTTGCACTTGAGGCCGCGCGCTGGGATCAGCATGTCGCTGTTCGTACAGTAGCTCACATCGTAGCCGTGCTCTTCCAGCCAGTAGGCAAGCGGGAATTCAAAGGGCAAAAACTCGCCCGCGCCGACGGTGAGCGGGTCATTCACGATGCTGGTGAATTGCGCCTCGCGACCGTAAGGACGATCAAAACTGACATCGGCCCAGGGGCCTTGGCCGCCTTTCGGGTGCGTGTAAACCGAGTAGTTGTTGGGCCAGCGATTGTAGGCTTGCCAAGTGTTGTCCGAACATTGGAACAAGATGTCCGTCGGACGCTCATCGCGGACGATGAAAACGACGTAACTCTGCCAATACGCTTCCGCATCGCTTTCGGGAACCGTCGTCATGCGTCCGACATACACGCCGCTCACCCAATCGGCGGGAATCTTCAGTTGCGTCGTGGGTTCCCAACGGCATTCGTGGAGATTTTTTTCACCCGTTTTTGGCGTCGGCTGCGTCCTGGCGGAAAGTATCCCCAAGTCGGTCATCAACCGCGCGCCACGTCCGCCGTAGTAGCCAAGACGGAAAACCTCCAGGTGAAATTTCCGGGCAGGTGCCGCCGACACCATGATGTCGAGTGTCTCGCCTGCCAGCACACTTTGCTTCGAGCAATAACCTTCGATCCAGGTAGAACGGAAGCCGTCCTTGTCGAGGCGCACGCGCGTCAACTGCCAGTCGAGCGCGCCAGGCTTCGCGTTCTCGCGTTGGATCAAGGAACTTTGGCGCGGACCGGCCGCCGCTTCGGTGGTCGCGGGGTGGACTACCGCGCCGGCGAGCAAGGCAGCGCTGCCCTTGATGAACTGCCGTCGCGTGTTCTTGGAGGCGTCGGTTTCCGACGTCATCGCTTTGATCCGTTTTCTTGAATGTCCGTTGTTCATAGGTCGCCGATTTGGGTTCCGTCCGATGCTGAAGCGTCACCAGTTTGACGTGCTTGAACGTCACGTTCACTAATTACAACACGATCCAACGCGCTAGGAACCGGTCACTCTTGCGGGGCTGTCGAAACATTCTCCCGTTTGCCCCGCCTTGGCAAGCTCATCCAGTTCACAATCGCCCACTCATGCCCGTAAATTTCTCTCGCCAAAACCGGTGTCGGAAGCAAACACTTTCCCCTCATTTGATGAACGAACAAATTGTCATCCTCGATTTCGGTTCGCAATACACCCAGGTCATTGCCCGGCGCATTCGCGAATGCAGCGTCTATTCAACCATCCTGCGCTACGACACGCCGGCGGCGGAGATCGCCGCGCTCAAACCCAGCGGCCTCATCCTCTCCGGCGGGCCGTCGAGCGTGTACGCGAAGGACGCACCGTTGGCGGATCCCGCGATTTTCAAACTGGGTCTGCCGATCCTCGGCATTTGCTACGGCGTCCAGTTGTTCGCGCACTACCTCGGCGGCAAAGTCGAGCCGGGCCAGAAGCGCGAATATGGCAAGGGCACGCTGACGATTGCAGATGGTTCGAGCATGTTATTCCGCAAACTGCCGGACGATCTCCAAGTCTGGAACTCGCATGGCGACAAGCTCACGAAACTGCCGAAGGGTTTCGAGGCCGTGGCCACCACGGGGAATTCCAACTTCGCCGCCATCGAAGATCGCGCGCGGAATTTTTATGGCATTCAATTTCACCCGGAAGTCGCGCACACCCCGCGCGGACGGGAAATCATCGCGAACTTCGTCCACGGCATTTGCCGCTGCGGCAAGAGCTGGACGATGCGCAGTTACGTGGATCACGCCGTCGAGGTCATCCGCGCGCAAGTCGGCCAGGAGCGCGTGATTCTCGGCTTGAGCGGTGGCGTGGATTCCAGCGTCGCTGCCGCGCTGCTGCACAAGGCGATTGGTGATCAACTCACGTGCATCTTCGTCAACAACGGTCTCCTCCGTGCCAAGGAAGCCGAGGTGGTGCAGGAAGTTTTTGGCCGCCACTTCAAAATCAAACTGCAATACGAGGACGCGACCAAACTCTTCATGGGGCGCCTCAAGAAAATCACCGACCCGGAACGCAAACGAAAAATCATCGGCAAGGCTTTCATCGAAGTTTTCCAGGCCGCGACCAAACGCGCGGGCAAGGCGAAGTTTCTCGCGCAAGGGACGCTTTATCCTGACGTGATCGAATCCGTGCCCATCGCCGGCAATCCGGCGGCGATGATCAAGTCACATCATAATGTCGGCGGGCTTCCTAAGAACATGAAGTTCCAGTTGGTCGAGCCGCTGAAGTGCCTGTTCAAGGACGAAGTCCGCCAACTCGGTCTCGAACTCGGTCTGCCCAAGGAAATAGTTTATCGCCAGCCCTTCCCCGGCCCCGGCCTGGCCGTGCGCGTGCTGGGTGAAGTCACGCCGGAACGATGCGCAATTCTTCGCAACGCCGACGCCATCGTCGTCGAGGAAATGAAGGCGAGCGGGTGGTATTACAAGATTTGGCAAAGCTTCGCCGTGCTGCTGCCCGTGCGCAGCGTGGGCGTGCAAGGCGACGAGCGCACCTACGACTACACTATCGCCTTGCGCGCCGTGGACTCGCAGGACGGCATGACCGCCGACTGGGTAAAACTCCCTTACGATCTACTGGAAAAAATTTCTCTCCGCATCACCAACGAAGTGAAAGGCGTCAACCGCGTCGTCTTCGACCTCACCAGCAAACCGCCGGGCACGATTGAGTGGGAGTGAGGTTGGAAACGGATTTACGCCAAGCCGCCAAGGGGCAAAGGCGCAAAAGAAATCTAGATACTTTGCGTCTTTGAGTTGAGAATCAAATTGTGGAAAGCAATGTTTGCAATTCATTCTCCAAAGCTTGGAATGCTGTTGTTCTTCGAAGCGGCGCATAATCCGAAATCAATTCAGCAACACGTTGAACTGCCAGCCCGGTTCTGAATTTTTTCAAACGCCGGGGCGGTTTGTCAGTGGCTAAGAGTAATGCCTCGTTAAGCACGGCTTTAGGATCAGGCAAATCTTCAACTCTTGAGACCGGCGGAAGATTCAGCGGCGTGGCACTGCTTGGATTGCCCGCAGCCTGTCGAATGGCCGCCTCGTCAAAAAGCAACCAGGCTTCGGTCATTCTTACAGGCACAACACAAGCATAAGGCCGCCCGGCAAAAAAATCTGTTGCGATGCGTTGGATGGCGGAACGAATTTCAGCCACGCGATGCTCGCGCGGCTCACGCTCGGCGTCTCGATGCACGAATAATACGTCGCAAGGAAAAAGCTCAATCGCTGCTCTAATCTTGAACTCCAGCGTCGGGAACGGTTTCGGGAAGCTCCTCAAATCTGCCCAAGCCGGTTCAATGGGTTCGTTTACACCATTTGCTTGGAGAAGCCACTTAAGCGGATACAGCAATGCGCGGTCGGATGGCCCGTCTGAAACGAGAGTAAATCGCATGGGTTTATGCGCCGGATGGAAATGTCAGCAACATTTGCAGATCATTTCGATCCATCACCCGTTTTTTCATCACATCAGATTCGCGTTCTGCGGCTGAAGGATTCAAATAGGCGAGGAGGTTTCCTTTGCCCGTGATTCGGTGCCCTGCCACCTTCTGACGCCAGTTGCCTTCGAGGCAGCTGAATAAGAGCTGACCAAATCTAATCAATGGCTCTTTGCGTCTATCACCAGCTGTTCGGACGCCTTCCGCCAACTCGGCAATCAGCAGCGAATCTTCGGGAGTCTGCATAACGACAGATGGGGAGTGGGTGTTGACGATGACTTGCCGTAACGGATTATCTTCATCCACTGGCAGGTCAGTATCCGTTGCGATATCCTGGAGGAGACGAAGCATCGAATGAATCCGTCTCGGATGGATGCCGTTTTCGGGCTCTTCAAAACATAAAACTCCGCCGCTTTGCCGATCAAGCTCGGTCACGGCCAATGCCAAAAAACGCAATGTGCCATCTGACAGAGCGCTCGCCGGATGAATTGTTCCATCGCGCGTGGTCATTTGAACAGTGAACAACTGCCGCGTTTCGTCACGGTCAACTCGCACTTCACGTATGTCCTCAATCAATTCGGACAACCGGTTTGCAACACTTGCCATAACCGCATTCTCCTTCACGCCATCTGAATGGCCATTCGAGCCATTACCATTATGCCGAGCAAGCTGGTTTAGGGCCGCTGGCAAATGCGCGCCTTCAGGAGTCATCTTCGTCGGAGCGTTGAATGAGTCGGGGCGACGTAATGCGGAACTCTCCAAATGCAGCATCCGCCACGACTGCATTTCCCGCCGGACAAGCATGGCCGTTGGGTATTCACCTGCCTGAACTGTGCTTAACAGCGTGCGCCGCAGGCTGGCAGTAGGACGCTTGAACAAACGACCCGAGCGACCATCTTGGTGAAGACGGACGGTTCGTTGTGAACCTTCCCCCTCCGTTGAAACAAACTTTGCCGTGTGCCTGCCTTTCAAAACAGACTTTCGCCATTCCATTGAATGCGGAAAGAGCAAATGTTGCGGAGCGTCCGTAATCCGTAATGGCACTAGGCTTTCTTCAATTAGTTCAAGCGGCCCGGCTTCTCGATCCACAGAATTTTCGGGTCTCAATCCTAAAACCAACGAGTAGCGCACAAACGTGCTTGAGGCTTCAACCGGCTGTCCCAATTCGTCCACACCTTCTGGAGGAAGAATCATGTCTGCCTCGAAACGCATTGTTTCATCACGACTATTTCCAACCCGGTGAAAAATTCCTTGAAGATCACCGGTTCGTTCCGACTCAGAACGGACGGACAGCGCGGCTTCTGACAACGTGCGGTCAGTTAATGAACTGATAAATAATATTGCGTCAAAGAGATTTGATTTTCCAACTCCATTCGGCCCGGCAATGCAGGTGAAAGGCCCAAAGCGAACATCAACGTCCACTAAATTCTTAAAGCCCGAAATCTGTAGCCGAGTTAACATTTGAATTAAATTACACGAATTACATCAGGGTGCAGTATTTTTCACTTCTTCTTCCCATGCACCTTGGCCGCGACTTTCAGGCGCAGGCCGTTCAGGCGGATGAAGCCGGTGGCGGCGTCCTGGTTGTAGGCCTTGGTCGGGTCGGGTTCCATGATGTGTTCAGAAAACCCGGTCATGCCATTTCTGGCAAGGCCAATTGCTCCCAGTTTTATTCGGCGGCTCGCCGTTGCGCCCGTATCTTTTCGGTCGGCACATAGTTCGCCGCGAACTGACGGCGAAACTCGCCAAACGTCCCCGCCGCCAGATGCGCCCGGATGTCGGCCATGACCTGCAAATACATGTGGCTGTTGTGGACGCTCACCAGTCGCAGGCCGAGAATTTCATTCACGTTGAGCAAATGCCGGATGTAGGCGCGGGTGAAATTGCGGCAGGCAAAACAGACGCAGCCTTCTTCGATGGGCCGGAAGTCCGCCTTGTACCCGCCGCCCTTGATGCTGTAAGTGCCCTTGGTCGTGAACGCGGTGCCGTTGCGCGCCACGCGGGTCGGCAACACGCAATCGAACATGTCCACGCCGCGAGCCACCAACTCGACCAACTGCGCGGGCGTCCCCAGACCCATCGCATAACGCGCCTTGTTCGTCGGCAGAAACGGTTCGGCGAACTCCACCGCCTTCATCATTTCCGGTTCCGGTTCACCGACGCTCACGCCACCGATGGCGTAGCCGTCGAAGTCCAGGGCGACGAGCGCCTTCGCGCATTCCTCGCGCAAGGCCGCGTGGTTACCGCCTTGCACGATACCGAAAACCATCTGCCCCGGCGCGCGTGGTTGCTCACGGCATTCCGCCGCCCAACGAATCGTGCGATCCACCGCCGACCGCACCTCACGCGCCGTGGCGGTGTGCGGAGGACAATCATCAAACACCATCGCGATGTCGCTGCCGAGCGTGCGCTGGATTTCCATCGCCTCCTTCGGGCCAAGGAAGAGCAGCGAGCCGTCCAGATGCGAACGAAACTCGACGCCGTGTGGCTTGATTTTGCGAATCTTGGCGAGGCTGAAAACTTGAAAACCGCCGCTGTCAGTCAGGATCGGATGCGGCCAACTGATGAACTTGTGCAGCCCGCCAGCGGCACGGATGATGTCCATGCCCGGACGGATATGAAGGTGGTAAGTGTTGCCGAGGATGACTTGCGTGCCCATCTCGATCAACTCGCGCGGGTCGAGCGCCTTCACGCTGCCCTGCGTGCCGACGGGCATGAAGACGGGCGTATCAATCACCCCGCGTGTCGTCGTCAACCGGCCCAGACGCGCCTTCGAAGCGGTGTCGGTCTTGAGCAGTTCAAACATGCTTGCTGGTTTCGGCAGCGATCAAAGCCAGAACCCTGGCGGTGATCTCTTCTGGCTTTACCGGCGTCAATACGCCGCCGCGCAGCTTCAATTCAACTTCGCCTTTCGCGAGCGATTTCTCACCGATGCCGATGCGGATGGGAATGCCGATGAGTTCGGAATCTTTGAACTTCACTCCGGGCCGCTCGTCGCGGTCGTCGAGAATCACCTCCACGCCCAGGGCCATCAACTCCGCGTAAATCTTTTCCGCCAGCTCCATCACCGGAGTGCCGGGCGCGACGCCCAACGGCGTGATGCACACGGCGTACGGCGCAACCGACAGCGGCCAGAGGATGCCATCCTTGTCGTTGCATTGCTCGATGACGGCTTGCAGCGTGCGCGTGACGCCGATGCCGTAGCAACCCATGAAGCACGGATGACGTGAGCCGTCCTCGGCGAGAAAAGTGGCGTCGAGCTTCTCGCTGTATTTCGTGCCGAGTTTGAAGACGTGGCCGACCTCGATGGCGCGCTGGATTTTCAGCGGCTTGGCGCACTTGGCGCACGGCTCGCTGGCGGTGACGGTGCGGAGGTCGAACCATTGCGTCACCTTGATGTCGCGCTCAATGGAGACGTTCTTCAAATGGAAACCGTCCTCGTTCGCGCCGGTGGTCATGTCATTCGCGCCGCGCAGGCGTTCGTCGGCAAGAATCTTCAAGTCAACGGGAACATTTACCACCACGCCGAGCGAACCAGGCTTCGCGCCCAACAACGGAACAATTTCCTCCGGCGTCGCGGGTCGAACCTGCACCGCGCCGGTTTTGCCAATAAGTTTCGTTTCGTTCAACTGATCGTCGCCCCGAATCAGCACGATGACTGGCTTGCTGTCGGCGATGAAGACGAGCGTCTTGATCTGCCGATTGGCTGGCACGCTGTAAGGCGCTTTGGACAACGCCTCGATGGTGACAACGCCGGGCGTGGCGAATTTTTCAATGGCCGCGCCGATTTCACGCGCGGCAGTCGCGGGCACGCCGCTCGTCGCCTTCTCAATGTTCGCCGCATAACCACAGGCTTCACAAAAGACCACTTCGTTCTCGCCCGTTTCCGCCGGCACCATGAATTCGTGAGAATAATTGCCACCAATGACGCCGGTGTCAGCCTCGACAGGGAAATTCTTCAGGCCGCAACGATTGAAGATGCGTTGGTAGGCGTCATACATTTTGCGATAGCTCGCCATTGCCGCCTCGTCGCTCACATCGAAGCTGTAGGCGTCCTTCATGATGAATTCCTTCGCGCGCATGAGGCCGAAGCGCGGACGGATTTCGTCACGGAACTTGGTTTGGATCTGGTAAAAATTCTTTGGCATCTGCCGGTAACTGCTGATTTCGCCGGCGGCGAGCGTCGTGATGACTTCCTCGTGCGTGGGGCCCAGCAGCCATTCCTTTTTGGAACGGTCGCGGACTTTGAAGAGCACTTCCGCCGCCGTCTCATAGCGCCCGCTCTGCTTCCAGATGTCGGTCGGTTGCAACGCGGGCATGAGCACTTCCAACGCGCCGGCGCGATCCATTTCTTCGCGGACGATCTGCTCGACCTTGCGGAGGACGCGCAGACCGAGTGGTAGAAAAGTGTAAAGCCCGCCAGCGAGTTTGCGGATGAGGCCCGCGCGCAACAGCAGCTTGTGCGAAGTGATTTCCGCTTCGGCGGGAGTTTCTTTGAGAGTGGGAATGAGAGTTTGGGACCAGCGCATGAGAGGTATGAGGTATGAAGGGCGAGGTGAGAGTGATTACATTCGGGCGGTTTTGCGGGAATCGGTCAGAATCGCATGGGGTAACGGCTAGGCGCAAGCTGCACCTCGCCCTTCTTACCCCCCACTTCATTTCACCGTGTTGACCAGCGGTGTCAGTCCCTGGATGCGGACTTCAAGACGGTCGCCGGATTCAATCGGCCCGACGCCGCTGGGCGTACCGGTGAGAATGATGTCGCCCGGCAGCAGGGTCATGTTGGTCGAGATAAAGCTGACCAACTGGTAGCAGTTGAAAATAAGCTGGCTCGTGTTGGAGTTTTGCCGGAGCTGGCCGTTTTGAAATAGTTGGATGGTCAAATCATGCGGGTCAATTTTCGTTTCCACATACGGCCCCAGCGGCGTGAAGGTGTCGAACGACTTGCAGCGCGCCCATTGGCTCTCGGAGTTCTGAATGGTGCGATCACTGATGTCCTGCGCGGCCGTGTAGCCAAAGATGTAGCGCGCCGCAGCGGCGGGTGTGACGTTGCGCACGCGCCGTCCGATGACGATGACCAACTCCGCTTCAAAATCCGTACGGTGGTTCGCAAAAGGTATTTCAATCTTGGCACCATCCGGAATCAATGATGTCGTCGCTTTGATCCAGAACAACGGTTCCTTGGGCAGCGGCTTGCCGGATTCACGGGCGTGGTCGGCGTAATTCAGACCGACGGCGATGATTTTGGAGGGGACGACCGGTGTCAGGGTTTTGACCCCCTTCTGTGAAACCGGTTTCTTTTCGTAAGATGGCGAACCGAAGACATCGCCCTGGAGTCGAAACAATTCTCCGTCCACGACTTTCGCACAAAAAATCTCGTCACCCTTCTGGAATCGGCCAATGGCTGCCATATGTATGCGTATTTGTAGCAATTTAACAGGAGTCATCGCAAGCTGAAACTCTGGCAACCTCTTCGAAGGGCTTAAAACCCTGCATAGCCACGCGATTTTGTGCTCCGCAGCCGTAATAAGAACGCGATTGCCCTGCTCTTCCAAGCAGTCTCCGCGCGATTTTCTGCAACGTTTTTGTCGCCTTGGGGTTTCTCCCTGCGTAATGTTGCTGTCCATGTTCAACGTCCGCCCGCCGTCCCGCCTGTGTAAGCTCCAGATGCTGGCTTGTCTGTTCGTTTTTGTCATGGCCCTGTGCTTACGCGCCGAGGACACCCTGAACTGGCGTGTGGAAAAAGACCGGGTGGATGCGCAGATAAAGGCCTGGGAATTGCCGAAACTCCTCGAACACATCGCGACCGCCACCGGCTGGCAAATCTACGTCGAACCCAACGCCACTCACTCGGCTACCGCCAAATTTGACAACCTGCCGCCTGGTGAGGCGCTGCAACGCCTGCTCGGAAAACTCAATTACGCCCTGCTGCCCCAGACCAATGCGCCGCCGAAACTGTTCGTCTTCCGCACTTCGTTGAGCGACGCGACACAATTGGTTCGGGGGAAAAATAAATTTGGCTCCGCCAAGGCCATTCCCAACGAATTGATCGTCACGTTGAAGCCGGGCGGCGAAAGCATCGAAGACCTGGCGAAGCGGCTGGGTGCCAAAATCACCGGACGTGCGGATCGATTGAACACCTATCGACTCGAATTCCAGGACGAAGCGGCCACCAACGCCGCGCGCGACGCGTTAAGCAACAATCCCAACCTGGCTTTGGTCGATTCCAACTACGCGGTGAACCCGCCGATCCAGCCGCAAAATCTGGCCTTCAGTTCCGCGCCCTCCTTCTCGCTGAAGGCCTCGACCGGCAGCGATGGCCGCAACATCATTGGTCTGATCGACACGGCGATTCAACCCGGTGCCTCTGGTTTTAAGGATTTCCTGCTCCCCGCCGTCTCTGTCGCCGGAGAAGCTTCGCCCGCCGACAACTTGCCCACCCACGGCACGTCGATGCTCGAAACGATTCTGCGTGGCCTGGCGCAAATGCCCGCTCCTGCCGACGGCACGCCCATGCGCATCCTGCCGGTGGACGTTTACGGCAACAGCGCCACCACCAGCACCTACGATGTGGCCAAGGGAATCTACGAGGCGGTCAACGGCGGCGCGCAGATTGTTAACTTGAGCCTCGGTAGTTCGGGGGACAGCCAGTTCCTCCACAACATTATCAAGCAAGGGTACGATCAAGGGGTGCTGTTCGTCGCCGCCGCCGGCAACGTCTCCACGGACGCGCCGACCTATCCGGCGGCCTACACCGAAGTACTGGCGGTCACTGCGGGAGATAAACAGGGGAACATCGCGAGCTATGCGAACTACGGTTCGTTTGTCGATGTTGTCGGCCCTTCAAGCACCATCGTTTATTTCAAAGGCAATGCCTATTACGTGAGCGGTACCTCGGCTTCCACGGCCTATATTTCCGGTGTGGCGGCCGGCGTGGCAACCAGCACGGGCAAAAAGCCCACGGAGGTTGTGCCACAGATCATGCAGGTGTTCGGCGTCAAATTGCCGCCGAAATAATTTTCTCCTGATCGTCCGTCAACGGCTGCGCGTCAACCGCACTGCCACATGGCGCGCCTGCGGGATGATGAATTTCCTGACCTCGACGGAAACGCTGGCGGGTTGAAACTCCAAGAGCAGTGTGCCCGCAATATCCGCCGCAAGCTTTTCGATCAATTTCCAACTCCGCCCTTCGCCATAGCGCAGCAAACGCTGAGACACCGCGTAATAATCAATGGTCTTCGTCAGCTCATCCATAGCGGCAGCGTCGGTGAAATCGTACGCCAGCTCGACCGTAAGCAACAGCCGCTGGGGCTGCGCACGCTCGGCGTCCGGCACGCCGACGTGGTAGAAGACTTCCAGATCGCAGATCGTAATGGTGTCCATTGGGGCAAGTTAGAAGTTATGAATTATGAGGGATGAAGGATACAAGTTTTTGGTAGTGTATCAGTTTGAAATTTGATTTCGCATTTGGGGCTTGCTGTGGCAATCATGGGGTATGACAAAAACCAATAGAATCAAAAAGAAGTCGCAGCCTGATTTTAGCCAGATTGCGCTATCGGTGGTGCAAAAGGCAACCGGAGTCGATTTAGAACCTCAAACATCTTCTACAAAGGGCAAGCGAATTGTGTCCCCAAGTTTTGGGAAAGTCCGGTCAACCAAGCGGTAAAACTGCTCCCAAGTATCGGATGCGCGGGCCATGCCAAGTAATTCGTATAGCCGCTGATTGAGTGCTGGATACCCTATTTCAGGTGTCAGAAATTGGTAGTTTCGATGCTTCCTCCTTCCTGTTACTGCATCCTTTGGATTTAGCGCCTTCAGTTCTTCGAGCATTCCCTTTGTCAGCCTGTCATAAACAAGATCGTTCGTGTAGTGGCCGACGACTTGGGGCATCTTCCCATTGTTCCACGACCACCCTTTGAGCCTAAAAATCTCTTTATACAACGCAAGCGGAAACGTTTCAGTCCACTTGTAAAGTTCGCCGTCGATGTATTTTTTAAGAATCTCAGCAAGTGCTTGCCGGTCACGAACGTCTTGGTATCCGGTCGCCTCATCTACCAGCGCAATGATTCCAACTCTGGCAAATGCCCGCACAAGTATTTCAGCCTGTTTTGCGATATGCTCTTGTTGATGATTTAATTTCAGCGCGTTGCGTGCTTCAAGAACCGCGTCGCATATTTCCGGCAATATGGTGGCATCGTAACCGTAAGCCATGCTCCCTTGCGCCCGGAACTTTATTGGGCTTGTGATCATGTCGCGCAAATCCTTGCTTGCGTGTGGGTTAATGGACTTTGTATTGACGAAATTAGCGATTCGATCACCACCCCCTTTTGTGGCCGTTCCGGGACTCATGGTAAGCGCGGCGAGCACACCCCCTTGTGTTATTACTCGCTTGCCATTGTCCAGCACGTAACACGGGATTTCTAAGTTGCCAATGCGCAACGGCCTGTCCGGTGATCCATGCGTTGCTTTCGGCAGCTTTTGGGATGTATCTGCTTTATCCCATTTTGCCAGCGCAGCGTTGCGGGCGATTGCTGTTCGTTCTGCGGGTGAAAGCGCATTTTTTCTAGCTTCACCGCCCATTGATTGAATTGATTGGGTTTCAGTCATAGATACTTTCTAGCACGCATAGCCTAGAGACGCAACATTTATTTTACGATTGTGCTTGCTTATGCGTGCAAGCAAGCATACCGTTTCGGCATGAATAGAACATCAACCGAGAAACGCGCTCAAATCATTGCCTGCCTTGCGGAAGGTAATTCCATTCGCGCCACGTCCCGGCTCACCGGCTCGGCGGTTAATACCGTGGTGAAGCTCCTTTGCGACGCTGGCCGCGCCTGCTCCGATTATCAGGACAGGGTTTTCCGCAATCTCAAATGCAAGCGGATTCAATGCGACGAGATTTGGAGCTTTGTTTATGCGAAGGAAAAGAACGTGCCAGCGGGAATGAAGGGCAAGGACGGTGTTGGTAGTGTGTGGACGTGGACGGCTCTTTGCCCGGACACAAAACTTATCCCGTGCTGGTTTGTTGGAAGCCGTGACGCTGGCGCGGCGTATCACTTTATCCATGACTTGAAAGATCGGCTCGCCAGTCGAGTGCAACTGACAACGGATGGCCATAAAGCCTACCTGAGCGCGGTAGAGGACGCTTTCGGAACGGAAGTGGATTACGCGATGCTGCAAAAGATTTACGGCAACGAGCAGGCGAAGGGTGAAGTGCGCTACAGCCCGGCAGTCTGCATGGGCGCGAAGAAGGCCGTGATTTCCGGCAAACCTGATTTCAAGCACGTTTCTACCAGCCACACGGAACGGCAGAATCTTTCAATGCGGATGGGTATGCGCCGGTTCACTCGGTTGACCAACGCTTTTTCCAAGAAATTCGAGAATCACGAACACGCGATTGCGCTCTACTTCATGTATTACAATTTCTGTCGTATTCACCAGACTTTGCGCGTAACGCCAGCAATGGAAGCGGGGATTTCCGATCACGTCTGGACTTTGGAGGAAATCGTTGGTTTGATTGATGGAAATTCAAACTGACACACTACCAAGTTTTTCGACCGTCGCAGCGTGACTTGGCTTCATTATTCACTCCTCATCTTTTCTGACTGCTTCCATCAGAATTTTCGTCGGCTGATTCAACTCCATCCGCATCGCTTCATCCACCGTCACCCAGCGAGACTCCTGTGCTTCGCTATTCAACGTCACGTCTGGCGCGTTTCCGGCGGTGCGACAGGTGTAGTTGAGCAAAATAAAATGCGCGGCGCGATAGAATTCCTTCGAGCCGATGCAATCCTGCACCAGCACGAAGCGGATGTCGGTGATGTCGAGATTGGTTTCCTCCTTCAGCTCGCGCCGTAGCGCGTCCGCCGAGCTTTCGCTAAACTTGATCTTGCCGCCGGGAATGCCCCAAAGGTTCGACCACTTCTGCGTGCGGATCATCAGCACGCGGCCCGCGTCGTCGAAAATGAGTCCGCCGACGGTGGAAACCGGTAGCGATTCCGGGTTCTGGATTCTGAATTCTGGATTCAAATGAAGTCCGTTCCGCTCCAGAATGTGCCGCAATTCCCCCAGGTGCTCGACAATCAAATCCGGCTCCGCTGCGCGCAATTGTTCGAGCTTGTTAAAGCCGGTCAGCACCGCCACTGCTCCGATGCCGCCATGCCGCGCGGTTTCGATGTCGTGCTGCATGTCGCCGATGAAAATCGTTTCAGCCGGGGCAAGATCATTTTCGCCGAGCAACTGGTGGATCACCTTCCGCTTATCCCAGACCCCGACATACGGCCGGTCGAGAAACGCCCCCAGACCCGTGCTCACGGATTGCACCGCCCAATGATCCGGATGCACCGTGCTTAACAGAAACGTCCGCAATCCGCGCGTGCGGCAAAACACCAGAAACTCGCGCGCGTGCGGCAGTGGCTCCACCGAGTCCTGCACCTCGCGGAATTTGGCGTGAAACCACTCTTCCAGTTGCGCCATTGGCACGCTCGGCAGATGGCGGTCGTAAAACGGTGTGAACGGCAGGCTGAACTCCGCGCGAAACTGGTCGAGCGTGAGCGCGGGCCGCCCGGCTTGCGTGAAGACGTGATTGGTCGCACGCCACACGGCGGGCAAATCGTCCACCAGCGTGCCCGACCAGTCGAAGATGATGTTGCGGATCACGCCGCACATTAGGAAAGCTGGTCGCGGGTGTCGAATCAATCAATGCACCAGATGCCGTAACCCCTGCACCAGCACGACCAACCCAATCAAGAACATCAGGGAGGAACTCACAAACGGCGCTTTGCGCGCGAACTCGCCGAATCCCTGGAACCGCTTGCTGGCTTCCCGTACCGACAACGCCGCGAGCGCTCCGACCGTTACCAGCGTGATGGCCAGTCCAAGACTGAACGCCAACACCAGCAGGAAACCGAGCGTGAACTTTTTCAATTGCAAGCAGACCAGCAAAATCGCAAACGCCGACGGACACGGCAGCAACCCACCCGTCAGCCCGAAGAGAACAATCTGTCCCGTCGTCACCTGCCGATTGGAGAAGCGCACGGCCAACTCTTGCGCGTGTGCCCGTTCATGCGCGTCTTCATACTCGGACTTCGATCCATGCTCGGCGGGCAAATCGCCGTGATGGTGATGGTGGTGGTCTTCCACGAAGTTCGTCTCGTACGTATGGGCATGGCCACCGTGCGAGAGTGTGAGCTTCACCGTGAACTCGTGCGGCTCTGGCAATTCAGCCGTGGCTTCGAGGTAATTTTCCTCCAACTTGAACTCGAAGTTCTGCTTCACGCCATCAGGCCGGGTGGTTTCCAATATTACCCGTTCATCACGCGGCACCGGCAGCGGTTCGCGCGCGGCATTGTAAAAGTAGAGACGGAAGCGCGGCGGCACATTCGTCTCGAAGACGCTGATTTCCAGCCAGCCATGACCGGTGTTAATCATCGTGCCACCATGCGCCCCGTGGTCGTGTTCATCGTGATGATGCGCCGCCGCTTCACGCTGCTCTTTGAGGATGCGCACAAACATCCAGCTCGCCAGCGCCATCACGATCACGCCGGTCCCGGCCTGAAAATACGGCTCCAGTTCCTCCACGTTCACCTGACCTGCGTAATGCAATCCCACGAACGCCAGTATCCAGATGACGGCTGTATGGGACACCGTGGCGGAGAGACCGAGCAGCACCGCCTGCATCACCGTGCCCCGAATTGAGATGATGAACGCCGCCATGATGGTCTTGCTGTGTCCCGGTTCCAGACCGTGCAACGCACCCAGCACCACGGCGGCGGGGATGAACAGCCAGGCGTTTCCTTGGTTCAGATATTCTTGAAACGATTGCATCAAGGCATATACCCCTACCCCCTATATCGCGTCAACAGTTAATTTGATTGGCGGCCCCACCGGGCTGTGGTATGGAGAACCGCATGAAGCATGTCCATCCTGAAGCTGAGAAGCGGGCGCTGGTTGTCCGGCTGCGCAAAATCAGCGGCCAGCTACATGCCATTGAGCGCATGGTAAACACCGACACGGACTGCCCGGAAGTGCTGATGCAAGTCATCTCCGCCCGACGCGCCTTGAAGTCTTTTGGCGATGAAGTGGTGCATGCCCATATTCATGAGTGTCTCGAACACGCGGTTTCGCCTGCCGAGGGGCGCAAGAAACTTCGGTCCTTCTTGTCTGTGCTCGAACGCTACGTGGCCTAGCCTTTTAACTAGGCTGACTCCCAACCTTTGCGGCAGTTGGAACTAACAGTGCTTAGTGTCTCAGATGGTTTTCTCCGCACCCAGCATTTTCTCAGGCAGCACCGGCTCGCCATCTTTGCAGAGGTAATGCCAAGCCAACACCCCGGTCACCAGCGCCACACCGGCGGAGATCAAATACGGCAGTGCCGCATGGAAGGCATACAGGCCGGTGGCGAACACCGGCCCGACGATGCGGGCCAGAGTTCCCGCGCTTTGCGCCACTCCCATCGTGGCTCCCTGTTCGGAGGGTGGACTGTTCAGCGAGATTTGTCCCATCGTCGGCGCACGGTTGATGCCGGAACCCGCCGCGAACAAACCGAGCGCCACTAGAATTCCCCAGAGATTTCCCATGTACGGCAGCGCGGCGAGGCTCACCGCCACCACCACCATGCTCCCGGCGATGAGCCGCTGGTCACCGAAGCGTTTGATGAGCCGTCCGATCGCGCCGCCCTGAATGAATGCCGCGATGATGCCGCAGTAGGCAAACAGATAGCCGACATGCTTCTCGTCATAGTGGAGGTTCTTGTCGAGCAGCAGTGAAAACGTGCTTTCAAAACAGGTGAAGCAAAACGTGGCGAGAAAAAATATTCCGATGAGCTTGCCCAGCTTGGGATGGCGCAACGTGTGCAGGCACTGCTCCCAGCGCGGCCGGGGAGCGGCGTGCTCGGAGTTCGGTTTCCAGCTCTCCTTCAAGATGAACAAACCGAGAATAAAATTCCCGGCGCAAAATGCCGCGGCCATCCAGCCCGGCCCGGCCAGTCCAAACTTCGCCGCACTCAACGCGCCCAATGCCGGCCCCAAGATGAAGCCCAGCCCAAATGCCATGCCGATCAAGCCCATGCTCTTCGACCGGTTTTCCCGATCCGTGACGTCGGCGATATACGCGGAGGCCACCGAGAGTGTCGCGCCGCACACGCCGGCGAACATGCGCGATGCGAGCAACACCAGTAGTCCCAGCGTGCCTTCGTAATGCGCCGCCAGCGCAAACAAGGCGTACGAAATGGCGGAACCCGCGTTGCCGATCAACAAAACGGGACGCCGGCCAATCCGATCCGAAAGCCGCCCCCACGCCGGCGCAAAGATAAACTGCATGAGCGAAAACGAACCGATGACCAGCCCGATTTGATAACCCTTCGCGCCGTAGATTTCGCAGTACTTGGGCAGCAACGGCAGCACGATTCCGAACCCGATCAGATCGATAAAGACGGTCAGAAAGATGATGAGCAACGATGGTTTTTTCATGAATTCACAATCAAGTCCGTGAAGCTACGTAATTGCCCGGAGCAAGTTAAGGACAAAGTTTGTCGAGGAAGCGAGCGGACTATTTTGCGGGCGCTCCGCTCTGGATGAAGGCGATCAAATCCGCCATGGCCTGCGGGTTCAATGCGTTCTCAAAACCTTCGGGCATTAATGAAAGTCCGGAGCTTCTTAGCTCTTTCAAGTCCGCGCGTAGCACGGTGTCCTCCACGCCACCGGCGTTGCGCAGTGTCAGACTGGTGGCCGTTTCCACTCGAATCACCCCGCTGACGTCGCGGTTGTCTTTCGTGTAACCGATGTAATAAACGAAGGCCGGATCCACCGCCTGGTTCGGATCAAGGATCGCCAGCAGTAGCGCGGCAACCGGCTTTTCTGCCACAGTCACCAAGTCGGGACCAATCCCCGTGCCCGCGCCCCGGAATTGATGGCAGGTCGCGCAATTGCCAAAGAACAACTGCGTGCCTCGCCCTCGATCGCCCTTCAATTCCGCGACACCGCGATACACTTCCAGCACTTTTTGGCGATCGGGACTCGGCTTCGTGAACAGCTTCGCCGCACGCTCGCGAATGACTAGTTGGGTGTGCGCGATGAGCTTTTGTTGCTGCGCGGTACCGAGAGCGCTGCTGGTGAGCTGGCCGGTTTCGATTGCGCCGAGCAACACCTCGGTCCACTCCGCGCGGCTCAACAAGAGAGCAGCCGCCTCCGCGCGCGCGGCGGGCAACAAATCATTCCACTTCGCGAGCAGCGACTCCGCCACGCGCGGCGTCGCCAGTTTCTTGAGACTCGCCAGCGCGGCCTGCTGCGCCTCCGGTGGCGACGTCACGCGTAACTCAGCGATAAGGCGGTCGAGATCGGTGACGGAAGATGGGTCCGCGCCTTGGGCTAGTTGGACGCCTAGGGACGATGCCAGCAATAGGATCGCCCTAAGCGTTCGTTTCAGTGAAGTCATACCGCAGAGAAAATACCGGCACCAAGCGGGCTGGCGAGGGGAAAATCAGAAACGAAGCAATTCATCGCTGATCGAGTTGCTCCTTTGGAATCTGGTTCAGCGTGTAGTGGAACGTGTCGTGCCAGAGTTTCTTGCCGCCGGCGCTGCGCACATCCAGACCGCGCACAAGGGTCACGTAGCCCGGCTTCCATCCCTCCAATTTCAACCGCGCCGTCAAACCAGCCGCAGAAACTTTCGCTGACACGACCTTGATCGGCGTGGAACTGTTCTCCTTACCATCGTGATCGATCTCCGGTGAGCCATATTTGGAGTGGAACTTGTATTTGAATTGCGCCACGTCGTAGCTGTCGGGATTGCCGGCGGTAGCAGGATCGACTGGCTGAGTGAAGGTGAGTTCAAATCCGTCCGGGCGCGCATGACACTCGTTCACTTCAAACGGCACCTTGCCGGTGAAGCTCACACGGTCGAGGGAATAATCCCGCGGTGCCACGGCGGCCCAGGCCCTGTTCTTGCAACCACCGACGTACAACTTGCCATCCGGTCCCATCGCCAGCCGGTTCACACCTGAGCCAAAGCCTTTGAGGAGCGGCCACACCGCGCCCTGCCATTCTCCATTCACTTTCTCCAAAGCGACACGCATGACAATGGCGTTTTGAAAATCACCCACGAGCATCTGGCCTTTGAAAGCGGCACCGAACCGGTCGTCGTTGATCGTCACAAAGCCGCTGGCGGACTTGGCCAGCGTGTACGGAAACCACACCGCTGGCGGCGTGAAGCGCCCATCGCGCGGGCCGAGGAAGTCTTCCTTCGGCGCGGGTATGGTCGAGGGATAGCCATAGAATTTTCCACGCTGAATATGGTTCAACGTGCAAGCACCGATCCAATTTCCCTGGTTGTCCGTCATGAACAGGGCACGGTCGGAGCCGTAGGTTCCGAAGCCATTCGGTGAACGCAGGCCGCTGCAAAACCCGGAGAGCGCTTTGCCATCGGCGCTGATTTGCACGTCCCAGCCCATGTAGGGAATGTCGTAAACCCCGTGCGTGCCAGTGCGATAAACATGGAAGTTGCCCGCCGCATCCACGACCGGGCCGAACGAGAAATCGTGGTAGTTGCCAGTGAAACCCCAGCCTTGATTGACGCATTCGTACAAGTCGCACTCGCCATTGCCGTCCGTGTCCACGAGGCGCGTCAACTCCTGTTTTTGCACGACGTAAATCTGGCCGTTGATCACCTTGAGTCCGCCCGGTTCGCAGAGGCCGCGCGCGAAGCGCCGATAGGTAGCCGACTGCACGTCGCCTTGCGGGTGTTGCACGATATAGACTTCACCCAGCCACGTGCAGACGGCGAGATCGCCGTTCGGCAGAAAATCCATGCCGGTGACTTGTAATTGGATTTCCTTGGGCAACGGGAAATGTTCGACGCGGAAATAGTCGTCAGAAGCGGACGCCAGCGGGACGGACAGGTCGGCGGAGAACACTTTGATGGGAGGAGCAACAGAACCTTTCTGGTTACTGTGAAGCAACGCCATTTGCGGCGGCTTCATCGGATGTTCAAAAGACTTACCGCCGGCTTTGTTGACATCTTGTTCGTTTGCGAAGGCGAACGTGGCCACCTCGACGGCAATGTCGCTGGCGTGTGCCGGGATGTAAACAAGCCCGCACGTTTTTCGACCGCTCACCTGGGTTCGGGTCACGCTGCTTTCACCTTTGGTTTCGAACCAGCTTTTCGCCTCATAACTGAGATCAAGTTCGTCGAATTGAAGAAGCGAGCTGGCGTGCTCATTTTGCCAGGCACGATCCGTTGTGCGAACTTTGATCATGTCCGTACGGTCGGCGGAAGAAACCCATGCCGGAGCTGTATCGGGAGCGCGTGGTAGAATTTTATTCGTCGTCACGAGCGCCAGGTAGTAAAGGTCTTCCGAACAGGGGCCGATCTCAAAACGACGAATGAAGCCTTCCCCGGCGTTCATTTTGGCAGGACGTGTTGCGGTTTCGTGAACCCGCACTGATTTTCCACCAGGCAGAGGCAGTTCATAGATCATCGTGGAGGACTGCTGTTTAGTGCTCACACCAATGAAACGAGCGCCAACGGGCAAACCCGTGCCGAATGTTTTCAACGGTTCTTTCCCTACAGCCCATGGAAACACCGGCGGCATCGCCCACAACACCGTTCCATCGAAGTCGCAGTAGAACTTGTCTTTCCCGCCGTGATAAACCGCGCCCCAGAGATTCAGAGGTTCACCCCGCCAAACCGTGTGCGTGCGGAGCAGTTCGGTATCGAAGGCCAGATGAAGATTGGAGGACAAGTTGATCACAACGCTGCGAGGCGCAACGCTCATCGGCGCACGACGAAAAAGCATTTCCGGAGGATCGTGTCGCGCGCTGGATGCATTGGCGGTTTTGGCAGTGGAGAAGCTTTTCACGCTCTTGCTCTGTTCCTGTGCGATCGCGGAAATAGCCGCAAACATCCACGCAAGGGCCATCATGCTGGCAGTGGCGTGACCCAAAGCGCAACGCCGCCAAAGAAGAATCCACGCAGAGTTTGGCATCGCGTTAGCCTTGCGACGGGTGCTGGTTATTTCAAGGGAAAACCAGATGGCAAACGTTTCGTGGCCATTCAAGCAAAAGGCTTGACCATTGCTGGTGCCTTCACCATTTTCGCGGCGTGACCAAGAACATCGCCCATCTCATTTTGCTTTTCCTCGTCGCGACTTTTTCCCCGCTCACTCACGGGGCCGAGCCGGAAAAGTCGGTGGTGCAGATCATGAACTTCAGCCAGTCGCCCATCTGGGACGCGCCGTGGCGGTTTGATGGCGTGCGGCGCAGCGGTGGTTCGGGCTTTGTCATCAAAGGCAAGCGGATCATGACCAATGCGCACGTCGTGGGTTGGGCGAAGCAAATCCTCGTCCGGCGCTATCAAGACCCGAAGCCGTACCAGGCGCGGGTTTTATTCGTCGGCCATGACTGCGATCTCGCGGTGTTGGGCGTCGAAGATGAAAGCTTTTTTGAAGGCATGGAGCCGCTCAACATTGGCGAGCTGCCGAAGGTGCGGACGCCAGTGGTCACTTACGGTTACCCTGCCGGCGGCGAACAAATCTCCTACACGCGCGGCGTCGTTTCGCGCATCGAGATGCAAAGCTACGTCCACATTGGTAATCGCGCGTTTCTCGGCGTGCAGACGGACGCGGCGATCAACCCCGGCAACAGCGGCGGACCGGTGATCCAAGATGACAAAGTTGTGGGCGTGGCGTTCCAAGGCACCCAAGGATTGGAAAACACCGGCTTCTTCATTTCGCCACCGGTGATTCAGCATTTTTTGAAAGACATTGAGGATGGCGCTTACCACGGATTTCCCCAGGCCGGCATTCGCACGGTGCCGCTGCAAAACACGGCCTACCGTCGCTCGCTGAAATTGCCGGATAACGAACTGGGCGCGCGGATCGACAGCATTCTCCCGATTCCTTCGACGCAAAAAGTGCTGAAAGAGGATGACGTGCTGCTGCAAGTCGGCGACTACCCGGTCGGCAGCGACAGCACGATCATGTATCAAGGCAATCGCGTGCAAATCGGCGCCGCCTTCCAAGGCGTCCAGCATGGCGAGAGCGTGCCGTTGAAACTGTGGCGGCAAGGCCGGGAGGTGGACGTGTCGCTGCCGCTCTTCACGTACGAAGCCGAGCGGACGGTGGGCAATCAATACGACGTGTTGCCGCGCTATTTCGTTTATGGTGGGCTGGTGTTCACGACCTTGAGCCTGGATTACTTGAAAACTTTTGGACGCAACTGGTCGGACTCCGCCAGCACGGAAATTGTTTACGATCTGTTTTACCGCCGCCACGAAGCACCGGAAACGCTGCGCGCGGAGCCGATTGTCCTCGCCGCAATTCTCCCCCACCCTGTGAACGCCAATTTCAAAAATCAAAGTCGCGCGCTGGTGGACAAGATCAACGGCATCCGCATCGAGAAAATGGAGGACGTGATCCGCGCGCTGGAATCGAACACCCAAGGCCAGCACGTCATTGAGTTCCTGCCCAAAGGCACGTTTGAATGCATGGAGCGCAAGGAGGTGGAGCAGGCCAATCCGCAAATTCTGAAAACCTACGGCGTTCCGAAAGATCGGCGTTTATGAAAAACATTTCCGTATTCTCCGTCGCGTTGCTCTTGATGTCGGCGCTCGGCGCGTTCGCCGCGCCCGCAGCGAACAAATCCGGTGCCAAGGGCTGGGATCGCTCGCTCGTGCTGATCGAAGTGAACCGCAAGCAATACGACTACCAGCAGCCGTGGGCCAAGCGCAGCGCCACCTCCCAGAAGGCGGGCGTCGTCGTCGGCCCGCGCGAAATTCTCACCACGGCGGAAGAACTCTCGGACCGCACGTTGCTGCGCCTCCAGAAAGGTGGCCGGGGCAAATGGTGGAACGCGGACATCGCGTGGATTGATTACCACGCCAACCTCGCGCTGTTGACGACGGAGGACGCGACGTTCTGGCAAAACCTCAAACCCGTCGAGCTGGCCGACGGTGCGCCGGGCAAGGATCAAATGGAAATCGTCCGCTGGCGCAACGGCAACGTCGAGCGACGCAAGGCGGAGTTCACCCAGTTCATGGTGGACGACGCGCGGCTGTCGTTTGTTTCGCATCTGCAACTGGAGTTGAGTTCCGAGATCAGCGGCATCGGTCGCGCGGAACCAGTGATCGCGGGCAAGAAAGTCATCGGACTGACCGTTGCCCAGACCGGGAATAACTGCCGCGCCATCCCCGCTTCGTTCATCCGTCCGATTCTCGAAGCGCGGAAGAAAGGAGCCTATCACGGCCTGGCCTACTTTCCTTTTGTCTGGCAGCCCGCCGAGAATCCCAGCACTCACAAGTTCCTCAAACGGGAAGGCGAACCGCGCGGCGTGCTGGTCATCGACGTGCCAGCCAAGCCGGGCGAGCCGACGCTCCTGAAACAGCGCGACATCATTCTGAAAGTGGACGGTTTCGACATCGACACCCAGGGCTATTACCAGGATCCGGATTACGGCCGCTTGATTTTGGAAAACCTTTCGACCCGCCACCGGTTCGCCGGTGATGAAGTGAAATTGAAAATCTGGCGCGACGGCGCGACGCTCGAAGTCAGCTACCGCTTGCCCAAGGCCGAATATTCCACGCAGCTCCTGGCCGACCACACGTTCGACCAGGAGCCGGAATACCTGATCGCGGGCGGCCTGCTCTTCCAGCCTTTGTCCGGCGACTATCTGCGCAGTTGGGGACAGGATTGGAAACGCAGCGCGCCGTTTCGCCTGACTTATTACAGCCACGACTCGCCCACGAAGGAGCGCCCGGCGCTCATCCTCCTCTCCGCGGTTTTGCCGGACAACTACAACCTGGGTTATCAAGACAGCCGTGCGCTCGTGGTGGACAAAGTGAATGGACAAAAAGTGAGCCGCCTGCCGGAGCTTCAGGCCGCGTTGCAAAAGCCCGTCGATGGTTTCCACGTCATTGAATTCGCGCGCGGCGATTCCCTCCGCAAAATCGTCCTGGACGCCAGTAGCTTGGAATCCGCGACGCGGCGTGTGCTTCAACGATTCGGCATCCCGCAAGATCACGTCTTCACGCCGCAACCCAAAGCCCCCGCGCCGGGTGCCACGGCGGGGCGGTGATTGGGCGGTTAAGCGTCCAAGAAC
>JBKJSC010000193.1:0-4215 GCA_046593035.1 Limisphaerales bacterium | reverse complement strand
GGTTAGGGTCTCGTCGTCAGTCGCAAGTGTGTAACCGGTTGGTCGCTGGACAAACCCCCAGCCCGCCGCTGAAAGCCGCGACAGATGCTAACCTCAACTGCCGACGCCCTCGAAAGCTCGGCCTCCACCGTATGAACATCAACTGGAAAAACGTCCTCATCACCTTTGTGACCGCCTGGGTAGGTGTCACGATCATCAACAAGTTCGTCGTTCCCCTGCTCCCGGACAGCATCAAGAAATTTATTTCCTGAGCCGCTGGCTTCACCCCCAAACCCCAACGCCAAACCCCCAACAACTATGGCCACCCTTAAAACCCAGTTGCCCCCCTTTGATGGGGCCGCGCTTGGCTCCGTCATCACCGTCCGCCCAGACATCAACAGCCGTCTGTTGCATGGCTTCCTGTTCCAGGTCGTCGGCACCGGCGCGCTCACGTTCGCAGAGTATGTCGAATACCTGATCCTCAACCAGGACGACAAGCAGAAGATTCTGCTCAAGCCCACCATCCAGGCGATGGCCGACGCGCTCAACAACGCCAACAGCGACACGCTCGACGCCACGTTCTTTTACCTGCCGCTCACGCGTCCGGGCATGAACTTCAGCCCGTGGGGCACCGCCGATATTTCCCGGCTGTCCATCCAGGCGAAGATCGTCGGCGCGAATCCGGGCGGCAAGACGTTGACCAAGATTCAAGGTTGGATGGCCCACACGCCCGTCAGCAACCCTCAGCCCCGCGGCGACGTGTTCCTGCAATCCATCATCACCACGCCGCTCCCGGTGGCGGGGTGGAACACCCTGGCGAACATCGAGGTCAAAGACATTTCCACCGTTACCAAGCTGGTCCTGGCGGATACCGCCGTGACGCAGGTGCGCATCACGGTCGGGGAACGGCAGGTCTATGACATGACCTTGGCGGCGGCCAACGAAGCCGGGCGGCGCAATCCGCTCGTCAAAATCCCGGTCGTGCCGACGTGTTTCCCGGTGATCCTGGACGATCTCGGCATCCCCTCGGACTTTATCCCGTTGTTGGAAAACGGCGTGCGACGTCCGCTCAATGTCGAGTTTTACTACGACACGACCGTCCATGCGGCGGCGGCGTTTGACATCCTGGTGGAAGGCGTGGAACTGGGCGCGCGTGCACCCGTGGCCACTTCCCGGGCCTAACAATTCGGTGCGTGTGTGACTGGTCTGGCGCGGGTGTTCCTTCCCGCGCCGGCCATCCCCGAGAAAGAATTTATGGATGATGATGATAATACATCTAGTTGGTATTCCGAATCCGCTCCCGCCAGCAGCGGCGGCGGGTGGTTTACGGGCCTCGTCGGCGGGGTCGGTTCCCTTGCCACGGCGGCGGGCAGTGTGATCGGGGCCATTAAAGGCAACGGCGCGGGGCAAGACAACCAGGCGCAGGCGCGGGCGCAGGCCAATCAGGCGGCGCAAGCATCCGGCAACAAGGTGTTGCTCTGGGGCGCGGTCATCGCAGTGGGCCTCGCGGTCATCGGTTTTATCCTGTTGCGGAAGCGTTGAGCTATGAGCTGCAAGTCATGTGCCAAGCGAACGGTCCGCGTTTTGAAAAAGACGAGGAAGTTCGCGGCCAAAAGCCGGTGCAACAGCTACGTAAAAAAGCGCATCAAGAAACACTCGAAATGGTTTCACAACCAGAAGGGCTTTTACTTTTCCTGATTTATGGCCGGCAGCACCTCAGTTGATGTCAATTCCACGACGACTCAGACCGCTCGCCAAGACAGCAAGGCGGCGCAGACGCTCGGCGCATTTCGTTTCGGCGACAACAACTTTGGCGCGGCCAGCGGCAGCAGCGGGCCGGGCGGCCTAACACCCTTGACCACCGCTCTCTTGATCGTGGCCGTTCTGGTAGGCATCTGGTTGTGGAAACGACGGTGACGACGCCTCCCCGCCGGCACATCCAGCTGGTTTGGGTTGAGCGCTTGTTCCGCGACTTGACGGAACCGGAAAAGTATTTGATCCGAAACGCCCTGGGCGATCTGCCCTTGGAACCGAGTTGTGGCACGCAAGAAATTCTGTGGCAACGCGCGGAAGCCGGTGAAGTCGGCTTGTGGATTTGTCGGGACGATCAAGAGCAAGTCGCCCTCGTCACCTTTTATGAAGTCGAAACTTTCTGCGATGGAACGAACAACTTTGTTTCACTCTGCACCCTCGCCTGTGGTGCCGTTGGGGACCGCCGCATCACCGACGCCGACATGCCGCAGATGGAAGCGCTGGCTCGTCGGCTTGGTTGCCGGAGCATGTCGATGCGCACCATCCGGCCCGGCCTGGTCAAACGCATCACCGCCGCGCACGGCTGGTTTTGCAGTGAAGTGATTTTGCGAAAGATTTTATGAGCAGAACTACCAAGATTTTTATCGGTGCTATTTTCGGATGTGGCGTGGCCTCTTATATCATCTTCAAGCGGTTCGGTGTCGGCGGCTTGGTGCTCTTCGGCGCGGCCCTTTTTGTTGCCTACAAGAAATATCTCAAGGCGCAGGGACTTTTATGATGAGTTTTCATTTTACTCCAATATCCGATGCGCGTTGGAACCTTTTGGTTGAGCAGCAAAACGCGGCCATGCGAATGCAACCTGACGGCACGAAACCGGATTTATCTTTATGGGTGGGGCGAACCTTAAAGGAAGAACGTGGTGGGTCTAGGCCTGGTTTCCACCCGTTGCCGGTTACCCACCCACCACGCCGCAGACCGCTAGCTTGATCTATTGATTTTATGAGCGCCGGATTCTCCGATACTAAAAGCACCACCACGACGCAGACGACGAACACCGACAAACGGTTGACGACGACTTCCGGTGAAATCCTCGCGCTGCAAGATTCCGACATCCGCCTCAGAGACCAGGGGCAGATCACGTTCATCAGCAGCAACGCCGACCTCGCCAGGGCCGCCATCGAAGCCGTGAGTCGCAACGCTGCGAACATCACCACCGCCGTCGGCGACACCGTGAAGCAGCTCGCCACCGGCTCGAACAAGATCGCCGCCGACGTGGCCAAGTCGCAGGAACAATTTGTCGCCACGGCCAGCGGCCAGAAGTATGTGCTCTACGCGCTGGCGGGTATCGTGGGTCTGGTGATGCTCCCCACTTTTTTCAAAGGCTCTAAATGAACGCGAATCTTTCCCGCAATTCTCGCAGTCAGACCACGCTGGTTATCGCCAACAACGGCAAGGCGCGGGTCCACGTCGGCGGGGATTACTTTTTCATCTACTCGCAGAGCGGCGCGTTACAAATCTCCGTCAATGACGATTCCTTCACCAACTGCCAGTCCGGCCTCATTCATTCCGGCGTGATCGGTCGAGACGACATTGCCGACCTGGAATTTTACAACACCAGCGGCGCGGACGTCACCGTGGTGGTGATCTTCGGCAAAGGCTCGCAGAGCGTGACCGGATCGGTGTCCATCAGCGCGGCGGACCTCGCCAGCCTCACCCCGGCGGCGGCGACGGTCGATTGCGACGTCGTCGACGTGAACAATTTATCGACGGTCTTCGCCAGTAAAACCTCTATCGCCATTTACAATGTTGGCTCGACGGACATCACCGTCAACGGGCGCACGCTGGCGGCGGGGAACGACGTGGAATGGTCCGCGCTCCGGCAGCAGGACGTTTTGAAAAACATCACCGTGGACGCCACTGGCGGTGGTTTGGCCAAGGTGGTTTGGACTGCATAGTTTTTATGAAAAAATATCTCCTTACAATTTTCTTTGCGCTCGCCATTGCGGCGGGCCTTGATGCCGCCAGCAGCGGCTCTTTCTCCGGCGGTTCCACGGCTTACGTGCTCCGCCTGAATGGCACCGCTACGAACTTGGTGGTGACGGGTGGTTTGGACAGTCGGGGCGCTGGCGCTTCCAGTTTCATTGGCGGCCCCGCCGCCGCCGCCACTTCCAGCTACGGCATTGCCCTCGGCGGGAACGCGCTCAGCACGGGCCTCGGCTCGCTGGCCATTGGCTACGGCGCAAGCACCGTCGGGTCTTCTTCCGCCGCGTGGGGTTACGGCGCGACGAACACCTACGCCAACTCTTATGCGTTCGGAAAATTCGCGCTCACCACCGCCGCGAATCAAATCCGGCTCGGCACCAGCGCGGAAACCGTGTCCATCCCCGGCGCGGCGGAAATCTTTGGGGGATTGAACAGCCAAGGCGCGGGCGCAAGCTCTTTCATTGGCGGCCTCAACGCCGCCGCCACTTCCAGCTACGGCAT
>JBKJSC010000145.1:0-8813 GCA_046593035.1 Limisphaerales bacterium | reverse complement strand
TGGATGGTCGGGCGGAGGGATGTGGGTCTGGACGGTGGTCGGCGTACTAGTGGTGGTCCTGCTGGTCGTCGCAATTACGAAACTGTCCAAAAAATAATTCAGCGCTCGGCGCTCCTAAGAGCCGAGCGACCGTAGCGAGAAATGAATTCGTGAACACGACGTTCGCGGACACAACAAACCAAACAAAAGAAAAGAAAGACGCAGTTATGAAAATGAAAAGCAAGGTCCCCAGCACAATCATCGCGCTGACACAATCGAAGTGGATACGACCGGCGCTGATGACGTTGGCGCTCGTCGCTGTCCTTCTTGGCGTGACGGGCTGCCCACACCCTCATTGAGTCATCGAAACAATAAACCAAACCAAACACAAAATGAAAGACACAGTTATGAAAACAAAGAACAACCACCTCAGCAAAATCAACTTCGGTTCGGGACTCGCGCTCGCTTTGGCGTTTGCGATGTGGTTGCCCGGCGCGGTCCGCGCGGCGGACCACAAAGGCGACATGAGCGGTATGAACATGAACCACATCAAGACCCAGGCGGAGGCGGAAGCGCTGAAGCCGGGCGATTCCATGTCCATGACCTGCGGCAAGTGCAAATCCGTCATGGTCCAGAAGGTCACCAACGACAAGGCGCACATCAAAATGATGACCATCGGTGAAAAAGTCATGTGCCATGCCTGCGACGGCATGGTCGAAGTCGTCGGCACCGGCGTAGGCAAAGGCAAAAACGAGGAAGTGAAGCACGTCTGCTCGAAGTGCGGTGATGACGCCATGTTTTGCTCTGCAACCAAACCGGGCAGTGGCGCAAAGAAGTAACGCAGTCGCGCATCAGCCGGTCGTCGCCGTTTTCGGTGCGACCGGCTGAACTGGCAGCCAAAGAAAAGTGAAATTAAAAACAATAGAAAAGGAAAAAAGCAACATGAAGAACCACAAAAATATACACAAAGAACAATCGCACAACGAAGGCAACCCCAACCCTGATCCGCAAAAAATCGAGAGCCGCGCTTATCAACTCTACCAGGAGCGAGGCGGCGAAGCGGGACATGACTGTGAGGATTGGCTGCGAGCGGAACGCGAATTAAAGGAACTTGGGCAAGTCGCAATGAGTCACTGAATTAAGAAACCACAAACCAAACAAAACAAGAAGGGCAGACCCAATTATGAAACTAGGAAACAAAATCATCACAACCTGTCTCACCGTTGCTGGCCTGCTGGCCATTGCAACCTTCGTGAGCGTCGAACAAGAAACCTTGGCTCAAGCGCCGCCCGACCCGGCGCACGCCGCCCATGTTGCCGCTGCCGCCGGCCAGGCGGGTGGCCATCCTGGCGGGCAGAGCGTCGAGGCACAATTGGCGGAGCAGCGCGCCAGAATTGAGCAACTTGAAGCCATCCTTCAGCAGCAGTCCGCACCGTCGGCTCCCGGTGCCATGCCGATGGGTACAGGAAATCCACCTCGCGGCAGAACGATGCCCGGCATGGAGTCAGGCGCGAAGCCCACGGCAGGGATGGCCGGAATGAAGATGGGCGGCGCGCAAGGTGGCGCGGCAGGCGGTCTCGGAGTCGCCGGTAAGTTCGCGGAACTGCGCGACAAAATGCAACAACTGGAGGACGCGCTTCACCAGCAAGCTGGGTCATCGTCCGCGGCGTATCGCGCCAACCCGAGCATGGGTAATCCGCCCTCCTCCGGCGCAATGCCGATGGGTGGCAAGTCGGGCACGGGAGCGGGCAAAAAGCCGATGCCGGGAGGAATGGCCGGAATGGCGGGCATGAACGGCACAGCACAACCGGGAGCAACACCAGCCATGGGTGGCGGCGCGATGCCAGCCAGTGGTGGCATGCCTATGATGGACGAAATGGCCATGATGATGGGTAAAATGGACAACATGATGGGGATGATGGGTAAAATGATGGGCGGAATGGGCGGGGGCGCACCAATGGCAGGCGGCGCATCGGGAGGCATGGGCGGTGGAGGGATGGGTATGGGGATGATGGATAAGATGATGGGCGGGATGGGTGGCGGTGCCATGCCCGCCGGAGCACCAGCAGCGGGGATGAGCGGTGGCGGCATGGGTATGATGGCGATGGATAAGATGGAAATGGCCGGAATGATGGGCATGGGCGGGATGGGCGGCGGCGCAGGGGCCGCGATGCCGCAATCGGCGCTGCCCGGTTTCCCCGGCGCCTCGCATCTCTATCACCTCGGCGCAACGGGCTTTTTCCTCGACCACCCGCAGCACATCGCGTTGAGCACTCAGCAAAAGATGATGCTCAATCAACTCAAGGAACAGGCGGCGCTGGACAAGGCGAGCGTCAATCGAAGCGCGCAAGAAGCCGAGCAGGATCTTTGGACGCTCACCGCCGCCGATCAACCGGATTTCGCTCAGATCGAAGCCAAGGTGGCGGAGATCGAGAAGCTCAAAGGCGATGTCCGCCTGCGATACATCGGAGCCATCGGCGAGGCGAGCAAGCTTCTCACCAATGAACAGCGCAAAATTCTTACCGGCTTCGCACCACCCGCTCCCGCCGCCACGATGCCGCCGATGAAGGGGATGTGAACGGACAACGCAAACGGAGACAAAATTATGAACACCAAATTAGTTGGTTCTCGAATGAAAGTGAGGCAAACCTCATCACCAGTTCAAGCCTCGCCTTGGCAGTGGCCTTGGCCATCTGGTCTCCAGTCCAAGCGCAGTCGGCCGAGTCTGTTGGGGGGGAACACATGACAGAAAGCATGAAGGGCCAGGCCGGAGATGCACCGATGACCGGCATGAAAACGGGGAGAACAGCTTCACATGCGGCGAGCATGACTGAAATGATGGGCGCTCCCGATCTGCTGCCCTTCGATATCATGACCGGACAGGCCGGACAATGGATGGTCGGCTATCAGTTCATGGTTGAAAGGATGGATCGCAACCTCGTCGGAACCCACGGCATCAACGAGGCGAAGATTCTTGAACGATATTCTGCCGCACCCACCGACATGACGATGGAAATGCATATGCCGATGATCATGTATGCCCCGACCGACAGACTCACACTGATGGCGATGCTCCCGTATGTCACGATGTCCATCAACGTGGCCGAGTCCAAAGAGGTAGTCCGCATTCCCGTCGGCAAAGCCCCGGTTCAGGTCGCGTTCCTGCCCGACGGTCGCCGCGCCTACGTCTCCTTGAGAGATGAGAACAGCGTCGCCATCATCGACACCGCGCAGCGAAAGAAGATCGCCACCGTACCGGTGGGTCGCAATCCCATCCAGGTCTTCTTCACGCCGGATGGCCGCTACGTGTATGTCGCCAACCAAGGCAGCGAAAAGAACCCCGACAACACCGTTTCGGTGATCGAGACCGCCAGCAACCGCGTGGTGGCGACGGTCAAGACTGGTCAGGGAGCGCATGGCGTGGTGATCAGTGATGATGGAAGCCGGGCCTTCATTGCAAACACCTTTGCGAGCACGGTCTCTGTCATAGATACGGCGACGCAAAAGATAATCAACAACTTCAAGGCCGGAAAGGGATCGGGTGGAATCACGTTTCGGTCCACCGCACACATCACAACGCCATGAACACGGACGCATTTGTCGCTCTCTCCGGTTGTATTTTGCTCTTATGAAGAAACTTTGGATCGCCTTCGCTCTCGTTTTGCTTGTTTCCTTTGCCGTGCTCGGTTGGATCGGCACTCGGATTTACCAGGAAGCCCCACCGATTGTAAACAAGGTGGTCACGACCGATGGCAAGGTGGTCATCGCCGCAGGTGAGATTCAAGCGGGCCAGAACGTCTGGCAGACGCTCGGCGGCATGGAAGTCGGCTCGATATGGGGACATGGCAGTTATGTCGCACCGGACTGGACCGCTGATTGGCTGCATCGCGAAGCCATTTTCATCCTCGACCGTTGGGCAACCAACGACTTCGGTAAACGCTATGCGACGCTGGATGGGGAGCAACAGGCGCAATTGCGCGGTCGCCTGGCAACGCTCATGCGGACCAACACCTACGATCCGACAACGCAGACCGTCACGGTTGACCCTGTTCGGGCCGAGGCGTTCGAGTCGAACTTGGCCCACTATTCGGCTGTGTTCTCGAACGGAAAAACCGACTACGCAATCCCTGCTGGAGCCGTGACCGATCCAGTCCGTCTGCGTCAGCTTGCGGCTTTTTTCTTCTGGACATCGTGGGCCGCAGCGACTCATCGCCCGAACGACGACATCAGCTACACCAACAACTGGCCCTACGAGCCGCTGGTCGCCAATCGTCCCACCGGCGAGGCCGTCGTCTGGACCGGCGTCAGCATCATCATGTTGCTGGCCGGAATCTCGGCGATGGCGTGGTGGTATGCGTCTCGCCGAGCGGCCGAGGAAAAGCGGGTTGCGCCGGAAACCGATCCACTCGGCAGTTGGCAAGCCACCCCTTCCCAGAAGGCGACGGTCAAATACTTCTGGGTTGTTTCAGCTTTGATTCTCTTGCAGATGCTCCTGGGGGTCATCACGGCGCACTACGGCGTCGAGGGAGATTCGTTCTACGGCTTTCCACTCTCGAAGTGGTTGCCGTACAGCGTGGCTCGGACGTGGCACGTTCAATTGGGTCTCTTTTGGATCGCCACGGCGTGGTTGGCCGCCGGGTTGTTCATCGGGCCATTGGTGAGCGAGAAGGAGCCGAAGGGGCAACGCTTAGGCGTCAACATCCTGTTTCTGGCTTTGCTGCTCGTGGTGGGCGGTTCATTGACAGGCGAATGGTTGAGCATTCACAACAAGATGACGGATGCGATGTCGTTCTACTTCGGGCATCAGGGCTATGAGTATGTGGACTTGGGGCGGGCGTGGCAGATTGCACTGTTCGTCGGCCTGCTGCTCTGGCTGTACTTGATGATTCGAGTTCTGCGACCGGCCTTGCGAAAAGAAGGGGACCAGAAACAGCTTGTGGCCTTGCTGGCCGTCTCCACGGGTGCCATCGCCCTCTTCTACGGTGCAGGACTGACTTGGGGACAACATACGCACTTGTCGATGGTCGAATACTGGCGCTGGTGGGTCGTTCACTTGTGGGTCGAAGGGTTCTTCGAGGTCTTCGCCACCACGGTCATCGCCTTCATCTTCATGCGCTTGAATTTGGTTCGCCCGGGGATCGCGGCGGCGTCGGCTCTGCTGTCCGCCACGATCTTTCTTTCGGGCGGCATCATCGGGACTTGCCATCATCTGTACTTTTCCGGCACGCCGCCCGTCGCCTTGGCTTGGGGATCGGTCTTCAGTGCGCTGGAAGTGGTCCCCCTGGTTCTCGTCGGGTTCGATGCGATGGAGGACTTGCGGCGGTCGAGAACGTCACCTTGGGTTCAAAGGTACAAGTGGCCGATCTACTTTTTCGCGGCGGTGGCATTCTGGAACATGGTCGGGGCCGGGCTGTTCGGCTTCATGATTAACCCGCCGATAGCTCTCTATTACATGCAGGGCCTCAACACAACGCCCCTGCATGGTCACGCTGCGTTGTTCGGTGTCTACGGAATGCTGGGGATCGGCTTGATGCTGGTCTGTCTGCGAGTCCTGATTCCCGGCGTGGAATGGAAAGACGGTCTGCTGCGATTCTCCTTCTGGTCGTTGAACGGTGGACTCCTGGCGATGTGTATCCTCAGTCTGTTGCCGGTCGGTCTCATGCAGACCTGGGCCTCAGTCGAGCACGGTTATTGGTACGCCCGCAGCAGCGAGTTTTTGCAAACACCGCTCATGCAAAACCTGCGCTGGATGCGCGTTCCCGGCGATACCATCTTCTTTCTCGGGGCCGTGGCGTTGGTGATTTTCGTCGCCGGTCTAAAGACCGGACACTCTTTCAGGAGGAAGGTCTAACGTCGATCATGGCGAGAAATGAATTTGCGAACACGTCGTTCGCTGAAGCAACAAAACAAACAAATCAAACGAAAGACACAGTTAACCAAAGGCTCTTTATGATGAATCAAACTGACGGATGGATGAGCGGATGGTCGGGCGGAGGGATGTGGGTCTGGACCGTGGTCGGCGTGTTGGTGGTGGTCCTGCTGGTCGTCGTTATTAGCAAGCTGTCCAAGAAATAATCCTGCGCTCGTGACTACTACGAAGTGAAATGTTAACCAACAAAAAAGAAAACCTATGCTGATCAAATTACCTACTGAGAAAACCGTGAGTGAGGCTGCGGCTGCCTTGCAGGCTGCCGTCCAGGCGAATCACTTTGGTGTCATGCAGGTTCACAACCTCAAAGAAACGATGGTGAAGAAGGGGGTGGATTTCGCTCGTGAATGCCTGATCTTCGAGGTCTGCCAGCCCCAACAGGCCAAGAAGGTCCTCGATGAAAACATGAGCGTCTCGACCGCACTGCCCTGCCGCATCTCCATTTACGAAGAGGGCGGTAAAACCGTTTTGGCGACGTTGAAGCCAACTACAATGCTGGCGATGTTCAACACGCCGCAATTGGAAGGGGTCGCGCAGGAAGTGGAAGACACGATTATCAAAATTATGAAGGAGGCGGCGTCAGGGGGACCGTCGTGAGCACAGGCAAAGACCAAGCGGTCGGTTTGCGTTTCTGCGCCGTGTGGTTTGCAGTCGCCGCGTGCATCTTGCTCCCAACCGGCACAGCACTGGCGCAATCGCCCGACGAACACGCGAGCCATCATCCCGGCGCAGCACCGACTGCGGGCGCGATGTCTGGTAGTGCGCCTGTCGGTGGAATGTCCGCCACCGCCGGGGCACCGGGAATGGCCGGCATGGGACCACCCACAGGGGCCGGGCCGCCCGCGGGAGCGGGTGGCATGATGGAGGGAATGGGCGAGATGATGAAGAACATGGGCAAGCCGCCGCCGAAGCAGTTGTATCCCGCGCTCATGTCCTTGCCGGAACTCACGCCGGAAAAACGGCTGGAGGTCGAACTGCAAGCAGGCGAGCGGATCGACGCAGGAATTATGTTGATGGGACAGGCTCTCGATGCACTTACTGCTGCCGCAGAGTCAGACAACTATCAGGCGATGCACGAAGCCACGAGACTGCTCCGGGAAGGCATTGCGCAATTCGACAGCGGCATCGCCGCGCGCCGCGCATTGGCTGAGGGAAAAGCGCCGCGTGCGGTCGCGCTCACATGGTTCAAAAGCGAGATGAGCCTCGCGTCACCCGTCTTGAGTGAAGAACGGCGCGGTTTGCTTGGCCTCTCATTCTTTCACGTCCTCACTATGGTGCTGCTCGTCGTGTTCGCGCTTGCGATGCTGGCCATGTATTTCTTCAAGATGCGCCGTGCCGCTGCGCTGTTCGGGCGGATCGAGCCAGACAAAAAATCCCCGCCGCCTGGGTCATCCCCACCACTTGAAGGTGGAGGCGGATCGCCGGGAGGAAAGTCTCCGCCGACAGCAAAGCCCGGAGCAGACTCACCGGCGCCGCCCGCCGCCGCCGACAAGACACCAGCGCCCGCGCCAGGCGGCAAACCACTGACGACATCCTCGCCCTCCCAATCGGTCCAGCCTGCCGAGCCGCCAGCCGAGAAGCCGCCGTCACCGGCTCCGCCCCCAAAAGCATCATGAGCGAAAACCAAGCAACGCCAATGACGGCCAAGTGGCTGGGCAAACTCAGCGTCGAGAGCATCGCCGACGAAACACCATCGGTCAGAACCTTTCGCCTCCGCGCCCCCGGCGACGGGCCGCTGCCTTTCACGTTCGTCCCCGGTCAGTTCCTCAATGTCGCGTTTGGGATCGGCGGTGCGCGGATGAATCGTTCGTATTCCATCTCGTCGTCGCCGAACGAGCGCGACTACGTCGAGTTGACCGTGAAGCGCGAGCCGCGCGGTGCGGTGTCCCGGCACATCGTTGATCTGCTCAAGGTCGGCGACGAGATCGAAGCGGGCGGCCCGGTCGGTAAGTTCACTTTCAACGGCACTGAAGCGGAAAGCGTTGTCCTGCTCTCGGCGGGCGTCGGCATCACGCCGATGATGTGCTTCGCCCGGTATCTCACGGAACGGTCATGGCCGGGCGACATATTTTTCATCTACGGCTGTCGCGCTCCCGAGGACTATATTTTTGAAAAAGCTCTCGCCGCGCTCGCGCTTCGCAATCCGAAGCTGCACGTCGTCGTCACAATGTCGAAGCCAACGCCGGACTGGAAAGGGCCGCGCGGGCGCATCACAAAGGAGTTCCTCGTCCAATCAATTCCCAATCTTGCTGCGCGACGAGTTCAACTTTGCGGGCCACCGACCATGATGGACGAGACCAAGACGCTGCTCGCCGAGATCGGAGTCTCTCCCGACAACTTGAAGACCGAGGCGTGCGGTGCGGTCAAGCCCGCTCCCGCCGTTCCCGGCCTGACTGCGAAACCCACCGTCGCTGCGACCGGCCCGCTGGTTACGTTCTCGAAGAACACCAAGTCCGCAAAAATTCACGAGAATCAAACAATTCTCGAACTCTCCGAAGAACTCGGCATCGGCATCGAGTTTTCCTGCCGCGTGGGCACCTGCGGGGTGTGCAAAGTGAAAATGACGGCGGGCGAAGTTGACCAGGAAATCCAGGATGCGCTCGACGACGACGACAAGAAAAACGGCCTCATCCTGGCCTGCCAGGCAAAGCCAAAAACGGAAGTCACGGTGGAGGCATAGCCATGAAGAATCGCGAACGCTTTATTGTCATCAGCATCTTCGCGGTGCTGGTGTTTGCCTGGCTGGGTTTCCTCTTGCATGTCTCACCGCGCTTTGCGGGCAGTGGCCTCGGGGCGGTGTTTGGAATATCGGGGGCCGTGCTGATGCTCGTCCCGCTGATCTATGTGTTCGTAAAGCGCATCCCGTTTTTGAAGACGCTCATCGGCAAGTATGTCTCATTGCAGA
>JBKJSC010000234.1:0-23561 GCA_046593035.1 Limisphaerales bacterium | reverse complement strand
GTCCTTCCCCTGGCACTCCTGGAGGGTCGCGGCGAATTTGAAGCTGTGCGCGGGCACCACGCGGTCGTCATGGTCGGCGGTCGTGACGAGCGTGGCGGGATATTTCACGCCGGCCTTGAGATTATGCAGCGGCGAGTAGGCAAACAGCGCCTTGAACTCGTCCGCGTGATCTGACGAACCGTAGTCGCTCGTCCACGCCCAGCCGATTGTGAACTTGTGGAAGCGCAGCATGTCCATCACGCCCACCGCCGGCAGACACGCGCCGAAAAGTTCGGGCCGCTGAGTCATGCATGCGCCGACGAGCAGGCCGCCATTGCTGCCGCCGGCGATGGCGAGCTTCGCCGGTGAAGTGTATTTCTTTACGATGAGCCACTCCGCCGCCGCGATGAAGTCATCGAAGACGTTTTGTTTTTTCAATTTCGTGCCGGCCTGATGCCAGTCTTCGCCGTATTCGCCGCCGCCGCGCAAGTTTGCCACGGCATACACGCCGCCCATTTCAAGCCACGCTGCCATCGTGACGGAGAAGCCCGGCGTCTGCGAAATATTGAAACCGCCGTAGCCGTAGAGGTACGTCGGGTTCGAACCGTCGAGCTTCAAACCCTTTCGGTGCGTGATGAACATCGGGACGCGTGTGCCGTCCTTGCTGGCGTAGAAAACCTGTTTCGTTTCGTAGCGGGCGGAATTGAAATCCACCTTCGGCTCGCGAAACACCGCGCTCTGGCCGGTCTTCACGTCGTAACGATAAATTGTCCCCGGCGTCGTGAAGCTCGTGAAGGAGTAAAAAGTTTCCGTGTCGTGACGTTTGCCACCGAAACCGCCGACCGAGCCGAGGCCCGGCAACGCCACTTCGCCGAGCGGCTGCCCATCGCGCGCGAACAGTTTCACCTGGCTGCGCGCATCTTTGAGATAATTGGCCACGAACCGGTCGTGCAGCAGGTTCACGCCCTTGAGCGTCTCGGCGGCTTGCGGGATAACTTCCTTCCAGTTCGCGCGGCCGGGCTTCGCAGTGTCAATGGCGATGACACGACCACGCGGAGCCTTCAAATCGGTGTAGAACCAAAACACGCCGCCATCGTTGTCCACAAAACTGTAGTCCGCGTCGAAGTCATCAAGCAGTTTCACCACGGGCGCGGCGGATTGGGTGAGGTCTTTGAAATAAACGCGGTTCCGATGATCGGTGCCCTCCCAGATGCTGATGATGAGAAAGCGTCCGTCGTCCGTGACGTGTCCGCCGAAGCCCCAGTCGGGCTGGTCGGGACGTTCGTAGATGAGCGCGTCATCGCTTTGCGGCGTGCCGAGCTTGTGAAAATAGAGTTTTTGAAATTTGTTCACGCCCTTCAACTTCTCGCCCGCCGCCGGCTCGGCGTAGCGCGAATAGAAAAATCCTTTGCCATCTTTCGTCCACGCCGCGCCGGAGAACTTCACCCATTTGATCAGGTCGGGCAAATCCTGACCCGTCTTCACGTCGCGCACCTTCCACTCCTGCCAGTCCGAGCCGGCGCTGGAGAGGCCGTAGGCGAGCAGATTGCCGTCATCGCTCACGGTGAGGCCGCCGAGCGCGATTGTGCCGTCGGACGAGAGTTTGTTCGGATCGAGCAACACGCGCGGCGCGGTCGTGGGTGAATCGGCGACATAGAACACGCTTTGGTTCTGCAAGCCGTCGTTCTTCGACCAGAAGTAACGTCCGCCTTCCTTGAACGGCAACCCGTAGCGTTCGTAGTTCCAAAGTTTCGTGAGCCGCCGCTTGATTTGATCGCGTTCGGGAATTTTCGCGAGATAACCAAACGTGACCTGGTTCTGCGCCTCGACCCAGGCCTTCGTGTCCGGCGCGTTGTCGTCTTCGAGCCAGCGATACGGGTCGGGAATCTTGGTGCCGTGATAATCGTCCACGTGATTCGTTTGCGCGGTTTTGGGATACAGAAGTTTTGGCTGGGCGGCAGGCATGGGAAACGCGGAGGCAAGACTGGCGATCAGAGCGAGCAAAACAGCGGCGTGTTTTCGGAAGAAGATTTGATTTGCGGATCGCGCGTTCATCGCCATATCGGAGTTTGAATTCACCGAAGGGAACATTTTGTTGGCCGAAGGCGCAACAGATTATTTGGATTTCATCACAATGACGCCGTTCCAATCCTCGCCCGGAGGATTCTACATCAAATCACGGCAGCGCTTCTGATAGAGCAACGTGATGTAATCGTCGGGTTGCAACCGCAACGATTTCTCGAAGGCGTACGCCGCCGAGCGTGCTCCAATACGTCCGCGGATTGTCCCACAGCACACGACGATGTTCTTGGAGACGTAACGTTCCAGGGTTCGGCTCTTTGCGGATTATGAACAGAAATTGAACGCGAACCCCGGCTTGAATTTCAACCTGAAATTCTAACGCGTCGCGCCCCACTCGTTCAAATCTCGCTCACCCGTCGCCGCTTCATCGGACAGGTTCAAACGCTCCATCGCTTCGCCCACCAGATAGAGCGAACCGGTGATGACGACGAACGGCGCGCACGCAGCTTGTTCCAACGCGGCGGCAAGCGAGTTGCAGACAGCGACCTTGGCGGTCGGGTTTGCCGATTCGCAAGCGACGCGCAACTCATCCGGCGCGCACGTTCGGTCGCTGTGGACCGGCGCGAGGACAATCGTGTTCGTCAACGGCGCGAGAATTTCGCAAACACTCCGCCAATCCTTGTCACGCAAAATTCCCAGCACGAACACGGGCCTCGCCTGCGGGAAATGTTGATGCAGCGCGGCCCGCAAGGCGGTCGCGCCGGCGGGATTGTGCGCGCCGTCGAGCAGCAGAGTCTGCGCGCCGCGCCGGACGACCTGCAACCGGCCCGGCCACTGGACGAGAGCCAGAGCGATTTGCATCACGATTTCGCTAACCGGAATCTTGTCCTGCAAGACGCGGACAGTGGCGAGTGCCAGCGCGGCATTGCGCCGCTGATGTTCGCCCAGCAATGGAACGGTCAGCCACTCTGCTCCTCTTTTACCAACAATGGTCAGCGGCACGCCTTGCCTTTGCGCTGTTTCGCGAATCACTTCCAACGCTTCCGGCTCATCCGCCGCCGTGATCGCGGGCACGCCGGGCTTGAGGATGCCGGCTTTTTCTGCGGCGATCTTCGCCAGCGTATCGCCGAGCCAGTGCTGGTGGTCGAAGCTGATGTTGGTGATGACGCTGGCCAGCGGTGTGACAATGTTCGTCGCATCGAGCCGGCCGCCAAGGCCGGTCTCCCAGATCACGAGGTCGCATTTCTGTTCCGCGAAGTGGCGCAACGCCATGACGGTGACGAATTCAAAAAAAGTTGGTTCGAGGGTTTGAAGCTGTTCACGCATCCCGCCAACCAGCCGCGCGACCTCCGTCTCGCTGATGAGCTGGCGGTTGACTTGAATCCGCTCGCGGAAGGAAACCAAGTGCGGCGAGGTGAACAAACCCACTCGCAGTCCCGCCGCACGGTAGATGCTCTCCAGCATCGCACACGTCGAGCCTTTGCCATTGGTGCCCGCGACATGGATGAAGCGCAATTGCTCGTGTGGATTGCCCGCCGAAGCCGCGAGCTGGCGGGTGGTTTCCAGCCAGAAGTTCGCGCCGAACATCCGAAGGCCGTTGAGAAAACCGATGGCCTCGGCGTAAGTCATGGCTACAGCGGCTTGTGATGCAGATGCTGATGCACGGCGGCAATAAACCCTTTGAACAGCGGGTGCGGTGCGTTGGGCTTGCTGAGAAATTCCGGGTGAAACTGGCTGGCGACGAAGAACGGGTGGTCTTTCAGTTCGATGAGTTCAACGAGTTTCCCGTCCGGCGAGGTACCGCTGAACACGAAGCCGGCTTCCTCGAACTTCTGCCGGTAGCTGTTGTTGAATTCATACCGGTGGCGGTGACGTTCGTTCACCACGAACGCGCCGTAAAGCTGCGCCGCCTTCGAGCCGACGACCAATTGGCAGGGCTGCGCGCCCAGGCGCATCGTGCCGCCCTTCTTGATGACCTTGCGCTGCTCATCCAGTAACGCAATGACCGGGTGAGGCGATGCCGGATCGAACTCGGTCGAGTGCGCGCCTTTCAAGCCGAGCACGTCGCGGGCAAACTCAATCGTCGCGATTTGCATTCCCAAACACAGGCCGAGGTAAGGCACTTTGTTTTCGCGGGCGAATTTCGCGGCGAGGATTTTCCCTTCGATGCCGCGCTCACCAAATCCGCCGGGAACCAGGATGCCGCCGAGTCCCTTCAGAATTTTCTCCGGCCCTTCCTTCTCGATGTCTTCGGCGTCCACTTTTTCGATCTCCACGCCGCAGTCGTTGGCCACGCCGCCGTGGATGACGGCTTCATAAACCGACTTGTAGGCGTCGTTCAACTCGATGTATTTCCCGACGACACCGATGCGGACGCGGTGCTGCGGCGCGATGAGCTTCCGGATGATGTCCTGCCAGTGGCTCATGTTCGCCGCCGGGGCGTCGAGGTGCAACAGGTGGCAGACCAGGTCGTCCAGGCGCTCGCGCTGGAGCATCAGCGGCACTTCGTAAATCGTGTGGTCCACGTCCTTGTGCTCGATCACCGCCTCGTAGGGGACGTTGCAAAACATCGAAATCTTCTGGCGCAGTTCCTTGTCGAGCGGCTTCTCGCAACGGCACACGAGAATGTGCGGCGCGATGCCGATTTCGCGCAATTTGGCCACCGATTGCTGCGTCGGCTTGGTCTTCAATTCACCCGCCGCCTTGATGAACGGCACGTAGGTCACGTGGAGAAAGAGCACGTTGCCGTGGCCCGCTTCGAGCGCGAACTCGCGGATGGCTTCGAGAAACGGCAGCCCTTCAATGTCGCCGGTGGTGCCACCCACTTCGGTGATGAGCACGTCGGCCTTGGTATTTTCCGCAAGCAGCGCGATGCGGCGCTGGATTTCGTCGGTGACGTGCGGGATGACCTGGACGGTCTTGCCGAGATATTTGCCCTCACGTTCATTGTTGAGCACGGTCTGGTACACCTGGCCGCTCGTGGTGTTGTTGGCGCGGGAAAGCTTGGTGTTGGTGAACCGCTCGTAATGGCCGAGGTCGAGGTCGGTTTCCGCGCCGTCGTCGAGCACATAGACCTCTCCATGCTGAAACGGGCTCATCGTGCCGGGATCCACGTTGAGATAAGGGTCAAACTTTTGGAGCGTGACCTTGAGGCCGCGGTTCTCCAGCAGCGTGCCGAGCGCCGCCGCCGTGATGCCCTTGCCCAAAGAGCTGACCACACCGCCCGTAACGAAAATGTATTTCATGTTCTTATCAGGAAAGCAGGAACTCAGGAAAAGGTCTTCGGACTGTTTTCATTTCATGCCTTCCTGCTTTCCTGATTCAAAATCTGTTCCACCCGTGCCACATCCCCCGGTACATCCACGCCCACGCCGTCGTAATCCACTTTCACGACCGCGATACCGGCGGTCATTTTACGCCGTAGCGTTTTTTGACTTCGTCGTGTGTGAGGCGCGGTTTGCCTTCGTCTCGCACGCGGGCTTCGGTCACGTCCAGATAATCGTTCAAATCCTCCAGTTCCTCGCGCAGCGTGGCGATCTGCTCGCGCTTGCGGGAAATGTCGCGGACAACGGTTTGCTGAATGGCTTTAGTCATAAACGTCTTTGCGATTACCAATTCTGCGGATGACAATAACATCATCTTCCACGTCAAACAAGATGCGATAGTCGCCCATGCGGAGGCGATACATGGCCTCGGCCGCGCGCAAACGTTTGAGCTTGCCATGCAAGCCAAGCTGGAGGCGTTCAATCTTGCGGAGAATTTGTGCTCGTTCACGGGCGGGCAGGTCATCAAGGTCATCCAAGGCCGATGAGCCGTATTCGATTTGAAAACGACGGCCGTTCATCGCGCGTTTTTCAGATAATCTGTGTTCAATCCGTGTTTCATCGGTGGCTCAAAAGTCTTTCGACCCGCTCGACATCGCCCGGCACATCCACGCCCACGCTGTCGTAATTCACCTGCACGACCGCGATTTGAATCCCGTTTTCCAGCGCGCGCAACTGCTCCAGCTTCTCGGCTTGCTCCAGCGGCGACACCGGAAACTTCACCAGCCGCAGCAACGTCTCACGCCGGTATCCGTAAATGCCCAAGTGTTTCAAAAAAGGAAACGCCGCCAATTGCTCCGCAACAGAACGATTGGCGGCATCTCGGACAAACGGAATCGTGCGCCGGGAGAAATATAAGGCGCGACCGGCGGCGTTGACAACGACTTTTACGACGTTCGAATTGTCATACTCTGCCATCTCCTTGATGAGTGTGGCGGCGGTGGACATCTCGCAGTCCACCAGCGCGCCCGCTACGGCATCGATCACTGCCGGATCCATCAACGGCTCGTCGCCCTGGATGTTCACCACGGCATCGCACGCGCAGCGCGCGGCCACTTCGGCGATGCGATCTGAGCCGCTGGCATGGTCGGCGCGCGTCATTTCCACACGACAAAAACTCCTCGCCACTTCGGCAATACGCTCGTCGTCCGTGGCCACGATGACTTCGCTCAACGACTTCGCCAGTTGGCAGCGTTCGACCACGTGCTGAATGAGCGGCTTACCCGCGATGGGATGCAGCGGCTTGCCGGGAAAGCGGCTGGAAGCGTAGCGCGCGGGGATGAGGCCGAGAATTTTCACGGCTTTGATTTAGCCACAGATGGAACACGGAGGGAACACAGATTTGACGGGTCGGACGTTATCCTTGAGTAGCCCAATGAAGTATCCAGTCCGCCGCCACCGTTAAGCTGTCCACCACCACCGCTTCGGCCATTTTGGCACCGCCGCGGAGTTCGGCTTTCGAGCCGTAGCCGGTGCGCACGAGCAGGCACTTCTTGACGCCCGCATTCCAGCCGCATTCGAGGTCAATCAGTTTGTCACCAATCAAAAAGCTGTGCCGCAAGTCCACGCCAAATTCCGTCTCGGCGTCGAACAGAAATTGCGGCGATGGTTTGCGTCCATGACTTGGCTGACCGGGAGCTTCCGGTGCAACGTAGATTTTCGCGAAACTCACGCCGGACTTCGCATATTCTTCAGCAATGTGCGCGTTGACCTTTTCCACGTCCGCCATCGTGAACAACCCCCGACCCACACCGGACTGGTTGGTGGCCACGAACAGCAGAAAGCCCGCGTCCTGCAAGCGTCGCAGCGCCGCGCCCGCGCCCTCGAACACCGCCACCTGCTCCGGGCGTGAAAGGTAATTCCGCTCCTCGATGAGCGTCCCGTCGCGATCCAGGAACACAGCGCGTTTCATCGCCTTTCCCGCTGGAAACTCGCCAGCAATTCTGTGGGCGTCACCGTCGCCGTACCGACCTTGCCGACGACCACACCCGCCGCATGATTGGAAAAAATCGCCGCTTCCAAGGGCGAGGCGCCCGCCGAGATCGCCAGCGTGAACGACGCAATGACCGTGTCGCCCGCGCCGGAGACATCGAAGACTTCCTGCGCCACGGTGGGAATGTGAAACGGCGAACGCCCGCGTTGGCAGAGCAACATGCCCTGGTCGCCGAGCGTGATGAGCAACAACGCCGGTTGCAGTTCGGCCAGCAATTTTTCCACCACGAGCAGAAGACCGGTGTCCTCCAACGGGTCGCGGTGCTGGCGCACGCCGTCGAGCATGCCCGCCAGTTCGAAGGCTTCTTTGCGGTTCGGCGTGATGAGCGAAAGGCCGGTGAGATTCAAGTGATGCACCGGCTTGGGATCCACGCTCAACCAGATGCCGCGCGCGTGGCAAAGCGTCTTGATTTCGTCCAGCAACGGCTGGGTTACCACACCCTTCCCGTAGTCGCCGACGATGATGGCGTCAGCCTCGGCGAGCTGCGTCGTCAACGCGCGCAGCAATCGCTGCAAAATCTTCGCATCAAGATCGGCACAACGCTCGCGATCCACGCGCGCCACCTGCTGCTGGTGGGCGATGAGTCGGGTTTTCTTTGTCGTCAGGCGGCTCGCCTGCGTGAGCAGGCCGTGGCAGCCGACGTGATTTTCTCGCAACAAGCGGCGCAACTGATTCGCCGCCGGGTCGCGGCCCGTCACGCTGAACATTTCCGCGCCCGCGCCCAACGCGGTGAGATTGCGCGCCACATTAGCCGCGCCGCCGGGCATGAAGTTCTCGCGCTCGAATTCGACCACCGGCACCGGCGCTTCCGGCGAGATGCGCGAGACGCAGCCCCAAATGAACTGGTCGAGCATCACGTCACCGACGACGAGCACACGGGTTTTCGCTGCAACGGACAAAATCTGCCGCACGCGCGACGGTTGAAGATTTGGAGAGTTCATCTTTCAGCGATAAATTTCGCGGCGATGGCCGATGGCGTAAATGACAACTCCTTTCCTCACGTCGTCAATGGTGTAAATCACCCGGTAATCGCCAATGCGGATGCGCCAGGCTTCGCGTCCGGACAGCTTCACAACACCGGGCGGGCGCGGATTGCCGACCAGCGCGAGCATGGAACGAGCAATGCGGATTTGAACATGTGCAGGCAGCCGACAGAGACTTTTTTTCGCGGGCGCATGAATGTCAACCGCGTAGCTCACACCTTGATCTTGGCCTGTTTCAGAAATTGCCGCAGCCCAGTCGGGCTTTCACCCGCGACTTCCTGCTTCGCCTCATCATACAGGCGGACATCATCCAACGCCTCGGCTTGCTCACGCTCGCGGTCGAGTTGTTTTAATAACTTGGTTTTTTCCCGCGCCGGAAGCGCGTGGATTTTTTGTAAAATCATCGTCGCCGTCATAAATAAAAATTGTCAGCAGTTCCCGCCCAAGTCAATTAGCACCTTCAATCCAAAAATCCCGTCAACGGACTGGTCGCGCTGGCCGTGGCCTGCTGCTCCGCCAGCCCGATTTCATACGCTGCGCGCCCGGCTTCCACCGCCAGCTTGAACGCCACGGCCATGCGGTTTGGATCGCTCGCGACGGCGATGGCCGTGTTCACCAGCGCTGCGTCCGCGCCGAGCTCCATTGCTTCCGCCGCGTGGCTCGGCGCACCCAGCCCGGCATCGACGACGACGGGCACGGTCGCCTGCTCGATGATGATACGCAGTTGATCGCGGGTCTGAAGGCCGCGATTGGAACCGATCGGCGAGCCGAGCGGCATGACCGTGGCGCAACCGACGTCTTGCAGCCGCTTGGCCAGCACCGGATCGGCGTTGATGTACGGCAACACCGTGAAGCCTTCCTTCACCAGCATTTCCGCCGCGCGAAAAGTTTCCACCGGGTCGGGCAACAGGTAGCGCGGGTCGGGATGGATTTCGAGCTTCACCCATTTCGGCAGGCCCGCCGCGACGGCGAGGCGCGCGAGGCGGACGGCCTCCTCGGCGTTCATCGCGCCGCTGGTGTTGGGCAGGAGTAAATATTTTTTAGGATCAATGAATTCGAGAATGTTCGCGAACGGGTCTTTCTTCCCGCTCAAATCGGCCCGACGCAAGGCGACCGTGACCATCTCCGCGCCGCTGGCAGCGAGCGCGTCGCGCATTGCTTCGGGTGAGGAAAACTTCCCCGTACCCAAGATGAGGCGGGAATGAAACTCGCGACCGGCAATGATGAGCGGACGATTCGGCATCGCGGAAAGCTTAGATGGTCGAATGCCGAGTGTCGAGAGTCGAGCGCACGGCTCAGAGCATTCCGAAGCGTTTTCGCAAAAACCATTCCACCGTCAGCACGAGCACGAGCGGCACAAACCACCAGTAGCTTTGCCACAAGACCGTTTCGCTCTCGATGATCTTGCCCTGGCTCAACGGCTGGAGGCGTTCGGCCAGGCCGGCGATGTCCTCTTCGCGAAAATATTGTCCGCCGGAGTGGAAGGCGATCTGGCGCAGCAGTTCTTCGTCGCAATTCAACTGGGCCAGCTCGCTGGAGCCTTGCGACGCCACGGCGAATTCGGTGCGCGCCTTCATCTCGCTTTCGGGCAGGCCATCGACCTGCACGCGGATCTCGTAATTGCCCGGCAGCAGCACGCTGGTCTTGCCGCGAAACGTGCCGCCTTGATTCTCATCGGGCGCGAGCGCCACCGTGGCGACTTTGCGGCCGTCGCGAAAAACCTGCGCCTCGGCTTTGGCCTTGAGTAGCAGCCGGCCCTGGCCGTCGCGGAGGCGCACCCGGATTTCCGCCGTCTCCCCGGGCTGATAGTTTACCGCGCCGGAATCGAGCGACACATATTTGTCCTGCACCGGATACGGCGCTTCCATGATCCATTTCGTGACTTGATTCCAATACTTCTGATGGTGCAGGTCGCCAACCTCGTATCGCCAGCGCCACGATTCATCGAACCCGGAATACAACACGCGGCCCGCGCCGTAGCGGCGAAACACCAGCGCGGGAACGACGCGCGTGCCCGCCACCGCTTCGAGCAACGTCTCCGCACCCGGAATCGCAGTGGCCGCCGCCGACCAATGTGGCGCGGGTAGGGCCGACCAGAGATCGGCATTTTCCTTCGCGTCCGACACGAGGCTGAGGGGCGCTTGCGCGCTGCCGCGCGCGCTGATCCGCAGTTTGAACGGCGTGTCGCCCAGCGGCGCGCCGCTCCAGTTTACCGGCAGCAGCGGCTTCAACGGCGTTTGCACGTAATTGGCTAGTTGCTCTAGCCGGCCATCGACGAAGATGATGCCGCCGCCGCGCTTCTCGACAAATTCGCGAATCCATTCCAACTCCTCGGTGCGCAGCGCTGCTGGCGGCAGGTCGCCGAAACAAATCATCTGATAAGCGAAAAGCGATTCTCGGTCGGGCGGAAATTCGCCCGGATTGTTCCCGCGATTCCACGGCTTGTCTCCGCCGCCGAGCAGACTGTTGACCTCCCACTTGTCGTCGCGTTCGAAGAGATTCCGCAGGTAGCGGAACTCCCAGCGTGGCCGGCCATCGAGCAGCAGCAGCTTGGGTTTTTCCGTGTTCGCGCTGAACCGCAGCGTGCCGGTGTTGTTCTGTTTGTCCTTCTCACCTTCCACCACGCTCGCGCTGACTTTCAGGTTGAGCGGCAGATTGTTGAACTTGATCTGCTTGTCCTGCCGTTGCAATTCGTCCTGCACCAATTCCTTGATGGCAAACTCGTACGGAATGGCCCGCAAGTGCCGTTGCTCCGTGAGGAAATTCTTTTCCCAAAGCGTGCGTCCGCCTCCTTCGATTTTGAGAACGAATGATTTTCCCGGCGGCATGTCATCCTTCAACATGATCTCGCCCTTCACACGCGCCTCTTGAAACACCGTGTCGGGACCTTTGACCTGCAGGATGGCTAGGTCTTGCGGAAGCGCGGGTGAACCGATGCCCACGGTGAAGATCGGGATACCGCGATTGCCCAGAATCTTCGCAGTTTGCAACGGCGATGTGCCGGCGTTGTGCTGGCCGTCGGAAAATAACACCACCGCCACGCGCTCTTCCTTTTTTCCCTGCTCGACGCTGCTCTTGATGCCATCGCTCAAATCGGTGTTGCTGTTGGTAGGCGCGAACGGGAAACTGGCGGGAATCTTGAACGATTCATCGAGCTTTCCGGAGCCGGGAAACCACATCACCTCCGGCTTGGGATTCGCCAGCGCCAGCAATTCGATGTGATGCTTGGTGGCAAGTCCCGCGAGCAAATTGTCGCGGCCATACAACAGCATCGCTTCGGCCCGCTGCCAGCGTGTGAGCGTGTCGAATTTCTGCAACGCGGTTTTAACCGATTCATCGTTGCCCGCCACCAAGCGGTTGACTTGATGCAAGACCGTCTTTTGCAATTCGGTTTCCCAACGCGCGGCGGCCACGGCCAGCGCCTGCAAATCGGCGGTGAGTTTTTGGGGATTGGTGCCGACGTTCTGGCTGGCCAACTTTTGGGCGGGCGTAAGCAATTCATCGCGCAACCGGTTCTTGGGCGCGGCACCCGCGGGCCAGACATCCGCCGCCACTTTGTCCACAGCCTCGACGGCGGCGGCAAATTCGCGCACGACATTTTGCGCAAGCGTTTTCAGTTCCGCGCCTTTCAGATCCGCCCGCGCCGCGACGGCCTGTTGCTGGGCGGCGGACAAACGGCCCAGCGCCCGGTTCAACTCCACGTCAAATTTTCCCGTGGGCAGCCAGCCCATATTTTGCGTGATGAGCAGCTTGCGGGACAACTCCATCTGCTCGTCGGTGATCCCCATACTCTGCGAGGAATCGACGAACAAGATCACCCGCGCGAGCTGGCCAATGATCTTCCGATGATGCAACACCGGTCCGGTGAGCATCATCACGATGAGAAACACGGCAACAGCACGTAACAAAGGCAGCAACCAGCGCAAGTGATCGGTGCGCGTGCGCGTCTCGCGGCGATAAAGCCGCCACGCGGCATAGGCCAGCAGCAACGCCACCGGCAGACCGGCCCACAATTTCCAATCACCGAGGAAACGCAGATCGGTCATGGCCGCCTCCGCGCAAACCATTGTTGCAGGAACAGCTCGCCAAAGACCAGGACCAGCAACGCCCAGAGCAAGGGACGCCAAATCTCCCGGCCAAACCGGCGGTTTTGATCCAGTTGTTTGTATTCTTCATGCGTGTTGACAAGCGTTGCTTTCATCGACTTGGCCACCGTTTGGCGCTCGGATTCGTTGAGCTGTTTCAAATCCGATTCCGTGCGCGCCGTGTTCACCACGAAATGAATCGTCGTGTTGTCCGGCCCGGTCAGCCGGTAGAGGCCGGGACGGCGCGTCTGGTTGAATTCCGCCACGCTGCGCACGCCTTTCCCCACGATGGCCAGCTCCTGCTTGTTGCCCGCCGGATCGATCAGCAACGCCTTCTTGCCCGCGTCGGCCTTGGGCAGAAACGCGAGCAGCGGCTTGCCCACATCGACGTTGCGCGGCGGGAACACGGTCGAAGCCAGATACGTGGTGAGGCGCTGCATGAGCGGCAAATAAAATGGCCTCACCGGCAGGTTGCTCCAATCGGCGTCGCACGGCGTGGTGCATTGGATCACGCGGCCTTCGCCGTATTTTTTCTCGATGAGAAACGGATCGCCGCTGTCCAGTTGGGCGAGAATGGAAACGTTGTTGTCGCCCGGGCGCGGCCGCGTTTTGTACCAAAGTTTAATTTCACCGTCGGCGAGGTTGCCGTTGCGCGGGTCGTTGAACATTTCCAACGCTGGGTGCGTGTAGTGCGACGCCACGATGCGCGCCGGGGGCGTCTGTTCATCCAGCGCGCCCGCCAGCGAAGTCATTTGCAGCGGCAGCAGCCCGTTGTCGAGGGTCATGGTGGTGTTGTACCAATCGACGTTCAGGCGGTCGCCGGGAAAAATCAGCAAGCCGCCGCCGTCGCGCACAAAATCCTTTAAGGCGCGCAACTGCGCGTCGGCGAGTTGGCGCACGTTGGCCAGCACCACCACGCGCGTTTTGGAAATCGCCTCCGCGTTCAAGTCTCGCGCTTCCACGACGCGCGGCGCGATGAGATCGGTCAAATCCAGCTTGGCGATGCCAAAGGGTTGGAGCGCGATTTCCAGAAAATCCGTTTCGCCCCTGAGCGGCCCGGAGCCGGGGTCACCGTTGACGAGCAAGACCGGCACGCGGTCCCACACTGGAATGCTCGCCTGATACGAATTATCCGCCTTCAACGTGTCGGCATCGGCGGAGACCTCGATGACGTGCGAGCCGGCCGTTTCGAAGGCGTGGGAGAAGAGCACCTGGCGGTCTTCGTTTGGCCCCAGCGAAATCTGCGCGGCGGAACGCTCTTTTCCGTCCACTCGGAAATATACCTTCAAGTCAGGATAGGAACGGTCGCCAAAGTTTTTCAAATTGGCGCGCACCTGCACCGGCTGTCGAACGCCAAACACCAACCGCGAGAAATCCAGCGAGTCCACGCTCACGTTGTCCCGGCCTTCCGCGCCGACATGGAACAACGTTAACTGCGGCTTGATCGGCATTTTGCTCAACAAGTCGGCCACCCGCGCGCGCGCCGGCGCTTCGGTTTCCGACCAGCTCACTTTCTGAAAATCGCTGATCACCACCAGCTCGCGGTAGGGGTGCTGCATTTTCGCCAGGATGCCTGCCCCGGCTTCGAGCGATTCCGGCACCGAGGCCGAGCCGAAGCCGGCGTCCAACGCCAGCGTCTCTTTGCTCACCCGGCCCAGATCGAAGGACGGCGAATCAAACAACGTGGAAACTCCGCCTGCCATCAGCACCACCGAGACATCCGAGCCGCGGCCAAGGTCGTCGATGATTTTTCCGGTCGCTTCCTTTGCCTGATGAAAATTGCCGCTGGCCGCGCCGCCGTATTCCATTGAGTAACTGTTGTCCAGCACGACGACGAGCGAGGTTTTGGCCGCCCCGACCAGCGATTCAAATCCCGACAACACAGGCCGCGACATGAGTAGCGCCAGCACTGCCGGAATGCAGCAGCGGAGCAACAGCAACAGCAGTTGCTCCAGTTTCAGGCGGCGCTTGTTGATCTTGATCGCCGAATCGAGCAGGTGCATCGCGCCCCATTTCACGGTGCGAAAACGGTTCCGGTTGAAGAGATGAATGAGGACCGGAATGCTCGCCGCCGCGAGACCGCCGAGCAAAATGGCGTTGAGAAAGGTCATGCGGCGTTATCTCTTTCGGACAAAAACATACACTCTCGGCTCATCCGTTCCCGCCTCATCTTGTAAAACCGCTTCGCACCTCTTGCCTGCCATTGGCCCACGAAATTTCAAAACCATGCTATCCACCTGCGTGACCAAATCGACGGTGAAGTGAATTTCAGTATCCGTAACACATGTAACGTTCATCGGCACGCTTCGGCCAATTTTGAAAATTCCTGGTTTGTTCGGGTCGAGGAGGAAAAAATCTCCGGTTATTTTTCCGTAGTGCTGAGTAAGACGAAGTCCAATACCTGGCTTGTCGCCGTTATCCACGAACGATTCCCACACAACAGTTGCACTCTGCGCTGACCTCGATTGGCTGCTTGATGTTGAGCATCCCAAAAAAAGGAGCGCAACAAATGCGGCTAGAATTTGGAAAGCCGTTCTCATTCTACCCTCTAGCCGATCTCTTTGTCAGGTACTGCGCGAGCGCTTCCGAGTATGGTTTATCTGTCATGATGGGCAGGAGATCGATGCGATGGCGATGGCAGCCGTCAGTCAGCTCCTTCTGGAAGCGCGCAAGGTTTTCCAGATACGACGCGCGGAATTGCGCCGGTTCAATGAGCCGATGATTCTCAGCCTGCTCCAGCGATTCAAACTTCGTCCATTGCTTGAAGGAAAACTCCACCTCGTCGCGGTCGAGGATTTGGAACAGCAAAATCTCGTGGCGCGCATGACGAAAATGCGCGAGCGCGGAAATCAAATCCTTCACCTCGCCAAAACAGTCGCTGAGAATGATGAGCAATCCGCGCCGGTGAATGCGCGGCACGAGTCCTTGAAAGACCGTCGCCAGTTCCGTCTCGCCGCCGGGCTGGGAGGACTGCAATTCGTCGAGCATCACGCGCAGATGCGCCACGCCGGAACGTTGCGGGATGTAGCGGCGAAGCTTTGCGTCGAACGTCACCAGGCCCACGGTGTCGCGCTGCTGGAGCATGAGATAGGCGAGCGCGGCGGCGAGGCGCTTGGCGTATTCAGCTTTGGTTGTCGAAGTGCCGCCGTAGGCCATTGAGCCGCTCAGGTCGAGCAGGATGGTGGCGCGAAGATTCGTCTCCTCCTCGAATTCACGGACGTAAAAGCGGTCGGTCTTGCCGAAGACCTTCCAGTCGAGGCGGCGGATTTCATCCCCCTGCACATACTGACGATGCTGCGCGAACTCGACGCTGAAGCCCTTGTGCGGCGACTTGTGCAGCCCGGAGAAAAAGCCCTCCACCACCAGCCGCGCGACGACCTGCAGATTGGAAATCTTCTGCAACTCGGCGGGCGTGAGAAAATCGGAAACGTGGGCCATGTGGTTAGTCTCTCGGAGAAGTTAACCACGGATGGACGAAGATGGACACGAATTTAGTAATCACGAAGCACCTCTACAAAGCGAATATCACTTGTCACCAATTCGTTCCATAATGAACCGCGAGGTGGTATGCGAAGGGAGTCGCACCACGTTCGTCGCAGGGGAGAAGCCCTCTTTGGTGGAGACTAACAAACCTTCTTTTGCGGGCCAGCCGATGATGCCACTGATAGTGAACGCGCCATTTGTGTCCGTTGTTGTTTTCTGTTTGGGTGCGCTTCCTCGCCCTTCATACAATACGACTGTCGCGCCGAGAACGGGCACCTTCTTGGTGTCTGTAACGGTTCCCTGAAACGAGTATGGACCTTCACAGCCAACCAGCAGCAGTAGACTTGCAGCACAGGCAAGTCCTATCGTTGATTTCATGATTGTTCGCCCGCGTCTGCAAAACTGTTTCATCCGTGGCTAAAGAACCTGTTTCGCGTCGCCTCGCGGCGTGGCTTCGAGGATGCGGCGGATGATGTCGTCCACCGGGATGCCTTCGGCCTCGGCGTTAAAGGTGGGGACGATGCGGTGGCGCAACACCGGATAGGCGAGCGCCTCGATGTCGTCGAGCGTGACGTGGAAGCGTCCGCGCAAGACCGCGCGCACCTTGCCACCCAGCACGAGCTGCTGGCAGGCGCGCGGGCCGGGACCCCACGCGATGAGTTCCTTCGCGAACGGCAGCGCGTCGAGTTCGTTGGGACGGCTTTTGCGGACGAGTTCCAGCACAAAATCGAGTACGTGGTCGGGCACGGGAACTTTGCGGACGATTTTCTGGATCTGCATCACCTCTTCGCCGCTGATGACCGGTTCAATCTTCGCCTCGTAGGCACTGGTGGTGCGTTTGATGATCTCGCGTTCTTCCTCGCGGGACGGATAGCCGACCTTCACGTGGAACATAAAGCGGTCCTTCTGCGCCTCGGGCAGCGGATACGTGCCTTCCTGCTCGACCGGGTTCTGCGTGGCGAGCACGAAGAACGGTTCTTCCAGCCGGTAGGTCTGCCCGCCAATGGTGACACTGTGTTCCTGCATCGCTTCGAGCAACGCCGCCTGCGTCTTGGGCGGTGAGCGGTTAATTTCGTCGGCCAGCACCATCTGCGCGAAGATCGGCCCCTTGAGGAACGTCATGCTGCGCCGGCCCGTGACCGGGTCTTCGGAAATAATGTCCGTGCCCGTGATGTCGGCCGGCATCAAGTCCGGCGTGAACTGCACACGGCGGAAGGAAAGGTGCAGCGCCTCGGAAAGGCTCTTGACCATGTAGGTCTTCGCCAGCCCCGGCACGCCTTCCAGCAGGCAATGGCTGCGCGCGAAGACGGCGATGAGGATCTGCTCAATGACTTCGTCCTGGCCGACGATGAGCTTGGCAACCTCCGTAGTGATTTTCTCAAAAGCAGTGGAGAGTTTCTCCGCCAGCTTGGCGTCATCTGGCGGGACAACGACGGTTTCGGTGACAGGCGACAGCATGTTGGTGTTTTCTTCGGTTGGGGAGAGGTTCGCGGCTGGAGGCTTGTCCGTCACCCGTTCCGGCACAACCATGACGGCGGCACAGGCCGGGCATTTGAATTCCGATCCGGCCGCCGACACATCAACCGCGATGTGCTGCCCGCAATCGGCGCAAGTAAAGACAATGTCCATCGTAAGTTTGATCGGCGGAACGTGGGCCGCAGACGGCGGCGACCAGCGGTTTACGGCCAATAGATCATGGGTTTCGGAAACAAATTCGCGTGACTATTTAAGACGACTTGGCCAGTGTCAAGCTGCATGTCGCCCAGCCCGAAAAAGTTGTGCGTTCAAACTGGAATTTTATGAAAACGACTCCATTCGCTTCGCTGCTGCTGTTGTTGAGCGCGGCACTTCCCTTCGCTTGGGCCGCAGAGAGCCTTGAGGTTCGTCCGCCTGTTTCCGCAGCCTCGCCCTCGCCAAGGTTGTTTGCGCAAAATGCCACGGCAAAATCCGCCGCCAAAAAATCCGCCGCCGGGCGCGCGACCGAATTGAAATACCTCGACCCCAGCGAAGCCACCGGAACTTCCGCAGCGGTGACTGTCGGACAAGACCATCTCGCGCACACTGCGCAAATGCTGCCGGTGGACGCGGGCGGCAAAATCATCGGCAACAAGAACGCCCCCCTCCAAATTGAACGAGTGCTCGACAATTTGCAGGCTGCGTTGACGGCGGTGGGTTCTGATTTCAACCGGCTGGTCAAAATCAACGTGGTGGTGACGCGCCAAAAGACGGTGGCGGAAGTGCAGAAGGCGTTTTCCCGACACTTCAACGACAGCAAGCCGGCGGTGAGCTTCGTCGTGGTCGAACATTTGGCGCATCCGGACGCGCTGGTGGCGATGGACGCGGTGGCTACCACCAGCAAGGAACCGGGCAAGGAAGGCGTGACGCGCATCACCAGTTCGGCGCTTTACCGGTCGCCCAATGGCAGCGCGCATGTCGCGATCCTGCCCGGCGGACCGAAGATCTACGTGTCCGGCCAGGCGGAGCCGGGCACGCTTGGCGAGGCGACCCGAAAAACTTTGGAGAGTTTGCGCGCGACGTTGAAGTTCCTCAACCTCGACGAATCACGCATTGTGCAACTCAAAGCGTTCCTGCAACCCATGACGGCCGTCGAAGACGTGGAGGCGGAAATGGTGCGTTTCTTCGACAAACAAGCGGTGCCGCCGCTGGTCTTCGTGGAATGGCAGTCCACGTCACCAATTGAAATCGAACTGATCGCCGCCGCGAATGAGAGTGACTCCAATTCCCCCGACACTGTCGAGTATTTGACGCCGCCGGGCCTGAAGGCGTCGCCGGTTTACAGTCGCGTAGCCCGGATCAATCGCGGGAACACTATTTACCTTTCGGGCCTGTATGGCCAAGGCGCGCTCACGCCCGAATCGCAGTTGCGGGAGATTTTTTCCACCTTGGAATATCTGGCGGACAAAACCGGCAGCGACCTGCGGCATTTGGTCAAGGCGACGTATTACGTCGCCGATGATGAGAGCGATAAAAAATTGAACGACCTGCGCCCAAAATATTTTGACCCGGCCCGCCCGCCCGCCGCTTCCAAGGCCAAGGTCGCGGGTGCGGGCATGGAAGACACCAGCGTCACGCTGGACTTCATCGCGGTGAGCCGGAAGTGATCTGCGAGGATCGTCCCCTTCGCGACATTTCCCGCTCACGGCGTCCAGATTTTTGTCGCGGGCTTCAGGTTGGCCGGTTGATTCGTTCGACGGGCCTTGATGCCGATGTAGGGCGGCACAAAACAACTGCGGTGTCCAAAACTTCCTGGCTCGGCCTGCGGATCAGCGTGCAATGGCTCGGCCACATCCTCGATGACAAATCCGCTGCGGCACAGCTCGCCGAGCAGTGCCTCCCAGCGGTGGAGAAATTCCAGCGTGCCCGCTTCCCGATGCCAGCAGCCTTCGGGCACCGGCGGCAACGGCCCGGTTCGATAATACGGTTCGAGCAGCCGGTAGCCGCGCGCTTTGGCCGAAGCGCCGAAGTCCGCTTGCAAATTGACCGGTTGCTTGTGATGGCTGACGTAAATCCCCCCCGGTGCCATGACGCGCGCCACCTGACGATACACAGCCGTGATGTCGGGCACGTAACAGGTGCTCACTGGCTGCACCACGATATCGAAGCTGGCTTCGCCTAGCGCGGAAAGATCGCTCATCGAAGCCTCCACGATGTGGACGGTGAGACCGCGCTCCGCCGCCACCAGCCGGTCGAGCGCGAGCATTTGCGGGCTGAGATCCACCACTGTCACGCACGCGCCGGCGACGGCGAAGAGCACGCTGTGCCGCCCACCGCCGGCGGCCAGGCAGAGCAATCGTTTGCCCGCGACCTCACCGCCCAGCCAGCCAAACGGATCGGCCACGGCGAGCGGTTTTTGAAAATCTTTTTCGGTGGCGGTGTCGATGTAGGCTTGGCGCGCGGCCACGCGTTCATCCCAGGCGCGGCGGTTGTGTTCGTGGACGTGATCCATGCGTCTCATAATCCCAGTTTGCGCGGGAAATCACAAGCGCGCGCGTGGAACCAATTGCCGGCACTTCCGCACCGATCACTGAAGCCAGACTAGAAGGGGTTGAAGGTTGACTCCTCCTCGTTCTCATCCTCGGTTATTCAGGAACACTTCGAGGACGAGGACGATCCCTTGCCTCGACCGCCTTTAATCACAACCGTGCGCGAATTGCGCAGCGGCGACCCGCGAAATGCTGCTGGATTTTTCCGCCGAACGATTGAATGATGATGCCATGCCTTCTTTAATGCCGCCCAACCATTACGGTCGCCTAACTGCCACGAACGTCGGGAGAAACTTTTCCCGCCGGGAAATGCTCGGCTGGAGCGCCGGCACTTTGCTCGCTCTCGGGCTTTGGCCGGGGGCGTTGCGCGCCGAGGGACAGGGCAATTCCGGCGAGTTCAGCTTCATCGCCGGCAACGACCTGCATTATCTCGACGACCATTGCGGCCCGTGGTTCGCGCGTGTCGTCGAGCAAATGAAGGCGAGTTCGCCCAAGATTGATTTTTGCCTGATCGGTGGAGATTGGACTGAAAAGGGTACGGCGGGGGCGTTGACTGAATCTCGCAATGCTTTCAAAAAGATTGGTGTGCCGGTGTACGGCGTGATTGGCAATCACGATTATGTCTCGCAGACCGACCGCAAGGCGTACGAAGAAATCTTTCCCGGCCGACTCAATTATCGTTTCGACCATCGCGGCTGGCAGTTTGTGGCGCTGGACAGCAGCGAAGGACAACATTCGAGGGACACCACGATCCAGCCGTCCACATTCCAGTGGCTCGACGAAACGCTGCCCAAATTGGACAAGAAGCGGCCGATGGTGATCGTCACCCACTTCCCGCTCGGACCGCTCACACCTTCGCGGCCAAAAAATGCCGACGCGCTTTTGGAACGGTTCAAGGAATATAATCTGCAGGCCGTTTACAACGGACATTTCCACGGATTCACCGAGCGCAAAGTCGGTGCCACGACGCTGACCACGAACCGCTGCTGTGCCTTCAGCCGGAACAACCACGATGGCACGAAGGAAAAAGGCTATTTCCTCTGCCGGGCGAAGGACGGAAAAATCACGCGCGAATTCGTGGAAGTGAAAGTGGCGTGAACGGTCGGCAACGTTTGTGGTCGATCAACACTTCTGCCAAATTATCCGGCACGCCCCGCTGGCCGCCCTTCAGTTCTTCTCTGGTGGCACCAGCTTCCAGATTTTTCCTCCCCCGGCGGTGAGTCCAGTGGAGGCATTGGTCAACACGTAGATTTCGCCGTCGTTATCCTCGCCAAACGCACACACGCAGCCATAGGGCCGGCCCACCCGGAGCAAGTCCACCGTCCAGCGCTCGTTGCCTTTGCCCGGACGCGCGACAAAAAGCCGGCCTTGCGGCGAGCCTTGAATTCCGGACCAGTCGCCGTAAATGTATAAGCCCGTCAAGTCCGGCAACGCCCGGCCGCGATAAATGTATCCGCCCGTCAAACTGTTGCCCATCGCTTCGGGGTCGCCCTTCCACCCGGACACGTTCTTGTAAACGGCGATGGGATCCAGCAGCGGCTCACCGCGTAGGCCCTTTTCCGGGCGGGAGGTGGGCGCAAGTTGAGGTTGCTCACGGTTTAAGCCATCAAAGCCTTCGCGAAGCGGCCAGCCGTAGTTGCCTCCGCGCTTGATGATGTTCACTTCCTCCCAACGCATCTGGCCGACCTCGCCGATGAACAACTCGTGCTTGCCACCGCGGTCGAAGGTCAGGCTCCACGGGTTGCGCACGCCGTAGGCGAAAATCTCCGGCAGACCGTCCTTGCCATCGGCGAACGGATTGTCTTTGGGAACCTGATATGACTTGCCGGACGCCGTTTTGTCGGCACTCACGTCCAGGCGCAAAATTTTCGCCAACAAGGTCCGGGTGTTCTGGCCGTTGCCTTCGGGCGCGTGACCAAGGCCAAGATCGCAGCCTTTAGGCCCGCCGCCATCGCCGACCGACATATAAAGAAAACCGTCCGGGCCGAAAGCGATGCGCCCGCCGTTGTGATTGAAGTAGGGTTTGTCCACTTCGATGATGATGCGCTCCGAAGCGGGATCCATGCGCAGCGGTTCTGCGGCCGGCAGCGTGAACTCGCTCAAGCGGAGGGTGCAATCATACTCCGCCGGAGCCGTGGCGCGACGCGGCGCGGTATAGACGAGAAAGACACGACGGTTCTGGGCGAAGGCCGGATGCAAGGCGAGGCAGAGCAAGCCGCGTTCGTCGAAGGTGCCAAGATTCATCTTGGACAGGCGGTTGGTGTGGTTCAGCACGGGTGCCTCAACCAGCTTGCCGTCGCGGTCGAGCAGTCGCACGAAGCCGACTTGATCGACAATCAGCGCCCGTTTGTCAGGCAGCGGCGCGTAGGCGACGGGCGAAGTCAACCCCTCGGCCACCAAACGGAGCGAAGCCGTCACGGGGGCTGCTAATGCGGATGAAGGCGCGAAGATGAAAGCAGCGAGCGCGGTGGTGGCGGAGGCGAAGAGAGCAATGTTCACGGTGGATGGGGATTTGATTCTTGAAAATGCGCAGCTCATGGAGAGTGATTTTTCGTCCAGATTCACGCCGACAGTCTTGCACTCAGGGTTTCCAGCGTCAACCGTCGCCTTTGAAATGAATCGGATTGGAAATGAGGGACGAAAGAAGTTGCGTCCGGCAAGGTTGGTGGGCCCAACAGGATTTGAACCTGTGACCAAGCGATTATGAGTCGCCTGCTCTAACCGCTGAGCTATGGGCCCATGTCGCCGACATGGTAGGTGCTCCTGGCGACGGTGTCCACTTGAAGTGAGGCTTCGATTCGACACGCGCCGTGCCGTGAATCAAAAAGCCCTGCACGGTTGCAGGGCTTGATGGGAAGTGGCGTTAACTCCGCAAGGGATTTAATCCAAGTCTTCGGTTTCCAGGAAGCCCTGCAACTGCCGCAGGCGCGTCGGATGCCGCATTTTTCGCAACGCCTTTGCTTCGATCTGCCGGATGCGTTCGCGCGTGACTTTGAATTGCTTGCCGACTTCCTCAAGCGTGCGGCTGTAGCCGTCGCCGAGGCCGAAGCGGAGTTCCAAAACTTTACGTTCTCGCTCCGTCAAGCTGGTCAACACGTCGCCCAGTTTGTCTTTCAACAAACTGTAGCTGGTCATGTCGGAAGGATTTTCCGCCGCCTTGTCCTCAATGAAGTCGCCGAAGTTCGTGTCCTCGCTGTCGCCCACGGGTGACTGTAGCGAGATGGGCTGCTGCGCCATCTTGAGCACGGCGCGCACGCGCTCGACGGGCATCTGCATTTCGTCGGCGATTTCCTCCGGCGTGGCTTCGCGGCCGAAATCCTGGATCAACTGCTTCTGCACGCGCATGAGCTTGTTAATCGTTTCGATCATGTGGACGGGAATACGAATCGTCCGCGCTTGGTCAGCGATGCTGCGGGTAATGGCCTGGCGAATCCACCACGTCGCGTAGGTGGAAAACTTGTAGCCGCGACGATACTCGAATTTCTCGACCGCTTTCATCAGGCCCATGTTGCCTTCCTGGATCAGATCGAGGAAGGAGAGGCCGCGGTTGGTGTATTTCTTGGCAATGGAAATAACCAGGCGAAGGTTGGCTTCCACCATCTCGGTTTGGCGCGCAACGCTTTGCGCATCCAAAGCTTGAGATTCTGGTATTCGTGCATGGACGCTTCGTCACTCAGCCACGTCCGGTT
>JBKJSC010000210.1:0-25187 GCA_046593035.1 Limisphaerales bacterium | reverse complement strand
CTTTGGAACCACCGTTCTGAATGAACCGCACCACCCGTTCGCGTAATTCCAAAGTATAGGCTTTCATGCCCGCTACCTTATCAGCCTATGTGCCAATGTAAATATGAAATGCTATATAATGTGTGGCCGCAACTCTTGGCGAACGACCCGCTTTCCGGCTTGGTTTCGGCAACCATCGGAACTTCACGGCGAACCCACCAGAGTCTGAATATCCGCCCGCCGCTGGAGTCGGGCCACACCACTTTATTTTCGTAGGGCCACACTTCTCCATTGCCAACCGTTTTCCTTGTTATCCAAGTCAGTGGGAAGGCCGGAGCCTCACGCAGTGCCGTCGACTGCGTCAAATTCATCCATGCCATCGGGGAAGTTGGAATCCTAAAAAAAAACTCTGCCGCGTTATGTCGCCCCTGCGCGGTCTTGCCAATCGGCTCGAAGGGAGCCAATCCAACAGGAAACCTATCTGAAATCCACCCCTCTTCGTCTCGTATTCATGTCACTCATTTTGCTGGGTGGAGCTCAAGCCAGCGCTGTAAACGCAAGTCAAACAGCCGCGGAATTGAATGCAAAGTTTGCCGGCGCCGCTGGTACGTTTCGCGCCGTCCCGAATATGTGCAAAAAGGTGTATATGACGGTGGATCAGGGGCATTGCCAGGTCAGCGGAAAGAAACAGATAAATATCGCCGGGAAAAATCTCCCGCCTTTGCAACCGCCGCTTGCTTCGTTGCTCACGTTCGCGTTCGAGAAAGAATCGGACTGAATGCCAGTCGGCGAGTTCGAGAAACGCGTGAGAGCGGATGCTTGTTGCCATGCCAGCTTGTTGGTACCGCTGCACAAGCACATCCCAGCGGAGGAGTTATATTTCGTGCTGGAAGGCACGGGCCGCATGCGCGTGGGCGATGAGACCTTGACCTTCCCGCGCCACGAAATCCCATCCTGCCTGCTGGCCTCCATTAACCGCGAGGCCAGCCGGCAGGCGGTGGTTCGATCGACTAAAGTTCAGAGATCACGCGAGGTCGAAGCGATCCAGGTTCATCACCTTGGTCCACGCCGCGATGAAGTCTTGCACGAACTTCTTTTCCGCATCCGAACTTCCGTAAACCTCCGCCAGGGCGCGGAGCTGGGAGTCTGAGCCGAAGACCAAATCGACCCGCGTGCCGGTCCACTGGACGGTGCCCGTCTTGCGATCGCGTCCTTCGAAAACGTCGGCGTCTTTTGAGGTCGGCATCCACTCCGTGCCCATGTCGAGCAGGTTCACGAAGAAGTCGTTGGTCAGCGCCTCGGGCCGCTTGGTGAAGACACCGTGCTGCACCGCTCCGGCATTGGTCTTCAAGACGCGCATGCCGCCCACGAGCGCCGTCATTTCGGGCGAGGTCAGGGTCAGCAATTGCGCCTTGTCGATCAGCAGCGCCTCGGCCGGCACGGTGTATTTGCCCTTGAGGTAATTGCGGAAGCCATCCGCGATGGGTTCGAGGAAGGCGAAGGAGGCCGCGTCGGTCTGCTTCTGCGAGGCGTCCATGCGTCCCGGCGTGAACGGGACCGTGACCTTGTGGCCGGCGTTCTTCGCCGCCTGCTCAATGCCGGCGCAACCGCCGAGCACGATCGCGTCGGCGAGCGAGACCTGCTTGCCGCCTTTGGCCGTCTTGTTGAACGCGCCCTGGATACCCCCGAGGGCCTTGAGCACTTCCGCCAGTTGCTTCGGCTGGTTGACTGCCCAATCCTTCTGCGGTGCCAGACGAATGCGCGCGCCGTTTGCGCCGCCGCGCTGGTCGGAACCACGGAAGGTGGACGCCGAGGCCCAGGCGGTGGAAACCAGCTGTGAGACGGACAGGCCGGACGCCAGAATTTTGCCCTTCAGGGAGGCGATGTCCTGCGCACCGATGAGTTTGTGATTCACCGTCGGGATCGGGTCCTGCCAGAGGAGGACTTCCGCAGGAACCTCCGAGCCGAGATACCGGGCGCGCGGGCCCATGTCGCGGTGCGTCAGCTTGAACCAGGCCCGGGCGAACGCGTCGGCGAACTGCTTCGGATTTTTCAGGAAGCGCCGTGAGATTTTCTCGTAGGCGGGATCGAACCTCAGGGAGAGGTCCGTGGTGAGCATGGAAGGCGCGATCCGCTTCGAGGCATCATGCGCCTGCGGCACGGTGCCGGTGCCGGCGCTGTTCTTCGGCGTCCATTGATGCGCGCCAGCCGGGCTCTTCGTCAGTTCCCATTCGTAGCCGAACAGGTTCTCGAAAAAGTTGTTGCTCCACTTCGTGGGCGTCGTGGTCCAGGTGACTTCGAGGCCGCTGGTGATCGCGTCGCCGCCCTTGCCCGTGCCGAAACTGCTCTTCCAGCCCATGCCCTGCGCTTCGAGGCCGGCGGCTTCCGGCTCAGGCCCCACATGCGTCGCAGGACCGGCGCCGTGAGTCTTGCCGAAGCTGTGGCCACCGGCGATGAGTGCCACCGTCTCCTCGTCGTTCATCGCCATGCGGGCGAAGGTTTCGCGGATGTCGCGCGCCGCCGCCACCGGATCAGGGTTCCCGTTCGGGCCTTGTGGGTTGACGTAGATCAGCCCCATTTGCACGGCAGCGAGCGGGTTCTCGAGATCCCGGTCGCCGGAATAGCGTTTGTCATCCAGCCACTTCATCTCCCTGCCCCAATAAACGTCGTGATCCGGCTCCCAGGTGTCTTCACGTCCGCCGGCGAATCCAAACGTCTTGAAACCCATCGTTTCCAAGGCGACGTTGCCCGTGAGGATCATCAGGTCGGCCCACGAAATTTTCCGCCCATACTTCTGCTTGATCGGCCAGAGGAGCCGGCGCGCCTTGTCGAGGCTGACGTTGTCTGGCCAGCTGTTGAGCGGTGCGAAACGCTGCTGCCCGCGACCGCCGCCGCCACGACCGTCACCGGTACGGTAGGTGCCGGCGCTGTGCCACGCCATGCGAATGAACAACGGTCCGTAGTGGCCGAAGTCCGCCGGCCACCAGTCCTGCGAGTCGGTCATCAGCGCCGCGAGATCTTTCTTCAGCGCCGACAGGTCGAGGCTCTTGAATTCCTTGGCGTAGTCGAAGTCCGCGCTCATAGGATCGGACTTGGAGGAATGCTGGTGCAGGAGCTCGACCTTCAACTGGTTCGGCCACCAGTCCTGGTTCGAGGTGCCGCCGCCGGCGGTGTGGTTGAAGGGGCATTTGCCCGCGGTTGTATTATCATTCATATAGTTTCAGGTTGAGTTGAATGGAAAGTTTGATTTGAACCGGGCTCCACGTCAGGTCGCAGCGCGACAATCGGGACAGGTGCCCCAATAGATTACCTCCGCCTCATCGATCTGGAACCCTGCGGCGTCGGCGGCGATCAGGCAGGGTGTTTTGCCGACGGCGCAATCGACATCAGCCGTTTTTCCACAGGTGCGACAGATCACGTGGTGATGTTCGTCACCGACCCGATCCTCGTAGAGGGCCGGCGACCCGGCCGGCTGAATGCGCCGGATGAGGCCTTTCCTGGCCAGCAACCCGAGGGCGTCGTAAACCGCCTGCCGCGAGATAACACCAATCTTGTCGCGAACCTCCGCAGCGATGACGTCCGCCGTGCCGTGGGGCCGGTCCGAAACCGCTCGCAGCACGGCCAGACGTTGGGCCGTAATCGCGACGCCATTTTGGCGAAGAAGTTCGGCTGCGTCAGTCAAGCTGTTAGATTCAATCGAGTTCTGGACTCTGTCAAGAACTTGTGTCAGTACATTTAACCTACAAATCAAGCGAATGCACGTCCGTGAATTCCAATCCGAACTCTGGCTGCCGCTGCCGCCGGAGAAGATATTTCCGTTTTTCGCCGACGCTGCGAACCTCGACGCGCTCACGCCGCCGCCCATCGTCTTGAATAGATTGGCTATCGGCTGCGCGTTCACGGCCTGCCGTTACGCTGGCGCACGCGCATCTCGGCCCAGTCCGCCGGTGGGAACGCCGCCAAGAGTAGTTTGGAGAAACATTATCAGATTCGCAGGGTAGATCGGCATTACCAGCAAACGCCTGCCCGTAAAGCGTGGAACGGCTTCCCTCAGCAAATAGACTCCTTGCAACCAGCCGACAATTTGCTTCCAAATGGCGACGGTTAGAGTCGCCAAGCTTAGGCTCGCGATGTGGCCGGCTTCAGCACCGGCTTTGTGGCATCAAGCCCGAGCGAGATCAAGCCGTAGAGGAACAGCGCGCCGGCGCAGACCAGGAAAACGTTGCGCTGTCCGGTTCCTCCGCTCTTGCCCAATACCAGCAGCAGGGGGACGAGCTTGGCGATCGTGGCGGCACCGAAGTTGCCCCACATATTGCCCCAGCCGAAGGCGGCCGCCGTGGCGCGCCCGCCGATGTCCTGCATAAACGCCCAGGTGGCCGGGTTCCCCAGATCCACGGCGAATGAGACGACGCAACAGCAGGCGACGACGCCCCACGCGGAATCCATGCCGAGGCAGACGAGATAGGCGGATCCGCCCAGCCATCCCCCGACAAACATCGGCAGGACGCGGCCCCAACGGAGCCCGAAGCGCCGCACGCACAGGTCCGCCACCCAGCCGCCGACGAGTTGGCCCGGCATGCCGAACGCGATCACCACGGTGACCATGAACCCGCCGGTGACGTCTTCGACGTGTTGCTGTTCCTTGAGATACGTCGGCAGCCAGGTGATGAGGAACGCCCAGCCGATGTTGGTGCAAAGCTGCCCGACGGCGTTGAGCCAGAGGTTGCGGCAGCGACAGAAGGCACCGAGCATCCCGAGGAATTCACTCGTGGGAATGGGCGGCTCAACGGGCGGCTTCCCAATGAGCGCGCGCTCAGCCTCGTTGCAATCGGAATGTTCCTCCGGGCTGTTGCGCACGACGCGCCAATAGATGGCCGCGATGATCAATCCGACGGCACCATCAATCCACAGCGGTCGCCGCCAATGGCCGAGTTGGATTACCATCCAAGCCGTCAGAAACGGGGCGAGCGTCCCGCCCATGCGTCCCCCGAACGCCACCAGGGCGCTGGACTTGGCGCGCGACGCAAGCGGCATCCAGCGGCGGATGACCGCGCCGCAAGTGGGATACGCGCCGGCTTCCGCCGCCCCGCACAGCAGGCGCATCACGAGCAGACTGGTGAAGCTGGACATGAAGCCGGTCAACCCGGTGAAAAGGGACCACAGCACGATGTAGCCCGTGAGCATCTTGCGTGCGCCGAAGCGGTCGCTGGCCCAGCCCGTGGGAACCTGGAACAGCGCATAGGAGAAGAAGAACGCCCCGAGAATACTCCCAATCTCTTCTTTGGTGAGCGGCACATCGGTCGCGAAGGAAGCGGACTTCACGATCTCGGCCAGACAAATGCGATCAAGGTAAAGAATGAACGCCATCAGCATGCTCACGGCGATGATGCGATGGCGGACGTTGGTGGGTGCAGTGGCTGACATGATGGGTGTTGGCTTGAGCGGCGCGTCTCCTGCTATCGCTTGGGATCTGGCACGAATTTCTCCGCCGCCTGCATCAGTCCCCGCATGAAGCCGTAGGCGAAGAGGCGGCCCAACATGGTGTAACCCGGCTCGCCTTGCTCCTCGCCGATGAGTTGCGGCACATGATCGGGCCGCAGCGGGCCGCGGAAGCCGACCTCACGATACGCGGCCATCGCGGCGACCATGTCGGTCGGGCCGTTGTCATGGAACGTCTCGACGAACTGTGCCGGTCCGGTACCGCGCACATCGCGGAAGTGGACGTAGCGAATGTGCGGTCCGAGCCGGCGGATGGTCGCGGGAATGTCCACGCCCATCGCCGCGAAGGTGCCCTGGCAAAAGCAGATGCCGTTGTGCGCGCTGGGCACGAGCCGCACGAGGCGCTCGAAATTCTCGACTGAATTCATGATGCGTGCCTTGCCCTGGAACTCCGGCAGTGGCGGATCGTCCGGATGCATGGCGAGAAACACGCCGGCTTCCTCGGCGACCGGAACCAACTCGCGCAACAGCCGCTCCAGGTTTGTCCAAAGTTCCTCCGCAGTGATTCGTTGCGCGGCGATCGTGCCGGCCGTGGCGCTCAACGACATGGCCCGCTGCGCCTCGCGCAAATCAAAACCCGTCACCTTCGCACCGCCGCGTTCCGGAGCGTCCAAGCGGGTACGCACCCAATCGGTGCCGGCCATGAAGTTGTAGCAGAGGATGGGCACGCCCGCCTGGCCGAGATGCCGGATGAGCGTCTTCATCGCGGCCAGTTCCGAGCCATCGTGATCGCATCCCAGTTTGAGATGTTCGATGGGCAGATAGCCTTCGACAATGGCGAGCCGGAGTCCGTGCGATTCGATTTGACGTTTCAGGCACAGCAACGATTCCAAGTCCGGGCCGGGATAGCGCACCGTGATGTCCTCCACGCCGCACTGTGCGGCGAGCGTGAGGTGGTAGTCGTTTAGCGGCGTCAGAACTGAGGCGAGGCGCATGGTGGAAGCGGCGGACAGCCTGACGCCGGGCGATTCCGGAAGCATGGCTTTTGCGTCGGGTTCATTTGCCGAGACCTTACGCTGATGCGGTCCGGAGTGAAACCCTTTGTTGAGTTTCATTGTTGGCCCCAGTCGCGGCCCTACCGCCCTGACTCCATCCAAAGTCTGACGAACGGCACGAAAGGGTAAAGGGTAATAAAGGGGCCAAAGCACCTGCCGATTAGACGGAGGTGATCAACGGAAGCGATGTTTTCAGGGCGTTGCCTTTCGTCCGCACATTGATGTACCGGCGCTTTCGTGGTTTTTTTGATTTGTTGAGCATTGTTGCTGGCGTCCCAGTCGAACCACTGCCACAATCCGCCCTCAGCCGAGCCCGGAGAACGAAGTAATTGCGTTCCAATTGGAGAGCAAAACGAGCGTTTGCCGCCTAAAACCTTTGAATCCGGGTCCGGGCGTGGACCGATTCACTGATTTCGGTCTGGGCTAATTTGTGAATGGATAATGTGGAGGCCACCAACGTGGCAGGGCGCAACAATATCTGATGCCATCGCTACCTGAACCAGGCGGGATTGTGATTGTGCGACAACGCCCCTTTGTCGTCAGCGAAATCCAAACGTCCACGCCGCCGCTCCCAGCCACGATCAATCAACCGTTCCAACGCCAGCACTTGCTGCGTTTATCGTCGGTGGAGGACGAAGGGCTGGGTGAGGAACTTCCCATCGTTTGGGAACTCGAACCCGGCGTCGCCTGCCTGGAAAACGCCCAATTACCGGCGCTGAATAATTTCGACCCACCCCGCGTGTTCGACGCCTTCCTCTACGCCGTCGCGTGGGGATCGGTTTCCAGTGCCGACGACAAGGCACTCCAGGCCCCTTTCCGTAGCGGCGTGGAAGTGGACGATTACCAACTCGACCCCGTCGTTTGCACCCTATCGATGCCGCGGGTGAATCTCCTGATCGCAGATGATGTCGGCTTGGGCAAGACCATCGAAGCCGGCCTCGTCATGCAGGAACTCATCCTGCGCCATCGCGCCCGTAGCATCCTCATCGTCTGCCCGTCCTCGATTCAAGTGCAATGGAAGGAAGAGATGCGCGACAAATTCGGTTTGGAATTTCGGATCGTGGACAGCGCCCTCCTCGCCGATCTCCGCCGCCGCCGCGGAATCCATGTTAATCCCTGGGCGCATTTCCCCCGGTTAATCACGTCCATCGATTTCCTCAAGCGCGAACGTCCCATGCGTCTGTTTTGCGAGACGTTGCCCGCCGGTGACCAACCCGCCTACCCGCAGCCCTACGATCTCCTGATCGTGGACGAAGCGCACAATGTCGCCCCGTCAGGCCGCGGCAAATACGCCACCGACTCCCAGCGCACCACGGCCATCCGCAGGCTCTCCCCTTACTTCGAGCACAAACTCTTTCTATCGGCGACGCCCCACAACGGTTACAGCGAAAGCTTTTCTGCATTGCTTGAACTCCTCGACAACCAGCGCTTCGTCCGCGCCGTCCGGCCCAACCGCACCCAGTTGGAGGCCGTCATGGTCCGTCGGATGAAATCCGAACTCGAATTGCGCTGGGACGGTTCCCGCCGGTTCGCCAAGCGGTGCGTTAAACATCTCGAAGTGAACTATTCCGACGCCGAACGTAGATGGTGACCTCAGCCTTGCGATGCCGGATGGTTTTAGGGAATTTCACGTTGGCCCCGGATTCTTGCGAATTCTGTGCGAAATCTGTGCGGTAAACCTCATTCTTATCGATTTAATCAGTAAAATTGGCTGTCCGACATGGATTCGAACCATGACAAAGGCCTCCAAAGGGCCTTGTGCTACCATTACACCATCGGACAAGCGGGGAGAAACTAGCTTTCTGACGCGCCCAGTGCAAAGGGAATTTTTGCGGAATCACTCTGCATTTGCTCACGCGGTGTTGCGGTCTGAAAAATCACAGCGGCACCACGGCGAGCCAGTTGCGGTCGCCAAATTTTCCTTTGAATTTTTCCGCCAATTGTTCGGCGGCCGGCTGTCCCCGGATGAGCGCAAAGGTGGTCGAACCGCTGCCGGACATCAGCGTGGCCGCCGCGCCGTGGGCGCAAAAGAACTCCTGATACAAGGCGAGCAGCGGATATTTCGGCAGCGCCGGTGCTTCGAGCGAATTGTAAAACGCCGCGCCCGCCGTCACGAGATCGTCGCCTTGCAACAGCTTGATGAGTTGCCGTGCCCGGCCTGGCTGGCCGTTCAAGGCGGCGGGATGTTTAGCGAGTTGCTGGTAGGCCCAGGCGGTTGAAATGCCGAAACCGGGATGAACCAGCACGAGGAACGCGCCGCGCAAGGCCGGGAAAAAAAACAATGGCTGGATGCGCTCGCCCCTTCCGGTCGCCAAGGCCGGATGCGTCTGCAAAAAAAAGGGAATGTCCGAGCCAAGCGAGGCGGCGATCTGCTCCAGTTGACCAGCAGACAAAGGCTGGCCGAACAATTCATTCAAACCAAGCAATGTGACGGCGGCGTTACCGCTGCCGCCTCCAAGGCCGGCGGCCAGGGGGATTTTCTTTTCTAAGCGAATGCGGACGCCTTCGGTGATTTTTGCCACCTGCAAAAATGCAGCGGCGGCGCGGTGAACCAGATTGCCAGCATCGACGGGTAATCCGGGATGATCGCAAGTGAGCTGGATGCCGACCGCTTGACGCGCAAAGCTCAGGCGATCACAAATCCCCACCGGTTGCATCACGGTTTCCAGTTCGTGAAAGCCGTCGGCCCGCTTGCCGAGGATGTTCAGCAGAAGGTTGACTTTGCAGGGCGAGGTTCGTTCGAGGCTCATCCAACAAAAAGGCGCCAACACCGAAATGTTGGCGCCGAAAAAGCAGGTGCGATCAATGGTCGAAAATATGAAACCGGCTGCCGGGAATAAAGGGCGCAATGTCGCCGCCGCTGAAGCCCAGGGCTGTGTCCGTTGCAAAAATGGAGTCCGCCAAAATTCCCGGCGCGTAATTCTGGGGATACACCGGATTGACCGTCATGAAGTTCAGCGAGAACGTCTGGTCACTGCGCAGCGGGCCGCCCATATAGTAATCGGGAACACCCCGGTTTTTGGAAATATACCAGGCATCATAAGTGGGGGTGGGGATGGCGAAGGTCACGACTTCGGTGACACCGATCAACGTCCGCATGAAGCTGCGGTTCATGCCTTGAAGGAAACCCGCGGCGTAGGCCACGTCCGGCCCTTCCCAGATGGCAGTCTGTTCCATGGAACGGCGCAGATCGCCCATGCGCACGAACTCGGTCATGTTGTTAATGCCCCGACCCAGTTTATGCGACGGGCCGGAGCAACCGGCACCCAGCAACACCAGACCACACAAAGTCGCCGAAAGAAAATTGGCAATGCGCATAAGTGTTAAATACAGGGCGAGCCTAACGCCGCTGGCCCGATTGTAAAGCGATTTTCTTCGTCCCGGCTTACGGATGGTTCATGATCTGCCGCAGCCACGGCCAGCCGTATTGGATGCCGAAACCGAGCAGCACCAGGCCAAGAATCAGGGCGATCACGACACCCACGGCACGCCGCCGGGCAAAGGCGCGGTCGGGCTGCTCCCAATACCAGGCGATCCAGATCGTGATTTCGTAAAGCAATTGCAGGGGGAAGAACATCATCACTTGCGTGAGCACCTCCGGCGTGGTGAGCAGCGCGCCAAGGATCAGGTTGATGAGGATCATGTAGCGACGGAAGCCGGCGAGCTTCTTGTAATCCAACAGGCCGATCTTCACCAACGCCAGCAGAATGACCGGCATCTCGAAGCCCAGCCCCATGCCGAGCATGAACTTCGTGCAAAAGCTGAAGTAGTCGTCCGCGTGCCAGAACAGCATCTCCACGCCCATCCAGTTCGAGTATTGCTCCGCCGCCTTGAGCGCGATCGGCATGATGATGAAGTAGCACAGCGAGATGCCCGTGATGAAGAGCAACGTCGCCGGATAAATCGCCTTCTTCAGATAGTTCAACTCCCGTGGCTTCAGCGCCGGGAAAATGAACTTCAGAATGTGGTAGATGACCACGGGCAGTGAGAGCAGCAAGCCGGCGAAAAACGCAATCTTGAGCGACGCAAAGAATGGAGCCTGCGGGGTTGGATAAACCAGAGGCATCTCGTGGTCCGGCGGAAGCTTGTCCGCGACCTTGCGCAAATTCAGGCCAAGCAAAATGTTCGTCGAGGTGCTGTTCGTGATCGTGACCGGCGCGAACTCCAGTTCCACATACCGGTTGGTGGGCAAGAGGAAACCAGGAACGACGGCGTTGTTGGTGGTGCGAAAAAAGAAGACCTGCTTGGGGCCAAATTCGACGGAGATGTATTGCCGTTGATCGGTGACGATCTGGGCCGCCCGCTTCAAGGGCCATTTCATGATCTCGACCAGGTGGTTCGCCCCCAACAGGCAAACCGTCATCAGCACCATGATCGTCGTGGCGCACTTGATGACGAGCCAGCGGAAATCTTCGAGGTGCTCCAGGAAAGTCTTTATCGGTCCGCCGCCTTCTTCCGCTGGTTCCAGCAACGGATCCTCCGGTTCGGGTGGCAACCCGCCGGACGAAACCAATCCGCCGCCGGAATGATGCCCGCCGCCGTCGGCATGATAATGGCCGTGTTCATCGTGATACCCACCGCCGCCGTGATAATGACCCTGCTCGTCGTGATGCGCACCCAGCTCGTGATAAGAGTCATGGTGCGGCTCGTGATACGGATCGGTTCCGTGCGAAGCAATCGGAGCGGAACCCGACTCGCCAGCGTGAACCTCCGGCACAGCGGATTCGTGAGTGGGTTGAGCCGTGGGGGTAGCTGAAATTTCTGCCGATGGCGGTGGAACAACGGGAGCCTCAGGGGACACTGCTTCCGCCGGGATTGGAGCCGCTGCTAAATTCTCTTCGCTTGTCCTCGCCACCGGCGCGGCGGGCGGCGTTACCGATTCGGGAGGCTTGGGAGTCCCGCCTTCGTCCGGGGTTGGGGGGCGCGCCTCATCGGGCTGGTTGGCCATGGGAGAACCCGCTGAGGATCAGATTAAGCCTTGGGGACGGAGGATTGCGGTGGCGTCCCGGCGACGGACGGCGGATTCTCAGGCGTCGCGGGCGGTGCCGGGCGACGCGGCGGTTCTTCGTGCATCGCGCGTTCCAGCTCGTTTTGCACGTCGCCGGAGGCTTTCTTGAACTCTTTGATGCCCTGCCCCAGGCCTTTCATAAAGGTCGGGATTTTGTTGGCTCCAAACAGAACCAAGGCGACCACGGCGATCAAGATCAACTCGCCGCCACTCAAGCCCAGCATTGCAAACATTGTGTTCATAAAAATTCTCTTTCTGCCCGGAACGTAAGTCGGGCAACCCCATTAGTAAAGCCCCAATCCCGATTATTGCCGCAGGCTAATTGGCGGACGGTTTGGGCTTGAGGAGGATGAATTCGCCCCGGCGGTTCTTGGACCACGCTGCTTCGTCGTGGCCTTCCAAGGCGGGACGATCCTCGCCAAACGGGCGGGTGTACACCCGGTCACCGGCGATGCCCAGCTTGACCAGATACTCACGCAACGCCAGTGCGCGTTTTTCGCTCAGCGAGCGATTGTATTCTTCAGTGCCGCGCTCGTCGCAATGCCCGTCAATCATCAGTTTGTGATCCAACGCGCCCTTGAGATACACCGCCACCTCTTCAATCTTCACTCGCTCCGAAGCCTTCACCACCGCGCGGTCGTAATCAAAATAGGCGGTGTTCGCCTTGAACTTCGCCGCATCCGGAATCATGCCAAAAAGTAAATCGGCGTTCGGCAAATCGGTGTCTAGCGTTTTGCCAGTAGTTACGGTGGGCACCTCCGGCGGAACTTTTATCCCGCCGCCAGTTGTATCGACCGGAGTTTTGTCAATGTCACCGGGATCCTTTACCCCCCCCCCTTTTTGGCCGGGAATTGACGTGACTCCTTTTTGAACTTTGTGTCTGCACCCCGTGGCACCAATGGCCAGAACCAATCCCAAAAGAATAAAATTAAAAATAAGTGAGCGTTTCATGATCGTAATAATTGATAGTGAATGAACAGAGGGAGGCGTTATCTGGCCCAACAAGGCTGCGAACAGCCCCCCAAATTTTGACCAATATCCTTGACCCGTTTCGTGGGCACGTCAAGCAAAGACAAGGTACGAACGTGATTTTTTCTGCGCGCGAACACCACGGTGCGCGAATTGGCCGCCCACGACGGGTCTTCGCCCGCCACCAGCGTCTTCGCTTCGCCGCCGCCCGCCGGCACCACACAGATTTCAAAACCGCCCCGTTGCGTGGTGAAAACGATTTGTTTTCCATCGGGCGACCAGTCTGGTTCGGTGGCGTTGGCGACTCCCGCCGTCATCAGTTTGCTCATCTTCCCGCCGTCCGCCGGCACGGTGTAGAGCGCCGAAATGCCGCTGGCCCGCGAGGAAAAACAAATCGTCCTCCCGTCCGGCGACCAGCACGGCGAGGACTCCTCTTCCTTCGTGGTGGTGAGCTGCTTCAGATTCTTGCCGTCGGCATCGCACACCCACACATCCGGGCTGCCGCTCTTGCTGAGGATCAGCGCGATGCGCGTGCCATCCGGCGACACCGATGCGCTGCTGTTCATGCCGGAATGGCCGGCGATCATCTGGCGCACGCCCGACTTCAAGTCGTGCGCATAGACGCGCGCATACTCCATCGCGCCCTTGTAGGACGTGTAATAAAGTTTGAACTGCCCCGGCACCCAGCACGGCGCGGCGACAATTGTGTTGTCCTCCGTGACGGCGATGGCGTTGTGGCCGTCGTAATCGGAAAGGTAAATCTCGCTGTTCTTGCCGGTGTCACGCTTGAAGGCGATCTTCGTCCGCGCCACGCCCGGCTTGCGCGTCAACGTCAGGACAATTTCATCCGCCAGCGTGTGGGCGAGATAACGCGGCGCGCTGCCGGTGAAGGCCTTGGCCAGCAATGACGCCTTGCTGATGCGATCCGTCACGCGGCATTCCACTTGGGCGGCGTTGGAACCATTGATCAGATATTGCGCCTTCTCGGCGGACACAATCTCGAAGCCGGCAATCTCCAGATCAAACTTGAGCGTGCTCTGCACCTCGCCCGTGAAGCCGTCGAGCGTGATGGGGATGGGTAGGATCGCGCCGCCCGGCTTAACGATTTCGATCACTTCGGATTGCGCCCGGGAATTTTGCGGGGCACCGAGGAGCAGGGTGATCGTGAGCAGGCTGGTGAGTGGCAGAGTTAATTTTTTCATCCAGATAAACGTTTCGCTTTGAGATTAAAGTTGATGACAAAGGTCCGTTCCGCATCCTTCGCGCCTTCGGGAAACGGCGCAACAAAACGGACACGCTTTAGGACACGATCGATGGAATTGTCCATCACCGCGCTGCCGGAACGCTTGACGATCTCGGCGGAAACCACCTGTCCAGCGCGGGCAATTGTGACTTTGACCTGCACGGTGGCGGAGTCATCGGCCCCGTCGCCCGGCGCGATCCACGCCTCGTCATAAACTTTTTTCACGAACTGGCTGTAATCGGCAAACGCCTCGCCCCCCGGCCCGAATTGCTCAATGTCCGTGCCCGTGGAAAGACCACTTTGAATTTTCGTTAGCGCGCCTTTCAACCGCGTCGCATTGGCCATTTGCGCCTGACGCTGCGCGTCGGCAAATTCGCGCGCGTCTTTATCCTGCTTCGCTTTTTTCTTTGCCGCGTCGGCCCGCTGTTTGGCGTCGGCGTCGTTCCGCACGACCAGATTCTTGGGGTCAACCTTGATTTCGTTTTTCTTCTTCTCCTTCTTTACGATCGGCTCCAAACCCTTGTCGTCTTTGATGACCGGTTCCTTCACGACTTCTTTCTTTTCGACCTTCGGCGTAACGGGCTTCTCTTTGACCGGTTCGGCTTTCGGCTTCGGAGTCGGCGGAACCACCTCGGTTTTTGGGATTGGAGCCGGAGCCGGAGCGGGCGCGGGCGCGGCGATTGCCGCAGTCGGCTTGGCTTTTGGATTGCCGCCGCCGGAAGTAAGACCGTCAATCAATTTGGCGTCGAGTGTAATGAATTCGACCGTCGGTGATTTATCCAGCTTGTCCTTGCCGGTGAAAAAGGCGGCACCGAACAGTATGACCGCCACCAACAGCCCGTGCAGGCCGGTGGAGGCAATCAGACATTTTTTTTGCACCCGGTTCATCGGTCAACGCGTCGGTTCGGTGCGCAGGGAAAAACGGGTGATGCCGTTGCGCTGGCAGCGGTCAATGACGGCGTAGAGATGTTTGTTGAACCCATTTTCGTCGGCTCGAATATAGACCACCATGTTCGGATTGTCGCGAAAAGCATTCACCAGTTCGCGCTCGATCTGTTCGATGGTCAACTGCCGTCGATCCAGTTGATAAATCCCCTGGGCGTTCACCTCGACCGTATGCACGTCGCTTTTGACAATCGGTTTGTCCGGGTTGCCGCCCTTGGCGAGTTTCAACTCCATGCCCTGCTCCAGCAACGGCGTGGTGATGACGAAAATGATCAGCAGCACGAACGCGAGGTCGAGCAGGGGCGTGATGTTGATTTCGCTCAACGTCACCAAGGAACCGCGCTGGGAAAAGCGTCTCATGTTACTCGGTGTCCTCTTCCTTGAGGTATTCGGTTTCCATGTTCGACACGAGTTCCTGGGCGAAGTTGTCCAGTTCCACCGTCAGCACGCGCAAATTATGGACGAGCCAGTTGTAGCCGAACATCGACGGGATGGCCACGAGCAGGCCGGCGACGGTCGTGACCAGCGCGGCGGAGACGCCGGGGGCCATCGTGGCAAGGCTGGCATTGCCCTGCTGGGCAATTGCGCCGAAGGTGCTCATCACGCCCCACACCGTGCCGAGTAATCCGAGGAACGGCGCGCCGCTCACGGCGATCGCGAGCATGATCAAGCCCGATTCGAGCTTCAACGACTCCCGCGCCACCGCGCCTTCCAGCGTGCGTTTCACATGTTCCATCGATTTCAACGAGACGAATTTTTTTCGCCCATCCCCGGTCGCGGTCTTCAGCCGCGTGTCCAGTTCCAGGCAGCCCGCTTGATAGACGGTAAACAGCGGACAACCCTCCACCTGCACCCGGCGGTCGAAGATGCCGAGGACGTTCTGTTGCCCGCGAAATTCGGTGTCGAAATATTGGTTGAGTTTCTTGGCCTGGCGCATTTGCCACGCCTTCGAGGCCATCACCGACCAGGCGAACACCGAGAAGACCGCCAGGACGGCAATGATGACTTTCCCCTCAATCGTGGCCCGGCTGATGATGTAAAGAATCTCGGACTGACTGGCCGCGTTGGCGAAAAAATGTAAGGGCGCGCTCATTAATAATCACTCTGGAACCGAATGCTCGATTCGGTGGAAAGGGTGTACCGTCCGCCCGCCGAATGGTCAAAACCTTTCGGCACGCCGGGCGATTTTTTGCACCGCAGCGAAAAGCTTGTCCGTCGATTTTCGACCGGGCCTCTGGATTTCATTGCCACCACCGCGAAAAATTGTCTCTTCTGCTGACGGCGGGGGCGCGGCCATATTCGAGAAAAGTGCGGAAGATTGGTTCCACACTTTCGCTTGAGTCGTTCGCCGCCGAGTAAGCCGGGCGACCCGTACTATTCCGGCTTGATTTCCGTGCCGCGATAGCTCGCCACCACCCATTCGCTCAAAACTTTCTCCGGTGCGTCCACGGCGTCACCATCAATCGTGAACTCGGTTTGTCCGGTGTTTTGGGAAATGAGTTTCAGGCCGAATTGAAAATCCTTGAACTTCGCCGCGCACAGATCGCGCACCGGCAATTGCTGCTCCAGCGCAAAACCCACCAGCCGGTCCGCCGCCGCGTCGGTGAATTTCAGCGCGAGGCCGTGGCTTTCCTGAAAACGCGCGGCGAAGTCATGCACCAGTTGGCGCATCACCACGCGCTCTTCATTTTCGTGTTCGGCGAGGAGTTGCGTCAGCGCGACCGGTGGATGATCCACCAGTTCGCGCGTGACGACGAACCGTTTCACCGGCGTTGAAGGCAGTTCAAATTTGAAGTCGCGGAAGATGCGCTCACATACGGTCATCAATCCGCGCGCGCCGGTTTTCTCGTCACCGGCCAGTTCCGCGATGCGTCGCAAGCCGTCGTCCTTGAAAAGCACCTCAATGCCGTAGGCCGCGAAGTCCTGCTCGTATTGGCGGATGATGCTGCCCTCGGAGGTTTTCAAAATGGTGAACAGATCGTCCACGGCCAGCGGCTGGCAGATCACCCGCACCGGCAGGCGGCCAATGAATTCCGGCTCGAAACCGAAGTCGATGAAATCGCGCGTCTGCACGTGGTCGAGACATTTTTCCGTGTCGGAATCATCCCGCGCCTTGGCGGCAAAACCGATGGTCGCGTCGCGCAGCCGTTTGCGGATGATTTTTTCCAGACCATCGAACGCGCCGCTGACGATGAAGAGAATGTGTTTTGTGTTGATGGTGCCCGGCCCTTTGCGACCACCGCCGCGCTGCTGCATTTCCATCATCGCCTGGATTTGTCCCGCGAGGTCGTTGGGCGAGCGCGCGGGGACTTCGGTTTCCTCCATCAGCTTGAGCAGATTGGTCTGCACCCCGCGCCCGCTCACGTCGCGACCGGAGGTGTGGTTCGTGGCGGCGATCTTGTCGATCTCGTCGATGCAAATGATGCCGTATTGCGCGCGCTCCACATCGTTGTCCGCGCGTCGGTACAACTCGCGCACGATGTCCTCCACGTCGCCGCCGACGTAGCCGGTCTCGGAGAACTTCGTCGCGTCCGCCTTCACGAACGGCACACCGATCAAATCAGCGACGCTGCGGATCAAGTAGGTTTTGCCGACGCCGGTGGGGCCGACGAGGATGATGTTTTGCTTGGCGTAATTCGGCTGCTCCTTGCCCTCGAACGCCAGCCGCACATGGTGGTAATGGTCGCAGAGCGCAACGCTGATGACTTTCTTGGCTTCGTCCTGCTTGATGACATAGCGGTCAAGGTAGGCCTTCACTTCGCGCGGCTTTTTGGCAAACGAAAATATGTCTTCCTCAGCCTCGGCCTCGTGGCTCTCCGGTGTGTCGGACGCGCCGACGCTGCCGAAAACCGGCGCACCGCCGGCGCGCAAATGCTGGCGCATGAACTCGCTGAGTTGCCGTTGAAATTCTTCCGGCGACGGCGGGCCGTTCCAAATGGGTTTTTGCATAGTTATTGATTCAAAGTTCGGCAAGAATACCATCGCATCATTGCCCGGATTGGAACACTAGCGCGCTCATCGGCGGCAGGGTGAACTCCGCCGAGAACGGCTGGTTGTGGACGTTGTATTCCTGGGCTGGCTTGCCGCCGAGGTTGCCCTGGTTGCTGCCGCCGTAAATGTCGGCGTCGCTGTTCAAGACCTCGCGCCAGAAGCCGCCTTGCGGCAGCCCGACGCGATAGTTCGTCCGCAACACCGGCGTGAGGTTCAGGACGACGAGCACCTGGCTCGTGCGATCCCGGTTTTGCCGCACGAAGGAAAGCACGCTGTTCTCGTTGTCGGAGCAATCCACCCAGCAGAAACCTTCGAGATCGTAGTCCGCCTGCCAGAGCGCCGGTGTCGCGCGATATAATTTGTTCAAGTCGGCGACGAACCGTTGCGCGCCGCGATGGAACGGGCCGTGTTCGAGCAGCCACCAGTCGAGGCAGGCGTTCTCGCTCCATTCGCGGCCCTGGCCAAATTCGCAACCCATGAAGAGCAGTTTTTTTCCGGGGAACAGCCATTGATAAGCGAGGAGCGAGCGGAGATTGGCGAACTTCTGCCAATCGTCGCCGGGCATTTTGCCGAGCAACGAGCCTTTACCATGCACCACTTCATCGTGCGAGATCGGGAGCTGAAAATTCTCGTTGTGATGATAGAGCATCGCGAACGTCAGCTCGTTCTGGTGATACTTGCGATACACGGGGTCGAGCTTGAAGTAACCCAGCGTGTCGTGCATCCAGCCCATGTTCCACTTGAACGAAAATCCCAGCCCGCCGAGATAGGGCGGGCGCGTCACCAACGGCCACGCGGTGGATTCCTCGGCGATGGTCAGCACGCCGGGACATTCGGTGTGGACGAGATGGTTGAAACATTTCAAGAACTCGATGGCTTCCAGGTTTTCGCGGCCGCCGTATTGGTTGGGCACCCATTCACCCTCCTTGCGCGAGTAGTCGAGGTACAGCATGGAGGCGACGGCATCGACGCGCAGGCCGTCGATGTGAAAGCGTTCGCACCAGAACAGCGCGTTGGCAGTGAGGAAGTTTTTCACCTCGTGGCGGCCGAAATTGAAAATGAGTGTGCCCCAGTCCTGATGCGCGCCCTGGCGCGGGTCTTCGTGCTCGTAGAGCGCCGTGCCATCGAAGCGCGCCAGCGCCCAGGTGTCGCGCGGAAAGTGCGCGGGCACCCAATCGACCAGCACGCCGATGCCGCCGAGGTGCAGCGCGTTGACGAGAAACTGAAAATCATCCGGCGTGCCGTAGCGACTGGTGGGCGAGTAAAAGCCGGTGACTTGATAGCCCCACGACGGATAGTAAGCGTGTTCCGAGACCGGCAGAAATTCGACGTGCGTGAAGCCCATCAACTGGACGTACTCGACGAGTGGCCCGGCAATCTCGCGATAGCTGAGGGACTCGGCGACGTTCTTCTTCATCCACGAGCCGAGGTGGACTTCGTACACACTGAGCGGGGCCTGGAGCGGATTGAGCGCGCGCCTTTGCTGCAACCATGCGTCGTCGCTCCAGGTAAACTTCTGATTGTTCCACACGATAGACGCATTCTTGGGCGCAGCCTCGAAAAAATAACCGTAGGGATCGGTCTTGAGCGCGATGGTGCCGGACGCCTCTTTGATTTCGTATTTGTAATGCGTTCCTTCGCCGACGCCCGGAATGAACAATTCCCACACGCCCGACGCACCGAGCAATCGCATCGGATGATAGCGCCCGTCCCAGCCGTTGAATTCGCCGACGACACTGATGCGCTGCGCGTTGGGTGCCCAGACGGCGAAGCTGGCACCCGCCACGCCGTCGATGATGCGGAGTTGCGCGCCCAGTTTGTCGTAGATGCGCCGCTCGTCGCCTTTCCCGAAAAGGTAAAGATCGCTTTCGCCCAGCGTCGGAAAAAACGAATAGCCATCGCGCCGTTGGTGCTTACGGCCCTGATGGTCGGTGATGACGAGGTCATAAGCGTACACCCGGCTGGCTCCAGTGGAAACGCCCTCAAAGAGACCGGCCTCGTGCAGGCGTTCGAGCTTGAAGCGGGGCAGTTTTTTTTCGTGCGTGGCCGCCACTTCGACTTTCGCGGCGTTCGGCAGGAAGGCGCGCACCACCACGCCCGAGCCGTCACCCAACGGATGCATGCCGAGCAGGTGATGGGGATTGCGCTGTTGCGCCTGGATTAGGCTTTCCAGTTCCGCGTGGGTCAGAATCATGGTGCAAACCTTATGTCACGAAGCCGCCGCGAAAGACATGAAAAAATAAGGCGGGTTCTCAAGCCGCCGGAATGATCCGCGCCAACTGCTCGGCGTGAACGGCCAGACTGCCTTCCGTCCAAACCACAAAATCAACGAGCGCCATCTTTTTCTCGACGGGCCATTGGGCTGGCAGACGCTGCTCAATTTGTTCCGCTGTCCAGCCGCGCGCCAGCAAACGCTCACGTTGGGTCGCCGCCGAGCACGCCACGCACACAGTGGCGTCGAAGTGCGCTGCGGCATTTGTTTCGAACAGGAGCGGGATCACCACCACGCCAATTTTCCTTCCTTCCGCGCGCCAACCTTCGATCTGCGCCTGCCACAGCGCGCGGATGCGCGGGTGAAGAATGGCTTCAAGTTGTTTGCGCGCGGATTCGCTGGAGAACACCCGCCGCGCCAGCTCCTCGCGGCGCAGGCGGCCATCCTGCGCGATTATTTCCGGGCCAAACAACGCCCGCACTTCCGATAGCGCGGGCTGCCCAGGTTCGACCACCTCGCGCGCGAGCACGTCCGTGTCCACCACCGCAATGCGGGGGCGCAACAGTTCGGCGGCGGTGGATTTACCCATGCCGATGCCGCCGGTGAGTCCAAACACTTTCATGGTTTCGTAACGCCGTGGAAAACGCGGAGTGATCAGTGAACAGGGACGGTCACGTTGCGACCGCCGGCAGAAAAATGGTGAAACACGTTTCCCGACCGGGTTGGGTGGAAACTTGAATGGCACCCCGCGCCTCGGTGACGAAGCGGCGAACGATGGCCAACCCCAAGCCGGTGCCTTCACCCACGGGTTTGGTGGTGAAGCTCGTTTCAAATAATTTAGGCAACACTGCGGTCGGAATGCTGCCGCCGTTGTCCGAAACCGACAGCGCGAGCAACGGTGCTTCGTTGCGAAAACCAGCGCGGTTAATGAAACGACTCTCAGCGTCATCCCGGAAGAGTGACAGCTCCAAAGGCTGGTTCAACAAACGGGCCTGCACTTCCACGCGGTGTGGCAGGGCGGAACTTTGCAGGGCGTTGATCGCGAGGTTCAGGAGGATTTGCAGAAAGTCGGTGCCATTGATCGCCACGGTGGCATCCACGGCCAGCGGGCGGACGATCAGTTGGTTCTGTTTCAGTTTCGGATGCACTTTCAACAGGTCCCCCAGGTCGCTCAACATCTGGTTCACGCTGACGGTGGCTTCCCCCGCCGAACGCTGGCGCAGGAAACTGAGATATCGCTGGGAAATATCAATGCACTTGCCGCCGAACAAATCCCGTTCGGCCTGAGTAATCGTCTTAGGAATGGACACAGCCGACATTCTATTTCGCCTCCCCGGTTCGTCGAGAACGATTTGCGACCGAGGGCGGCGCAGCATCAGGTTAAAGCTTGACGGTATGGTTGAATCTGGTTGCATAGCCGCCAATGAAAAATAAATTTCTTTTCTTGTTGGCTGCCTCTGCGATGGCAATTTTCGCTTCCGGCTGCGTCGCCACGGTGGACGGGCACACCCGCGCCGCCGTGCCCTTCATGAAGGACAAGATCGCGAGCCGTTATCAGCGGCCGGTGGCGCAGATTTTTGCGGCCGCGAAAGAGGTGCTGGAGAAAAACGGCAAGCTCAACTCCGTGGATACGCTGAACAATTCGCTCACCGCCAAGGTGGACACCCACACCGTCTGGGTTAAAGTGACAGAGGTGGATCCGACGGTTTCCGAAGTGCTGGTGCAAGTGCGCAAGCGCAACGGCGGTACGGACATCGACCTGGCCAGCGAGATTGACAAACAGATTGCCCTGCAACTCGTCCGCTAACGGCCGGACTTCAATCCCAGATCCTTTTCGTAGGAGCCAAGTTTCAAGGCTTTTTTCTTGTGTGGGGGAGCGGCCTCCAAATCGATGCCCGTCTGGTGTTGCTGGGCATAATCCGCCAGGCCGGAGTGCGGAAACAGGTCGATGATCCTTTGAAAAGTCGCGTGCGCGCCAGCCCGGTCGCCCGTAATTTCCAACTGCATTTCCGCCAGCATCGTCAGCCAGCGCGCCACATCTTTGTTGGACTGGTGCGGTTGCGCGATCAGGCGCTCTAACTCGGCCGCGGCGAGATCGAGCCGTCTCTGCTGATGGGCAAAATTGCATGCGAGTTGTTCCCGGGTGTGGTTGTCCAAGGGATGTTGCTCCAGATGTTTCAAGAAATTCGCCGCCGTCACCGTGGGGTCTTCCTCTGCGGGTGGCGCTTTGGATTGTTCCGGGTGCAGGCCCATTTCTTTGCTGGCCGAGGGTAGAGCGATCGGCTGTTTGTCCTGCATCTTGGCCAGCACTTGGGAACTGCCAAGGTGGGCGAGGCGCTGCTTGGCCACATGCGCCAGTTCCGTTTCGGGAAACATCTGAACCACGCGCTCCAGCGCGAGCCGCGCGGAGTCCGGATCCAGGCCGTATTTCAGATGCCAGTCAGCCAGGCTGTTCAAAGCGAAGGTGACATTGGTGGGTGCGTGACCCGGCTGATTGATGAGGCGTTCGATGGTGGTCTGTGCGGCCTGCATGTCATTGAGGTTTTCCGCCTGAATGGTCGCGAGCAGCATCTGGCCTTCGTAATCGTGGGGATATTTTTCTAGTTGCCGACGCACTTCCATCACCGCTTCGGTGAACTGGCTCTGCTTCTGCCGGGCCAGCGCGATGGAGTAAAACGGCCCGGGATCCGCCACGTCGCCGCCGCCATCAAACAGATCGCCCAGCGGTTTGGCAAAAAAATTGCAAATATTGCCCGTCCACATCACCGCGAGAACTCCACCACAAAAGACGGCCACCATCAGGCCGGGCAATCCATCGCCAGCGGTGGCATAATACACGAACAACACCAGCGCCGTGGCAATCCACTTGGTGATCAAAACTCCGGAATCGTCCTTGCTGCGCTTCAGCCAGCGCGACATCACCCAGATGGCCAAGGCGACAAAGACAACGAGGATTACCGTGCCGCGAATGATTTCGTAGGTTTTATTCATGACGCCGGGTTACGGCTAAATTCAACCGCTTTCCGCACGACTGCAAGCCAATAGTCCCGCCGCGCCGGACTCGGCCCGAGCCGCTCACTCGACTTCCAGGTCGAAGACGAGTGTGGTGCGGGAGTCCGTCTGTTCGTTGCGGATTTCCATCTCCTTCAATTGCCAACGGCCGTTCACCTTGGTGAATTTTTTGGGCTCAAACACCTTGAGCAGCTTCTTGTCGTGGCCGTAGGCATCCGCGTGGATGATGCCCCCGGTGTCGATGTCGATCCATGAAACCACGCGCGAGTACACGCCCGGCGCGGGCTGCGGATTGATGCTCTCCAGCACGTCGCAGGATTCGCCGCGGCGCAATTCCTTTTTCAACAGTCGTTGCGTTGGCCAGTGAAGAAACTCCAGGCCGAGATCGGCCAGCCAGAAATCAGAGTTGGCAAACGGGGCCATGCTGGTCGGCGAAATTGCTTGGGTGAAATACCGGTTCGGTTGTTGGTCGGTGTGAACCACCGTCAGCATTATTGCCTCCCGGTTGGCCGTCAGCGCGGTGGTGTAAATGCTCTGCCAATTGGTTGCGGTGACGAGCGTGACAATACTGACGGGAATCTCGGAGCGCTTGCCCTTGCCGTCGCGGATTTTCAGCACGCCGGAATTGGTGGAGTTTTCCGCGGGCGTTTGAGCAAGGAGTTCTTGCACCAACGCGCGGCCCTCGCGTTCAGCCTTGGCCGGATCGGCTCCCAGGGTGGTGTGGGCTGACAGGATGAGCAGGAGGAAGAGGATGAAATTCTTAAGCCACCGTGATCCGGGAAGCATTATCTTCATTGGTGGTGCCAGCTTGCCGGTCATTTCGCACGCAGCGCCAGCGGCAGCAGTTCGGAAATGTGCCGGACAAAATGGGCTTTGATTTTCTTGCGAACTTCCGCCGGCACTTCGTCCCAATCCTTGCGGTTATGCTCCGGCAGGATGACTTGCTTGATGCCGGAACGCGCGGCAGCCAGAACTTTTTCCTTGATGCCGCCAACCGGAAGCACGCGGCCGCGCAGGCTGATTTCGCCGGTCATCGCCACATCCGAACGAACGCGACGATGGGTCAACAACGAGGCGAGAGCGGCCACCATCGTGACGCCCGCACTGGGGCCGTCCTTGGGCGTGGCACCGGCGGGGACATGAATGTGGATGTCGTGCTTGTCGTAATCGTGGACATCCAGATGAAGCTGTTTGGCCTGGCTGCGCAGGTGGCTCAAGCCGGTCTGCGCGCTTTCCTTCATCACGTCGCCGAGTGAACCGGTAAGAATCAAGTTTCCCTTGCCGGGCATGCGCGTAGCTTCGATGAACAAGATTTCCCCGCCCACCGGCGTCCACGCCAGTCCGGTGGCGATGCCGCACTCGGTGATGGTCTCAGCCGTCTCGGAAAGAAAGCGCGGCGAGCCGAGGTAGCTCGTCAGCAAAGCGGGAGAAATGGTCAACTGCTTCGACTTGCCACGACCAGAGACGATTTTACGGACGGCCTTGCGGGTCAGGTTGGCGATTTCGCGTTCCAATTGCCGCACGCCGGCTTCGCGGGTGTAATCCTGAATGACCCGCCGTAGCGTGGCGTTTGGAAAGCGAACTTGGTAGCGATCCAATCCATGCTCCTCCAACTGGCGCGGCACAAGGTAACGTTGGGCGATGTGCAACTTCTCGCTGGCCGTGTAGCTGGGCAGCTCGATGACTTCCAGTCGGTCGCGCAACGCCGGATGGATCGGATCCAGCCAGTTGGCGGTGGTGATGAAGAGCACGTGCGACAGGTCGAACGGCAAGTCGAGGTAGTTGTCGGTGAACGTGTGGTTCTGTTGCGGATCCAGAACTTCCAGTAACGCCGCCGCCGGATCGCCACGAAAATCCGCGCCGACCTTGTCCAGTTCGTCGAGCAGGATCACCGGGTTATTGCTCTCCACCCGGCGCAAGGTTTGGATGATGCGACCGGGCAGCGCGCCGACATACGTGCGGCGATGGCCGCGGATTTCCGCCTCGTCACGCATGCCGCCCAGGGAAATGCGTGCGAATTTCCGGCCCAAAGCATCAGCCACGCTCCGGCCCAGCGAGGTTTTGCCCACACCGGGCGGGCCGACGAGACAAAGGATGGGGCCTTTGAGTTTGTTCTTTAGTTTGATGACCGCCAGGTATTCGAGCAGCCGGTCTTTTACCTTGGTCAACCCGTAGTGTTGCTCGTCCAATAAGCGCGCGGCGGCGGGCAGATCGAGTTTGTCCTCCGTCGATTTGCTCCAAGGCAAATTGGAAATCCAATCCAGATAATTCCGCGTGATCGTGTATTCGGCGACCGCAGGCGGTGTTTGCTGTAACCGCTCCAATTCTTTCAAC
>JBKJSC010000183.1:0-23648 GCA_046593035.1 Limisphaerales bacterium | reverse complement strand
TTGGAACAACATCAGTGCGGCGAACATGCGATCCGTGCGGAGGAAGGTGGTCTGCTGCTGTTCGCAGAAAAGCTGGTCGGCCCGGGCTTCGATAGTTCGCGCTTCCGCCGCCAGATTGATGCCTGGTTCCGACGGAGGAGTTTGAATCAGGGAATGGTTGTTTTGCATAATGAATCCGGGGTTGAGAGGGGGCAGCCGAAGACGGGCGTGTGGTTTGCCCCCGCAGGCTGGCCGCGCAGCAAGGCTTCGAGTGCGTTCAGCCCGGCATTGTCGCCGGCATGCCCGCGCCCGCTGGTGATGCCGCCGCTGAAGATCAGCCGTCCCTGCGAATCAAAGAGCAGCGTGTGACCGGAAGTTTCGGCTCGGAACTTTGCCGCAGCGTCCCCTCCGTCAATTTGGACACTCACACCGGGAATTGCCAGCGCGCTGCGCCACAAATCCGTTTGCGCCCAGTCCTCAGCCCGCCCCGGCGGCTTGGAAAAAATCACCCGCGCACTGACCCGTCCCTGACCATGCGTCATGAACCGGGCCAGTTCCCCCACGCTGGCCCGCGTGCAAGGACAGCGCGGATGGACGAACATGACGAGCGTGGGCCGCGCCGGATCGCGCTTGATCTCACAGTCGTACGGCCAATGAACCAAGGCGGCACCTTCGCGCCCCGGCGTTTGCTCGTAGTCCAGCAGCACGGCTAGGCCGATGCCGATGGCGAGCAGCCAGAGCGCGCCGCCCGCCGCCATGCCGAGGGAGTTTTTCCAGCGTTTCACGCGCCTGCCTCCGAGGATTCATCCAGCAACTGGCGCACCACTTCGGCGAGCTTTCGCAGGTTGTAGGGTTTTTCGAGGAAGGGTGTTTGGTCTTTGAACTCGAAGATCTGCCCCGCCTTTTCCGCGCTGTAGCCGCTGGTGAAAATGACTTTGAGCGTGGGTTTCAAGTCCCGCAGTTGCTCGGCCAGTTCCCGGCCGCTCAAATCGCCGGGCATCACCATGTCCGTAAGCAGCAGGTCAATCTTGGGCCCGTGCCGATGCCAAACCTCCAGCGCTTCCTCTCCGGAAACCGCCTCCAATACCCGATAGCCCTGCCGTTGCAGGGCGATGACGGCCAACATCCGCACCGCCGCCTCGTCTTCCACCAGCAGGATGGTTTCCTGGCCGCACCGCACCGGAAGAAGCGTCGCCGTCGTATCACCTGTCGCTCCGGCGCGCGCCGCGACGGGCAGGAACACTTTGAAAGTAGTGCCCACGCCCGGCTCGCTCTCCACTTCCATCCAACCTTCATGTTGCTTCACGATGCCATACACTGTGGCCAGGCCGAGGCCGGTCCCTTTGGCGAGTTCCTTGGTGGTGAAAAACGGCTCGAATATGTGCGCCAAGATCTCCGGCGGCATTCCACAACCTGTGTCCCGCACGCTCAGGCAGACAAACTCGCCCGACCGCGCATTGGCATGGCACCGGACATACGCCTCGTCAATGAGGTGCGCTGTGGTGCTGATGATGAGCTGGCCGCCCCGGGGCATGGCATCGCGGGCGTTCACGGCCAGATTCAAAAGCACCTGCTCCAGCATCCCCGCGTCGGCCTGCGTGGCTGGCAGGCGCGGCGACTCGTTTAACTGCACGGCGATGTTTTCACCAATCAGCCGTCGGAGCATCTTCGCCACGTCGTTGACCAATTCATCCAGGTGGAGCGGTTGCAGTTGCAGGGGTTTCTTGCGACTGAAAGCGAGCAACTGGCGTGTGAGCTTGGCCGCCCGTTCCCCGGCCATGTAAATTTGCTTGAGCGGTTCGATGGTTTTCGGCGCGATCCCTTCGTCGTCCAACAGCATTTCCGTATAGCCGTTGATGATGGTGAGGAGGTTGTTGAAATCATGCGCCACGCCGCCGGACAACTGGCCGATGGCGTCCAGCTTCTGCGACTGGCGCAATTGCTCCGCCAGCATTTTCTCCTCGGTCACGTCGTGGAAAATGCCTTGCACTCCGATGGCTTTGCCTGCGGCATCGAGGAGCGGCGTCTTGGTCACCTCCACATGGACCACGCGCCCGTCGCCAGTCAGGAACTTCTCTTCCGCCTTGAAGGGCTGGCCGGTCTCAATAACGCGGCGATCATCCGCCTGGTACTTGGCCGCCAGCTCGGGTGGGAAGAGTTCGTCATCACTCTTGCCAAGAACCTCGGACAGCGGCCGGCCCAGCGCCAGACAGAGGCTGCGGTTTGCGAAAATGAAGCGGCCGGCGAGATCCTTGCGGAAAATATTCTGCGGCAGACTCTCGACCAGCGAGTGGTAGAGCGACTCCGAGTTGCGCAGTGTTTCCTCGGCCTCCTTGCGCTCGGTGATGTCGCGGGTGATGCCGAGCAGCGCGGTGACTTTGCCGGAGGCGTCACGCAGCGGGCTGGCGTGGGTTTCCAGCCAGCGCCGTCCGCCTTTGAAGCCGACGATTTGGAACTCCAGCTTGCCGGTTTCACCGGCGAAAACTTTTCCGGTCAGCGCCTCGAACGCCGGGCGATGCTCCGCAACCACGAACTGATAAACGCAGTGATTTTCGACCTGCTGAAGCGAATCGGCCTCGATCATCCGCAGCCCGGCGAGGTTAATTTCCAGGAGCGAACCATCGGCGGCGATCAGCTTCACACACTCCGGTTCGTTGTCGAAGATGGCCCGCAGGCGGGCTTCGCTCGCGCGCAGCGCGACCAGGGTCGCGGACTCGGCGAGTGGGGGAGGCGCGGTTTTCATTTTATGCGGCACGGATGTTAGACGTCGACTTCGAAGAACGGATAGCAATCTCAATCCGCCACGCAGCCGGTATCAAACTCCTGGCGGCGGGCATGGGCATTTCAATGCGCAATCCGGGTTCCGATTGTTTGAGACGCCCTTGGCTCAAAAGTTCGACCTGTTAACCATCACCCTCATTGGCTTGCTTGGCCAGTAATTTGTTGCCGCTGCGTGGAAACGAGAGACGCACGAGTTGGCTCAAATTAAATGTTGCCCGCGGTGGAGCGGTGAACGAGGGGGCCGCCGATACGTTTACTCACATTCGCGGATCCCGAACATCGAACATGAGTCTGTCTGCCAAACGCGAGTCGCTCGCCCGCACCGTTCGCGCATCATCGATTTGTCTGTGCCTTATCCGCAAGGCCTTCAATTCCGACACTGTTCAACGAATGCCACAAACTCGTCGTTTTGAAAAACTTTCACCCGTTCCCAGACAACGATGGGAATTGGTAGCGAGAAGAACCACCGGACATCCCGGCGCAACCCTTCAAGTTTGATCACGAGTTCATCCTTCATCGCGTAAAAAGCACTGTCGGTGTGAAGGATGACCAGGTTGACGAAAACCTCCTCTTCGCGGGTGATGGTTTGCTTCGCCAAGTCTGCCGTAGCGGCCAAAGCGCTCGCCAAATTCAGGGCGGCGATAGTAGTCCACCCAAATCTCTCGGTGATTTTAGGTGATCGTAAGCAGATTGGCAACGCGGCGGGTTTCATCCTCCGAACGGAAAGACGCGGCGGTGAAGAACAGTCCACCAACCACGCCCACGACGTTCAGTGTAATCACCCAATTGTTCGCCAGTTAGTGCAATCCTGCGAATGTGTGAACGGTGGTCGAAAAGTGCGACACCTTCCTGCCCGCCGCTTATCTCAACTTTCCACAATTCCCCATCCTCGGTATCTGGCCGCCGATTTAAGCCGTTCAACCCTCATTCGGTAACTCTGGTGGTCGGCGGATAAAAACACCGCCATGGTAATGATCCGTACGACTGTGGGATGCTGCAACGGCTTTTGCGGCTCGACAGTTTTAACGGCAAGGAGTATGCAGGTCTTCATGGTGTCTGCTTTTCTTTCCTGCGTTGTTTGGGGCGTGAGTCCCACAACTTGTGGCTCGGCCGTCCGTTCCCCGACAGGCAACCCACGTTTACTCCGGAGAGCAGACACCATGCTTATTTTCATCGAAAGCCAAACTGTCTAGGCCGACGCGCCCACCATGACTGCACCCTCGATATCCAAGGACGGCTATCAGAAGCGGGAACACCGCGGTTGCCACCTGAGCTACCGAGTAGAGGGGGCTGGTCCTCCGGTGCTTTTCATCCAAGGCAGTGGACTCCACGGCGATGGATGGCGTCCGCAGGTGGGAGAATTGGCCAAGCGATTTTGCTGCCTCACGTTCGACAACCGGGGCATGGGAAAGAGTCAGCCCTATGGAGCGCCCATTACCGTGGAGCAGATGGCTGAGGACGCGTTGGTATTGATGGACGCCCAAGGGATGAATTCGGCCCACGTGGTCGGGCATTCACTGGGTGGACTCGTCGCGCTGCATCTGGCACTGTCGGCCAGGATGAGATGCCGGAGCTTGTCATTGCTCTGCACATTCGCCTGCGGTCGTGAAGCGACCCGGCTTTCTTGGGGAATGTTCTGGCTGGGGCTGCGCACTTATTTGGGAACCCGCCAGATGCGGCGGCGGGCTTTCACCGAGTTGGTCCTGCCGAAGAATCTATTGACTGGGACGGACCGCGACGCTTGGGCCGATAAGCTCGCCCCCGTTTTCGGCCATGACCTCGCGGATCACCCTCCGGTGGTCATAAAGCAGTTGGCCGCCATGCGCGCATACGACGCCACGCCTCAGTTGCACAACCTTGCCGGGCTGCCCACACTGGTGGTGGGCGCGCGATATGACCGTATTGCCAGGCCCGAAGTGGTGAGGGCACTGGCCACGAGTGTGGTGGGCAGCCGGCTGGTGGAATTCGACGAGGCGGCTCACGGGATCACGATTCAGTGCGCCGACCGTATCAACGCGCTATTGACTGAACATTTTTCCATTTCTGAAAAGTCACGATGACGCGGGCCAGGCCAAGAACTATGATCCACATCGTCAAATCTACCGACGCTGAGCAGCGAAACTCGTTCGGGGTGTCTTTCGACCTGTTGGCGATTGGGCCGCAGTCAATGGTCACCAAGATGCGCTACCGCATAGACAACGTGATTCCGTTCCACTCTCATCCGAACGAACAGAGCGGCTATCTTCTATCTGGGCGCATCCGTGTCCTTACGCGCGACTCGCGTCACGAACTGAGTTCGGGCGACACCTACGTCATCCCCGCCAATGTGGAGCACAGCATTGAGATCATTGAGGCAGCGGAGGAGGTTCAGGTGTTCACTCCACCGCGAGAAGACTTCCGCTGATTTTGCAAACGAGGAATGAGCCGATGCAATACGTTTTGATTATCCACGAGGTCGCAGACTACGAAGCATGGAAGAAGGTCTTCGACGCCGCAGCCGCCATCCGTAAGCAGGCTGGCGAGCGGTCGTATCAAGTCCTCAAGTATCAGGACGACGTCAACAGGATTGTCCATTTCTCTGTGTGGACTTCGATAGCCGACGCCAAGTGCTTTTTCGAGTCCCCGAAGCTCATCCAAATCCGAAAAGACGCTGGAGTGAAGTCGCCAGATTTTATTTACTTAGACCAACTCGAAGCGGGCACTCTCTAGAGCCTGTCATGCACTTTTGGCAAAGAGAGATTGGAGCATGAGCAGGGCGAAGGCGAGCCAGTGATAACCCGCCAGGGTTGGGGCGAGTCGTTCGTAATCGCGAGCCAAGCGGCGGAAGCGTGCGGCCCAGGCAAACGAACGCTCCACCACCCAGCGGCGCGGCAACAACACAAAGCCTCGTTTGGCCTCGTGGTGCTTGACCACTTCCAAATGCACTCCGTGTTGCGCGGCATCCGTCGCGGGTTGTTCGCCCGTGTAACCTTGATCCACAAACGCCACCTGCACGTTGTCTCCAGTGGCCGCTTGCACCGCTTGGGTCAACTCCGCCACCTGCGCCCGATCCTGTTCGTTGGCGGCGGTGACTTTCACCGCGAGCAAATGACCCAGCGTATCCACCGCGGCGTGAACCTTGCTCCCCTTGCGTTTCTTCGCGCCATCGTAACCGGCGCGCCCGCCGCTCTCGGGTGTGGATTGCAACGTGCGGCTGTCCAGGATGACGGCACTGGGAGCGTCGTTGCGGGCCAGTCGCTCGGCATGTGACATCGCGCTTGCGCTTTTCAGACAAATAGGTCGTTACTCTGCGTGGTTATTGGATGCGGATTGCAAATGCCCATGTTGACTCTCGAACATCTCGGTGAACTTACCCGGCAACACGCCGAGGCCGTCCCCAGCCGCGTCCGGGAGTTTTCGCTCGCGGGCCAGCACTTCGCCTTCAATTCGCGTCCTGCCATCATGGGCGTCGTCAACCTGTCCGCGGATTCCTGGTACCGGGAAAGCGTTTGTCTCACGGCTGATTTGGCCATTCAGCGCGGGCAGGTACTACGCGCCCAAGGCGCGGACATCATTGACGTGGGCGCCGAATCCACGCTGGCGCACGCCGCCCGGCAGGATGAGGCGGCGCAAAACAGCAAACTGATTCCCGTCGTCAAGGCGCTCCGGGCCGCGAACATTTTGGTGTCCGTGGAGACGTACCAGTCGGCGGTGACCCGCGCCTGTCTGGAGGCGGGCGCGAACGTCTTGAATTTAACCGGCACGAACGGCAGCGAGGAAATGTTTCGGATGGTTGCCGCCCACGACGCCGCCGTGATCATCTGTTATGTGCAAGGCGGTAATGTGCGCGAGGTCGGCGACTTTGATTTCACTGCCGATCCGACGGCGATGATGCGCGACTATTTCGCCCGGCAGATTGATCTCGCCACGCGCAACGGCGTTGAAAAAATCCTACTCGATCCGGGCCTGGGGTTTTATTACCGCAATTTGCAGGACAGCGCCGTGCGGGTGCGGCACCAAATGACGACGTTTCTCAACACGTTTCGGCTGCGCGCGTTGGGGTTTCCCGTCTGTCACGCGCTGCCGCACGCCTTTGAATATTTCGGCGAGGAAGTGCGCTGCGCCGAACCGTTCTTCGCCGTGTTGGCAGCGCTGGGCAAGACCGACTTGTTCCGCACGCACGAAGTCCCGCGCATCAAGGCCGTGCTGGACACGCTGCGCGCCTACTGATCACTTCCGGCGACACAGGAAGACTCCCTCTTCCTCCGATGGAGCGATCCATTGATCCCGCACTGACACACCGTGTTGTTCCAGCGACGCTCTGATGCGATCTGGCGTGTGGCGATACGAAAAGAAAAGTCGAATCGCCTCGCCAGGTTGGAAGGAAAACTGTTCTTCGTCGATCACGATCAGGCGCGAGCGATCAAAGTGAAAATTCGCCGCGACCCGTTTCAGCCCCGTCCCGGCGGGACAATCTTCCACGCCGAAGCGCAACGTGCCATCCTCCATTTCCACACCCAGATCAAGCAGAAATGTCATCAGCCAGTCGCGCGTCAGCGCATTGTCATACAGCGGGAGAATGCGGCTCACGCCGGCGGCGTAGTCTGCGCCGGGAGCAAGGTTGGCGCTGAAAAGCAGATGATCGTCCGGGCACAAGAGCGCGGCCAGCTTCGGCAAAATGGCCTGCGGCTCGAAATTCGGAATCATCCCAAAGAAGGTGATCAACCGAATGCTTCCCCGCTCCCTCTGCAACGCCGCGACCTCCGGCAAATCGTCGGCGGTAAGCAAATCACAGACAATCGGATGGCATTCGTTTCCCCCAACAACTGCCTGCGCAGTCTGGCGCGCGACCAATACCATCGCCACACTGACATCGACCGGGGTGTACGAAACCGACCTCCCCGGCCCTTGTAGCAAGCGCAGCAACCGCGTGTCCTTTTGGCCGCCACCGCAGCCCAAGCCGATCAAATGCACTTGCGATGATTCGATTTGCTGCGCGACGGTGGCGAAAATGGCGTCGTAAATGGCGGCGCACTCCGCGTCGGTGCGCGACGGCGAATACGCCTGGTGCAGCGCCAGCCATTGCTGCGTTTGCTTGACGCTGTCGTAATGAAACTTGTGATTCACCTGCCGCGCGCGGAGCGATTGTCGCAAATCACGCCGGATATTTTCCGGAAACTGGCTGGCGTGAATCGCGACGTTGACAGTCGATGACATGCGTTATTCTTTCGCGAGTTCGCCGCGCGAAACAAGTCTCGAAAGTCAGTGCGTTGACTTGCAGCTTGCTCACAGCCATAGTTTCGCCATGAGTTTTGACATCACTCACATTTTGGACGGATGGGCCTACCAGCCCGGCCAGATGGTCGTCCGCAAATTCAAAGGCAAGGATGGCGTGGAAAAGATTCAACTCCGCGTCGATCTGGGTTTGCTGCAGATGAACGCCACCGGCCGGCCGGATGGCAAGAAGCCCTACGGCCATGATTCGTTGCTGGAACATTATCAGTCGAAATTGAAGAAGCACCTGACCCGTCACGCCGGCGAGGCGACCGGTTTTTCGCTCCAAGCCGAGGCTTGCTCCAAGCTGCACCAGGAAGCCATCCAATATCACCAGCGGTGTTTTTGCCTGTACCAACTCGATGATTTTGCCGGCGTGCAACGCGACACCAGCCGCAACCTGGAGGCGTTTGATTTCGTCAAGGAGCACGCCCCGACGGAGGAGTTTGCGTGGCCACTGCAGCAATTGCGCCCGCAACTGCTCATGATCCGCACGCGCGCCCGGGGAGCGCTCGCACTGCACGCCAACCGCCATCAGCAGGCCGTGGAACTCATCGAAACTGGTGTCGAGGAGATCAAAGAATTCTTTCGTAGCCAGTCGCGCCCCGAATTGATTGAGCCGAGCGCCGAGATTCAATCCCTTGAAGCCTGGGCCAAGGAAATCCAGTCGAAGCGCCCGCTCTCCCATCGCGAAAAACTCGAAACCGCCTTGGAGGACGCCGTGCAACGCGAGGATTACGAAACCGCCGCGCGCTTCCGCGACCAACTGCGCAATCTCAAAAGCCCCGAAGAATCATGAACCTCATTGAACGTCTGCCCCAGGAAATCAAGTCGGCGATGCTGGCCCGCGACGCGGACCGGCTGGGCACGCTCCGTTTGCTCAAGTCCGCCATCGGCTACGCGCAAATCGAACGCAAAAACGAAAACCTTTCCGACGCCGAGTTGATTGCCATTGTCCAAAAGGAAATCAAAAAGCGGCAGGACGCCATCGTGCATTACGAGCAAGCCGGACGGACCGATTCAGCAGCAAAGGAAAAGAGCGAACTAGCCGTGCTGCAGAGCTTTCTTCCCCAGCCGCTTTCCCAAGCGGAGTTGGAGCAGATGGTGCGCGACGCCATCCAGGCGACTGGCGCGACCAGCAAAAAATCCATGGGTCAGGTCATCAAAGCCGTGCAAGCGCAGGCCGCCGGGCGAGCGGACGGCAAAACTATCAGCGCGCTGGTGGGTTCGTTGCTGCCATAGATCGCGCGCAAAGCAAATTTAATTTTTCCGCTTCGTCGTAACAGTTTTTGTTTCTTTGAAAGCGCGCTATGAATTTGACGCGCTTCGTCGCACGCCCTAGTCTCCGCCCAGATTTTTTATGAATGCCAAGCTCCTTTGCAAAACGATCTTCCTGATCGCCATCCTGCTCCTGCTCGTGCTCATGGGCATGTACAATCACGGCTCGGTCACGGTCGCCCTGCCGCCCATATTGCCCAAGCCACTGACGCAACCGGCGGCCATAATGTATTTCGCCTTCTTTGCGATTGGAGTTTTGACCGGCACCATCCTGACCGCCGGCAGTGGCAAAGGTGGCAGCAGCAAAAACAAAGTTGATAAGTAATGCCGCCCGCCGCGCGGCCCGCCGTGAAACACCGCGTCCTTCTCTGGCTCCTGCTCGGCTTGGCGTGGCCCATCACCCTGCCCTGCGCGCACGCGGCAACGCCCGAGCCTCCCGCCGATCAATGGATTACGAACTTCGTTCAATTCCCGGCGCACGTTGCGACGAACACACTGCGACACGCCGGTTTTGAAACACTTCAAGCCGAGGCCATCGCGGGAAAACTGAAGCTCTCGTGGCAAAATCCCGCGCTCACAACCAACGCCCTCGTCACCGCATTTGCCAGCGCCGATGAACTCGGCCATTGGCCCGTGCGCGATTGGCGGGCTGTTCCCATGACGTTGCGGGGCGCGCAATGGGAAACCGCCGTGCCCATCGAAAACATCGACGTGCCACTCGTGTACTTCGTGAGTGCCGCCACCGCCAACACCACCAATGTCTCGCTCATGCGCGTCTGCCGTCCGCGCGCCACCGGGCTGGAGGAACCGAGCCGCATCTTCTGGCCCTTCCTCGAAGGCTTTGAAGAAGGTACGGAACACTGGCGGCTGGTTTCCAATCTTCCCGATCCGCCGTCCCTGACCACCAATTCGCCCGCCAAGAACGGCCACGCCGCGCTCGCCGTGCCGTTGCCCGACGGCCAGCACTCCGTCACCATCGGCACCACCCGCGTGCGTGGCTGGCAAGTCGAGCAGGAGTTTGCCACCGGACTGCGCCTCTGGCTGCGCGCCAGGGAAGGTGGCGGTCAAGTCCGGTTCACACTCCTCGCCAATGCGTATGGCACGAATCAAGTCATCGCTGTCTTTCCCCAAACCACCGTGCTGCGCGATCAATGGCAGCGGGTCGATCTGCCCTTTAATGCGCTACCCAAATTTCCACTCGGCAGCCTCGACTTCTTCACCATCGAATTTCTTGGCGACGGCCCGCGCGAATTCCTGGTGGACGACCTTTCTCTGCTGGGCCGCTGGAAGTTGCCAGTGGAATAGCTCGCTTCGTAAGATGCGGGTGGAACCGGCCATGCCGATGCCCTGTAGCAACTTTGCTTTACTTTCAACCCGGCCACAGTAAATCTATCCGCATGTTGATTGATCTGAATCTGTGGGGCATCTTCGCCATGCCGGTCGGGTTGTTGCTTGGCTTCGGGCCGGTGCTGGTCGCCTGGATGCTGCATGAACGCGGCAATTCGTCCAAGAACGATCCGAAAGATCGTCATTGAGTTCGACTAGGTTCCTTCACACCTGCGGGGCCACAAACGAGTTCGAGCTTCAAGCAGCACAGGAGATTAGCAGTTGCAATCCGCACCGGGGATCGGTATTAGATAAGCCCGTCACCGAGAACAACCCAAAACATTTATGGCACAAAACTGTTTCCATCCGAGCGTTGAAGGCGCCCAGCACGGGGCGAAAAGTCTGGGAGATTTTCTGGATTACGCGAAGGCCGCCGGCGCGACGGGCGCGCAGCCGTCCAACTACATGCTGCAGGACGGCCGCAAATTCAAAAGCGCGCAGGACATCAAGGACGCCTTCGCCCAGCGCGAGATGACGCTCGACGGCGTGTCGGCGCATTGCCCGTTCTGGGTGCACACCACCGCGTGGACCAACAGTCCGACCGTGCGTCCATTCATCCCGGCGGACATTGCCAAGAAGTCGCCAACGGCGATTGAAACGTGGACAGAAAATTATCTCGTCCGCCTGCTCGGCCTGTGCGCGGAACTGGGCGTGAAAATTGTGCCGATGTTCTGGGGCACCGCGTTCGGCTGGGAAGTGGCCACCGGTTATCCGTGGGGCTTCTGGGCGGGCGGCGACTATGATTTGATCAAGAAAGGCCAGGAGCGTTTCGTGGAAAAAACCAAACGTCTGCGCGCGCGGGCCAACAAACTCGGCATAAAACTCGCCCACGAGATTCATCCCGGCACGGCGGCGATGTGCGCGGATGATTTCAATACGCTGGTGAAGATTTGCGACAACGATCCCTGCCTGGGCGTCAACGCCGATCCCTCGCACTGCTGGGAAGGCGAGGATTGGGAAACACGCTTCCGCAAAGTCGGCGCGCGTGTGTATGCGTGCCACGTCAAGAACTTCGTCATCCGCAAAGGAATTCCGCTGCGCATGATGGCCCCCAACTGGCCGGATCGCGCGATGCAATTCACCGATCTCGCCAGCGGTGAACTGAGCATGGCCCGCTACACGGAAATGCTCATCAACATTGGCTATCCGCAGCGTTACTGCCAGATCATGGGGACAAAGACCGCGCCGCTGATCGTCGAAGCCGAGAGCGCGTATCGCGACCTTGACGCCACCAGCGCCAACGGCATCGGTTACGTGCGCGACCATCTCTGCTTCCCCGTCGCCGGCGGGTCGTTTGAAGATGGCATGGGGGTATAGCGGCTCTCGCAGCAAAAATAAATTCGCAAAAGGCACGGAGTCATCCGTGCCTTTTTTTATCGCGGAGCGAGGCGTTTGATTTCGCGCCGGCAACGTTCCGCTTCGTCCTTCATTTGCAACTTTTCCGCCAGCGGCAGCAGTTTCTGATACACCGCGAGCAAGTCCGGGTGGTCGGGAAAACTTTTCACAAATGTTTGGTACACGGCCACCGCTTCCGGCTCGCGGCCGAGCGTCGTAAATTCACGGGCAAGCATGAGGCGGACGCGCATTTCCTGTTGCGGCGTGGGCGACAGTTCCAAGGTTTTCTCGTGCGCTTTTGCCGCGGCGGTAAGCTTCCCTTGAGCGGCAAACAGATCGCCCAGCTTTTCCTGAAGCACCGCGCTTCCACCGCTTACCGATGACTGTTCCAAGTAAGCGATGGCCTGGGCGACGGGCGTCCCCTTGATCAAGTTAAGGTTCACGATCCGCAAATGCGACCACTCGACCAACTTGTTCCGGCTCCGTTCCAGTTCGAGATGCTGGTGCTGCGCGTTCCTGCCAAAGGGCCGGTACAATGGATCGCCCACCACAGTCGTCTGCCAGGAAATTGAATTCTGTGCCGCGTACGCCGCCTCGCCAAAAGTGAAACCAAGAACCACCCACCTTCCGATGAACGTGGCGATGTCCGGCGTGCCATCCAGATACGGCTCATCCACGCTGCCCATGGTGACCGTGGCACCCTTGGCCAGTAACGGCCCGACCCAGTGATGATTCGGATCTCGAATCGCGGCACCGCTGAACGAATGCAGATGATAGGCAAACGCGCCCGGCATGAACTCCACCGTCGTCCGCGTGAACGGCCCGGAGACATCGCCGTCATACCAGCCCGCGTAGATCGCGATGTGGCTCATGGGAAAGCCCGGCGCGAACGTCGCCGGCAAATCGTCCAGGATGGTTTCCAAGCCGAACTGGCGGCTGACGGCCGCCGCGCCGCGCATCCAGTCATCACCCGGCTTGTAGGCTCCGTTCGTCAATCCGCGCGCATCGAAATAGGCACGTCCCCACAGGCCGTTGGTTTCCGCTTGCAGCGCCTTGTCCACCAAACCGCGGGCAATCGCCGCCGTCGGGCCATCCAATCGCGCCACCAGCAGAATACCGTTGGTGGGATGCAGCAGCGACGCGTTGGTGGCGGTGTAAAAGGGATTGGCGAGCAAACTAAGCAACGGCGGATTTCTCTCCAGTTGCGGCAACGCGGCCAGTTCGCTGTCCACGGCGGCCTCGTCCCGTCGCAACTCGGCGCGAATTTTCTCCGTCCCCTCTTCTTTCAAATTCGGGTCTTTCAAAATCCGCACCGGGACGCCGAAGCACAGCGTTGCGTAGCGAATCTTGGAGTCAACCAGCTTGCGAGGCGGTTCATTCTTGTTTGCGCCAGCCTTTGGATTCGGTTGAAAGAGAAAGAGCTTTCGCTTTTCCAGAATTCGCCAGAGTGGAAGTTGCAGTTGCTCGCGAAACTCCGCCCGCGTCATCGTGTCCGTGGTGGGCAGATCAAAACCGAAAATCTGTTCGCGGGGAACATGCCTCTGCTCGGCGTAATGCTCGGCCACGCCTCTCGATTCCGGCACACGGCGATTGTAAATCACCACAACTGAATCGCCCGGCTCGGCAGCGCGCAACGGTCCCGACGCTCCCGCGCCAACGAGCGACGCTGCCAGCAGAAGACTTTGTTTCCAGTTCACTTTGTTGATCGCTATCTGAGCGCGGCGGCGGAACGCATCAAGTTTCACAATTTACCTTCAGCCCATCATACGCCAACTCCACGCCTGGCGGCAGTTCGGCCTGATCGACATCGTGGTCATAATCATGCGTCAGGTGCGTCAGATAAGTCCGCGCCGCGCCGATGCGCCGCGCGGCCGTCAAGGCTTCATCAAGGCACATGTGCGTCCAGTGCGGAGCACGCCGCAGCGCGTCCAGCACCACCACTTCCACGCTGCGGATTTGCGCGATGATTTCGCCGGGAACTTCCTTGCAGTCGCTCAGGTAAGCCAGTCGTTTCCGCCCGTTTTGCGTGAAGAGATAGCCATTGGTGCCCATCGCGCCATGCGGCAGCGGCAGCGGCGTAATGTGCAAATCGCCCAATTCAAACGGCCCGTCAATCACGTGCGGTTCCGGAATGAAATAGCCCTTCGGAAACGGCCCGTCATGAAAAGCGTAGGCGAATACGCGCCGCAAATCCTGCATCGTCGCCGCACTGGCGTAAATTGGCAGGCCAGTCCCACCGCGCAAATCGCAGAAGCGCCGGCAGTCATCCAGGCCCATGATGTGGTCGGCGTGCGAATGGGTGAAGATCACGGCGTCGAGCCAGGCAATTTTTTCGCGCAACATTTGCAGGCGAAATTCCGGCGTGGTGTCCACGACGAGCTTCGTTTGCTCGCTGGCCACATAGATCGAAGGACGCGTGCGATGGTTTTTGGGATTGGCCAGGTACGCCGCGGGATACTCCTTGCCAATGATCGGCACGCCTTGCGAAGTGCCGGAGCCGAGAAATATGAACGAGAAGGACATCAAAGTTTGTTTCGTGAATTTCTTTTTGCGGAACGCTAGCAGACCCGGCAAACTTCGCGCCAACGAAATTTGCCATGCTGACAACGCTGCGGATCAAAAACCTCGCCCTGGTGGCCGACCTCACGCTGGAATTGCCGCCGGGCTGCATCGCGATCACCGGCGAAACGGGCGCGGGCAAATCGATCCTCATTGGCGCGTTGAACCTGGTGCTTGGCGAACGCGCTGACCGCACGCTGATCCGCGGCGGCAGCGACAGTTGTTCGGTGGAGGCGGTGTTTGATGTTGGAGTTCAAGCTTCAGCTTGTTCGGACACGCTAAAGCGTGAACTCCAACATTTCCTCGACGAGAACGGACTCGAACCGTGCGAGGAAAACCAGCTCGTTATCAAGCGTGCTTTCACCGCTGCGGGAACCAACCGGCAGTTCATTAATGGTTCGCCGACCACACTGAACGTGCTAGCGACGCTCGGCGAATGGCTAGTCGATATTCACGGGCCGCACGATCATCAATCGCTGCTCCATTCCGCCCGGCAACTCACCATCCTCGACGCCTTCGGCAACTTGAATCCACTTCGCGACGCTTTCGGCAAACTCGTCCACCGCCGCGCGGCCGTGGAGGCGGAGAAGGCCGCGTTGATCGTGGATGAAAAGTCGTACGCGCAACAACTGGATTTGCTACGGCATCAGGCGGGCGAAATCGCCGCCGCCCAATTGCAACCGGACGAGGAAGCCCCGCTCGAACAGGATTACCACCGCGCGAGCAATGCCGCAAAACTGCTGCAAGTCAGCCAGGCGGCGCTCGGTTTTTTGAGCGAGGAGGAGAACTCGGCGCTCACCCAAGCCGGCGCGGTGGGCCGGCAGTTGCAGGAACTCCAGCGCATTGATCCCGGCGCCAGTCCGTTGCTCACGCTGCACGAACAAGCCGCCTCACTGCTCCGCGATTTGCAGGCCGAGCTGTCCCGTTACGTGGACAAGGTGGACATTGACCCGGCGCGGCTGCAAGCGTTGGAAGACCGCCTGAACCTTGTGCATTCTTTGAAACGCAAATACGGCACCACGCTCGCCGACGTGTTGGTGTTCGGCGCGGAAGCGCAGCGGAAATTGCACTCTCTCGAACAGCGCGACGCCGAACTGGGGCGGCTGAACGCCGACTTGAAAAAGCTCGACGGGGAGTTGCTCCGCACGGGCAAGGAACTTTCGGCCGCGCGGCGCAAGGTCATTCCCAAGCTCGCCAAGGCGGTGGCCAAACAGCTTGGCGACCTCGGCTTCAAGCAAAGCAGCTTTGATGTGGCGATCGCGAGTGAACCGGAGGTTTCAAATCTCAAGTCTTCAATCCCACTGTCAGGCTTCGACACGGTCGAGTTTCAATTCGCACCCAATGTGGGCGAACCGGCGCGACCGTTGCGCGCCATCGCTTCATCCGGCGAAATGGCGCGCGTAATGTTGGCGCTCAAAACCGTGCTGGCAGCGGAAGACGAAATTCCGGTGCTGATCTTTGACGAAGTGGATGCCAATGTCGGCGGCGAAACGGCCAATGCGGTGGGCGAGAAAATGCGGCAGATCGCGCGACAGCGACAGGTCTTGTGCATCACCCACCTCGCGCCCGTCGCCGCCGCCGCCACGGCGCATTTTGTCGTGACCAAGCAAACCAAAGATGGCCGCACGATTTCCGACATTGAACTCCTCGACGCCAAGTCGCGCGTCACGGAACTGGCGCGGATGCTCGGCGGCCAAAGTGGAGCCGCCCGGAAACACGCGGAGGCATTGTTGAAAAATAGCGCGGCGGTTTGAGGCTGTAAGCGAGGATTGGCCATTTTTTGCGCGGCGCGCCGGCAATCTTCTGTGGCTTTTCCGCAGGCACAACGTTAGATTTTTCCTGAATATCACAACCACGGCACAGTCAGTATGAAAGATATGTTTGGTTTCCCAGCTACCCCGTTGCGGTTCGCGGTTTGTTGCGCGCTCGGCTTGAGTTTCTCCAGCACGGCGCACGCCGCCAGCGCGGGCAGCAAGTCGGTTGATTTCAACCGCGACATCCGGCCAATCCTTTCGGAAAACTGTTATCAATGCCACGGCCCCGATGAGAATAAACGAAAGGCCAAGCTGCGCCTCGACGTGCCAGAGGGCGCCTACAAAGATCTCGGCGGTTACCAGGCCATCAAGCCCAAGGACGCCAAAGCCAGCGCGGTCTGGAAACGCATCACCACGAAGAATGCCGATGATCTGATGCCGCCAGCGGAATCGGGCAAGAAACTCAAACCGGAACAGATTGCCCTAGTGCGGCAATGGATCGACCAAGGCGCAAAATTTCAAGGGCACTGGTCGTTCGTGCCACCCAGCCACCCGGTGCTGCCCGTGGTGAAGAAACATTATCACCCGCGCAACGGCATTGACCATTTCATCGCCGCCAAATTGGAAACACGCAACCTCCCGCCCTCGCCCGAAGCGCCGAAGGAAACGCTGATCCGGCGCGTCACCTTCGATCTCACCGGCCTGCCGCCGACGATGGAAGAGGTGGATGAGTTCTTGAAAGATCAGGGCACGGACGCTTACGAGCGCGTGGTGGATCGGTTGTTGAAATCACCGCGCTACGGCGAACACATGGCGCGCTTCTGGTTGGACAGCGCGCGCTACGGCGACACACACGGCCTGCACCTGGACAACGAACGTTCGATGTGGCCGTATCGCGACTGGGTGGTCGGCGGGTTCAACCGCAACCTTGCGTTCGATGAATTCACGCTGGAACAACTCGCTGGCGATTTGCTGCCCAAGCCCACACAGGACCAATTGATTGCGTCCGGCTTCATCCGTTGCAACGTGACCACCAGCGAAGGCGGCGCGATTCCGGAGGAGTTTCAAGTGCGCTACACGGTGGATCGCACGGAAACCGCCGCGACCATCTGGCTCGGCCTGACCGCCGGGTGCGCCGTGTGCCACGATCACAAGTTCGATCCGTTGTCGCAGCGCGAATTCTATTCGCTCTACGCTTTTTTCAACAACGCGAATGAAAACCCCATGGACGGCAATGCGCTTTTGCCTCCGCCCATCCTCAAGCTCATCACGCCGGAGCAGAAGATGCAGCTTGATGATTTCAACCGCCAGATCGCCGATCAGGAGAAGCAATTCCGCGCGGAAGTTGCCAAAATCAAATACGAGGAACCGCCCGCCGCCACGAACACGCCGGCCAAACCGCCCACGGAACTGGTCTGGGTGGAGGATGAATTTCCGGCGGGCGCCAAGGCGGACTTCACCAAGGACAATCCTCCGTTGCAATGGGTCGCGGCGGACAAAGGCCAGGTTTTCAGTGGCAAACAATCGCTGAAGCGTTCGGCCAAAGCGGTGGCGCAGGATTTTTTCACTGGAGTTACCCAGCCGCTGGTCGTGGGCGAAGGCGACAAACTGTTTGCTTACGTTTACCTCGACCCGACCGATCTACCCAAGGCGATCATGCTCCAGTTTCATTCCACCGGCTGGGAACATCGCGCGAACTGGGGCGATGAAGACATCATTGCCTTCGGAGAAAGAAACACTCCGAAAAAAGTCCTCGCCGGCCCGCTGCCCGCCGCCGGGCAATGGGTTCGCCTCGAGATCGACGCGATGAAGATGGGCATCACGCCGGGCACAAAAATCGACGGCATGTCCTTCACACAGTCGGGCGGCACGGTGTATTGGGACAAGGCCGGCCAGCTTGCCACCCACGTGCCGATCAGAGATCCGGGCGTTTCCCAACTCGCCTGGGAAAAGCAAGAGAGCGCCAAGACGAATCCAACGCTGCCGAAACCCGTGCTGGATGCGATCAAAGTAGAGGCCGCCAAACGCGACGATCAGCAAAAGCAACTCGTGCGGGATTATTACTTGGAAAATATTTTTGCCGCCGCCCGCCCGACGCTGGTGCCGCTTCAGACCAATTTGAACGCGATGAAAGCCCAGCGGGATCAACTCGAAAGCGCGCGTCCATCCACGCTGGTCATGCAGGAAATGGAAAAACAGCGCACGGCCTTCATTCTCAAGCGCGGCCAATACGACAAGCAGGGCGATCCCGTGCAGCGCGGCGTGCCGGGCATTCTCCCGCCGCTACCGAAGAGCAACACGACCAATCGGCTTGATCTCGCGCGCTGGTTGACTGATCCCAAACATCCGCTGACCGCGCGCGTGACCGTCAATCGCTTCTGGCAACAGTTTTTCGGTACAGGCATCGTGAAGACCGCCGGGGATTTTGGTGCCCAAGGCGAATGGCCGTCGCATCCCGAATTACTCGACTGGCTGGCCACGGAATTCGTTGCCACCGGATGGGATGTTAAAAAGTTTCACCGCCTCATCGTGACTTCGGCCACCTATCGCCAGCAATCCACCGTCACGCCGGCGTTGTTGAAGGCCGATCCGGACAACCGCCTCTACGCGCGTGGCCCGCGTTTCCGGCTCGACGCCGAAATGCTGCGCGACAACGCCCTGTTCGTGAGCGGCCTGCTCAACCCGAAGATGGGCGGGCGCGGCGTGCGGCCGTATCAACCGCCCGGAATTTGGGAGGCGGTCGCTTACACCTCCAGCAGCACCTCCAAGTACACCCAGGACAACGGCGAGGCGCTGTATCGTCGCAGTCTTTACCTCTTTTGGAAACGCACCGCGCCGCCGCCGTCGATGACGACCTTCGATGCGCCTTCGCGAGAGGCGTGCGTCGTCCGGCGCGAACGCACCAACACACCGTTGCAAGCACTGTTGCTGATGAATGATCCCCAGCACGTCGAAGCCGCGCGCCATCTTGGCCAGCGAATGCTCCTGCAAGGCGGCAGCACTACCGCCGACCGGCTGCGGTTCGGTTTCCGCCTCGTCACCGCGCGCCAGCCGAACACCAGCGAGCAGGCGATTCTCCAGCGAACACTCGACACGCACCTCGCCAAATACAAGACGGACGCGGACGCCGCCAAGAAATTGCTCGCCGTCGGCGAATCACCGGCGGACGCGAAGTTGAACCCGTCGGAACTGGCCGCTTACTCCATGGTCGGCAATTTGCTTTTGAACCTCGACGAGGTCGTTACCAAAAACTAAACCAACCCGTTTATGAACCCGCTACAGGATTATCTCCAGATGCAAACGCGGCGACAATTCTTGGCCAACACGGGCTTGAGCGTCGGGCGCATTGCGCTGGCGTCGCTTCTGTTTCCGGAAGTAGTCAAAGCCGCCAAGTCAAAAACACCCAGCGCTCCCAAGGCCCACCCTGCTCTGCCCGGCTTGCCGCATTTTGCGCCCAAGGCCAAACGCATCATCTATCTCTTCATGAACGGCGCGCCGTCGCAGATCGATTTGCTCGACCACAAGCCGAAGCTCGCCGAGATGTTCGACAAAGACCTGCCGGACTCGGTGCGCAAGGGCCAGCGTCTGACCACGATGACTTCCGGCCAGGCGCGTTTCCCCGTCGCGCCGTCGATTTACAAATTCAAGCAGCACGGAAAAGGTGGCACTTGGTTCAGCGAACTGCTGTCCCACACCGCGACCGTGGCGGATGAACTCGCGGTCATTCGGAGCGTCAACACCGAGGCGATCAATCACGATCCCGCCGTCACGTACATCCAGACGGGCAATCAAATTCCCGGCAAACCCAGCCTCGGCTCGTGGCTCTCCTACGGATTGGGCAGCGAGTGCGACAACCTCCCCGCGTTCGTCGTGATGACGCCGAGCTGGTCCGCCAAGCGCGATGCCCAGGCGCTTTATCAGCGGCTGTGGGGTTCTGGTTTCCTGCCGTCCAAACATCAGGGCGTCAGCTTGCGCGCCAAGGGCGATCCGGTTTTGTTCATCAACAATCCGCCGGGCGTGGACCAGGACACGCGGCGGCAGATGCTCGATTCGCTCGCGAAGATGAACGAGAACCATCTCAGCCGCTACGGCGATCCGGAAATCCAAACGCGCATTGCCCAATACGAAATGGCGTTTCGGATGCAGACTTCCGTCCCGGATCTCACCGACATCTCTAAGGAATCAAAAGCGACGCTCGACCTGTATGGCCCGGAAGTGACCGTGCCCGGCACGTTCGCGGCGAGTTGCCTGCTCGCCCGTCGCCTGGCCGAACGCGGCGTGCGCAGCATCGAGTTGTTCCATCGCGAATGGGATCACCACGGCGACCTCACGCGCGACCTGCCGTTGCAATGTCGCGATGTCGATCACGCCTGCGCAGGATTGATCACCGATTTGAAACAGCGCGGCATGTTGGACGAAACGCTGGTCGTGTGGGGCGGTGAATTTGGACGCACGGTTTATTGCCAGGGCAAACTTACCCGCACGGAATATGGCCGTGACCATCACCCGCGCTGCTTCAGCGTGTGGATGGCCGGCGGCGGCATCAAAGGCGGCATCACCTACGGCGAGACGGACGACTTCAGCTACAACATCGTGCAAGACCCGGTGCATATCCGCGACCTCAACGCCACCATCCTGCATTGCCTCGGTATCGATCACCACAAACTGAGTTACAAATTCCAGGGCCTCGACCAGCGCCTGACCGGCGTGGAAGAAGCCAACCCGGTCAAATTCCTCCTAGCGTGATTCTTTTTAGCCTCGGATTGAACACGGACTAAACACAGATAAGGAAAGCAGGAAGGCAGGAGGGGACAGTCCTAATACCCTTTCACAATGAAGATCGGTTCATTGCTTGACGACAAACACCCCTCTCCCCGCCCTCTCCCCTCATCCGATGAGGGGAGAGGGTACGAAGGACGGGAGAGGGGTGTTTCCGCAACGCACCGATTGGCTTTGGGAATTGGTATAAAGCACACTCTTTCCAATTCCTGCGTCCCTGTTTTCCTGAACAATCCCCATCCGTGTTCAGGCCGTGTTCCATCCGCGGCTAAAAATAGTTCACAACTCATCCTCGCGCGGGGTGTAGAACAAGCCGTAGGCCCGTTCGTAATCCGCTTCGGGCACCAGCACCGTGGCTTCGCGATTGAGATCGCCGTCATCGGGCAGGCTGGGATCGGCGAACTCCTGCGTGGCGGCGATGCCATGCTTCTCCAGCATCGACACGAGCATCTCCGTGTTGACCACCGGGCCAGTGTAAAAGAGTTTCACAGCCGCAGTGTCGCCGGGTAACGCAGGAAACGCCAATAGATTGCCGGTTGCCAACTCACTGCGGGAACAAGAACAGATTGTTGGTGGCACCGTATGTGGTGACGGCGTTCCGCAGCAGGTTTCCCAATTGTTTGTCATCGACTTGTAGCACTCTGGCATCGCCCAACACGATGTTGCCTGTTCTGGCGTGTTCTGAATTTGTAGGACTTTTTGCCCAGACAGACGACGAATTGACCTGAATCGCTCCACCCGTGGTATGACTGCTGTAAGCATTGGTGAACTGACTTAGTGCCAGATTGCGGTCGCCGGTGAGGATGGAATCTGGCCGGGTTTCGTCGGCACCCAAGCCGACGAAGTAACTCACCGACAAGTCTTGGTTGGAGGGGAAACTCAAACTCCTGCTTGTGTTCAGAAAATCATTCGCACCATTCCGCAAAGGATCTTTATCTCCAGGACACATCAATACCCTCACACTTGCCAACTCATTCGACATGGCCTGGAAATGCAGCCACGCATTGCTGGTGTTGTTGAAGGCGAGGTCGTTCGCGGCTGCGAACGGATACTTGTCATCGTTATCGCCCGCGAAGATTCTGAATGCCAACCCCACCTGTTTCAAATTAGAGACACACTTGATCCTGGAGGCCTTCTGCTTGCTTGCCGATAGTTGGGGCAATATCATCGAAATCAAGACGAGGATAATCGCGACCACCACTAACAGCTCAATCCTTGTGAACGCTCTCACTCCCCGACGACAAATTGGTTGCTTCATAATTTGAATCCCTTCGCGAGCGCTTTGGCCCAACCTTGCCGACAGCAGACGCAATTTGATTTGGTAAATCCGGGGAGTTCTGTCTCAATCTCTATCATGAAATTCGGCATCTGCAACGAGATATTCCAAGGCTGGAAGATTGAGGACACGTTCGCCTACGCGGCCAAGGCCGGTTATGACGCGGTCGAGGTCGCGCCATTCACGCTCGCCAAATACGTGACCGAAATCCCGGCGGCGGAACGCCAGCGGATTCGCCACGCCGCCCAGCACGCGGGTATCGCCATCTCCGGCATCCACTGGGTGCTCGTGCAGGCCGAGGGCATGTATCTCACGCATCCCGACGCCGAAATTCGCCAGCGCACTTCAAAATATTTTTGCGATCTCGTGGATTTTTGCGCCGATCTCGGCGGGCAAACCATCGTGGTCGGCTCGCCCAAACAGCGGAACATCATGGAAGGCGTCACGCACGAACAGGCGTGGGAATGGGCCACGGGCGTGTTCCGAGACGCCGTCGCCCGCGCCGGGCAAAAGGATGTGACCATCTGCTTCGAACCGCTCGCACCGACGGAAACCAACTTCATCAATACCGCCGAGGAAGGAATTCGCTTTGTGAAGCAGCTCAATTCGCCGCATTTCAAAATCATCCTCGACGTGAAGGCCATGACTTCGGAAGCGAAACCGATTCCGCAAATCATCCGCGAATCCTGGCCGCACTTCGCCTACTTCCACGCGAACGACGCCAACCTGAAAGGCCCCGGCTTCGGCGACGTGGATTTCAAACCCATCGCCGCCGCTCTGAAGGAGGTCGGTTACCAGGGCTACGTGTCGGTGGAAGTGTTCAAGTTCGAGGAAGGCCCGGAAGTCATCGCGACGAAGAGTATCGAGTATTTGAAGCGCGTCTTTGCGTAGCGGGCTGCGTTGGGCCAAATCCGAACTCCGAGAAGGCAGCGACTTAACCGGGGTAGCACAGGCGACCCGCCAGTTGTGATCCGCATGATAAACGCTGAGGGCGTTTTTCCTCTCTCTCCCCGCGAGGAACGAGTGGGGAGAGAGTCGGAGAGAGGGGAAATGGATGAAAAAACGGCCTCCTCTCCCCAGCCCTCTCCTCCTTTGGGGGAGGAGAGGGAGCCGAAACGGCTTCCACGCTCGATGCATATTCTTGGCCGAACACGATTGGCGACCCGCCTGTTCCGCGCGGCGACTCGCCGCACGGAATGGGACTGTGTCACGCAAAGTCCTCGACACAGTTTTTCCTCCAGCCACGCGCTACTATTCCGTCCGGCCAG
>JBKJSC010000111.1:0-8125 GCA_046593035.1 Limisphaerales bacterium | reverse complement strand
GGGAGGATTGAATCCGAATCAACGACTGAAATGACAGGAAGGAATCACGCCTTGAACGCCGCCCGCAACGGTCCGAAAAGACCAAGACCGCTTTTAATAAAAAGAAAGCGGGCTGCCGGAAAACTTTTTTCGCGCTTGACCCCTCACGCTAATGGGCGACCCCTTTTCGGCTGCGCTTGGCTCGCTACGCTCGCCTTCGCTCCGCCTCACCCCAAAGGGGCGAGGACGGAGGGAAGAAAGACAATTTACAGAAAGACTTTTACACCGGCGATCTTCAATACTTCAAATAGAGCTTTACCCAGTGATTCGATGGTCGGCTTACAAGTCACCACTCCCTTGAGGTCGGCCAAAAAGCCCCGCCCTTCCCGGAATTCTGGCGTGATCTTGACTTGCTTTTCGTCTGCTTCCAAAGAGCAGGTGGAATCAATGGCGTTGGCAAAGGCGCCCCATGTTTTGAAGCCAGCAAACGTGACCATAGCGTTAGTCCCTTCCTTAAACTCTTCGGTGCCTTTGAATTCACCAGAAGCGTTAAGCACATCCAAAGCCACCTGTCCCAGCGATTTGATCGTGGTTTTAGATCGTTCAAGTTTAACCATTGGGTCTGACACCAAGTAACCACCCTTTGGCAGTTTATGTTTGCAGTAAAGAACAACATGGTTTTCGGTCACATAGATTGTACATTTATTCATTTGATCATTCGATTGGGACGAGTGCAATTTTGACACCATTGAACTTTGTTGGCGCGTCCCTCATCAAGGCTTTCAACGCCTTGAGTTGTTCTCGTGTCCCCGCGCCGGGTTCATACGCGACGACCAAAATGCGTTCTCTGATTTCGCTCGCATCCACTGAGGCATTTCCAAGTTTAGCGCCTGGGAAATCGCGCAGTTTTTCAGCGTAACCGGAGATTCTTCTGGTTAAAGCAGCCGCATCTTGGTAACTGGTTCCAGTCAGGTCAATTGATTTAACGGAGCGGGCTATTCCGTCGGCGAAATCGTCAATTACCGGAAAACCAGGCGCACGATGACCGTTGATCATCAATTCTGATTTATTAAGAAGCTTCGCGACTAATGGTTCGATTGCTTTCCCACGTGTAGCCCAGCCAAGGTTCCAAACGGAACCTGCCAATCTCTTGACCACCTGTCCAATTTTACGTACTGCTGATATCTTGCTAAGTCCAAGCGTGGCCACGTTCATCAAAGCGTCGTCCCCCATTCCAATGGCCATGTCCTCGACAATATTCCCGAAGTCCATTCCATCCCGAAACGCCATGGCCGCGTCGTAAGCCCGGCCGACCGCGCTTATTGAAAGACCAGACATAACGCTACTAATCCCCGCCGAAATACTTGCGCCGATGGCTCCTTCAAAATGCCCGCTCGGATCGTTGTAATTTACGGGGTCTGCATGACAATACAGATATTTGTGCAGGCTTCGCGGGTCTTGGGAATTCCCCTCATACGAATCCATGCTCCAAAACCGTCCCGTGTTCGGGTTGGAATAGCGTGCGCGCAGATAATAGAAGCCAAGATCGGGATCGTACTGTTCGCCGCAGTAGCGGTACAGATTCGGCGTGGTACCGGTCGAACGGATCAGGATTCCGAACGCGTCGTAGGCGTAGGCATCCGTCACGTTGCCTTGCAGGTCGGTCAGGTAACGCACGCTCCCGTGTCCGTCGTACCCGTAGAGGCTCATCGCCCACTGGTTGTTGATCAGTTGATCCTGCGAGATCAACGCGTGCCCCCAGGTGTACACCCGCTGCAACGTCGGCGTCCCCATCCCAATGTATCCCGCCGCCGTCCGCTCCTCGATCACCTGCGCGTAACCCGTCGGGTTCCGGTCATCCACCAGGTAATACGTGGTTCCCCCGCCCACCGTTTTTTTTACCCGATTCCCATCGCCGTCATACACGATCGTAATCTGCCCGTAGCTCCGGCTGATCAAGTGGTTCTCGAAATCATACGTGTCCGCACTTCCCCCTGTTCCAACCGTGTTTCCGTTGCTGTCGTAACTGTCGCTCCCAAGCCAGTCGTTTGCCGTGTAACTGTGCGAGGCCGCCGGCACCGCCGAGATCGTCGAACTGCGCGCCAGCCGGTTGCCCACGCCATCGAACGTGTAGCCAATCGTGCCCGTGGACCCGGCCGGATCGCCGCCCACCGTCTCGCCCGTCAACCGGTAGAGCGGATCGTAGGCGTAATTGACCGCCCGCGCGTTCAACTCCGTAACCCCCGTGCGATTGCCCGCCGCGCCCAGCGTGTAGGCGTAGCTGGCCACATTCGTCCCCCGGCTCGCCACCTGGCTCGTCAACCGGTTCAATGCGTCATACGCAAACGCATTCGCCACACCATTGGGATACGTGTAACCCGCCAGATTGCCAACGCCGTCGTAACTATAGGTGGTCTGCCCCACGTTCGGCCCGCTCACGCCGGCCAGCCGGTTGAGCGCGTCCCACTGGTAATACACCAGCGTCCCGTTCGCCGTGGACGTTTTCATGGCTACCACGTTCCCGGCCACGTCGTTCGTGTAGTTGAGTGTCGCGGTGAAGGCGCTGTTCACCTTCGTCTTGCTCACCAGCCAGTCCCGGTTGGCATCATACCCGTACGTCGTCGTGCCGCTGACATCGCTCATCGTCGCCCGCTGTCCGCTCACCGTGTAGGTGAACGTGATGATCGAGTTCGTCCCGAAACTCGTGTCCGGCATCTTCTGCAACAACCGCCCCATCACGTCGTAACTGAACGAGGTCGTCTTGGCGTTGAAATCCGTCTTGCTCGCCAACTGTCCGCCCGCGTTGAAGCTGTACGTTTCCACCTGCCCGCCCGGCAATGTCCGTTTGATCCGCCGCCCCAGCTTGTCATAAGCGTAGGTCGTCACGCGGCCCGCCGCATCCGTCTGGCTGGTTTGATTGCCCACCTCGTCGTACCCATACCGCGTCACCGACTCGCTCGCCGTCCCGAACGCATTCGTCACCGCCGCCAACCGCCCCAAGCCGTCAAACCCATACTGCGTGATGACCCCGGCCTGATCCGTCTCTCCCACCCGCTGCCCCAGCGCGTCATACGTCGTGGTCTTGTGCGTGCCGTTGGGGAACCAGACCTGCGTGACGCGGTTCAGCGCATCGTACACGTTCGTGGTCGTGTTCCCCCGCGCGTCCGAGAACGTCACCTGATTCCCGTTCGCGTCGAACCCGAAGCGCGTCACCTCGCCCAGCGCGTTCGTCACTGCCACGCGCCGTCCCACCGCGTCATACCCGTTCAACGTCGCATTTCCCCGCGCATCCCAGACCGCCCGCACGCGGCCCCCGTCGTCGTACAACGTGGTGCCATTCGTCCCTCCACCCGGCAGCGTCGTCTGCAACAACCGCCCCAGTTCATCATACAGATACGTCGTCGTCCGCCCCGCCCGGTCCAGGCTCTGGATGCGGCGGCCTTCGGGATCGTACACTGATTGCGTGAGATACCCGTCCGAGTTCGTCGTGACCGTGAGCCGCCCCACCGCGTCGTAACCGAACGTCGTCACGCGGCCCAGCGGGTCCACCGTCGCGCTCTGTTTTCCGATCAGGTTGTAATAAACGCGGTTCGTGTAACCCAGCGGATTGATCGTCTGCACCACCCGGTTGCGCGCATCATAAACCTGCGTCGTCACCAGCGTTTCCTGGCCCGCCGCCGTGGTGCGCGTCGTGGTTTGCGTCAACTGATTGCCGTTGGCGTCATAGGTGTAGCGCGTGGCGTAACCCAGCGCATTGATCGTGTTGGTGAGGTAGCCGTACTGGTCGAACGCGTAACGTGTGACAAAGCCGAGCGCGTTGGTTTCCGAGGTGCGGTTGCCACGTCCGTCGTACCCATAGGTGGTCACCGGGCCGGTCGGTTCCGTCACCGCCGTCAGATTGCCGCTCGCGTCGTAACCGTTCATCGAGCCGTAACCCCGCGCATCCACCATCGTCGCCGTCTGGCTGAAATTCGTGTAGGCTTGGCTCGTGACCGCTCCCACCGCGTTCGTGCTGGCGACCAAACGATCCTGCCCGTCATAGCCGTAGGTGCTCGTCGCTCCGCCGAAATCCGTCGAACTGGCCGGCCGGTTCTTCGCGTCATACGTCACCGACGACACCGCCCCGGCGGCATTCTGCGTCGCCACCGGCCGCCCCGAAGCGTCGAACTGCTGGATCGTGCTGTTGCCCAGCCGGTCCGTCAGGATGAAGCGGAAGTTCGCGAAATCGAACGTGTAGCTCGTCGCGTAATTGTTGGCGTCGATCTGTTGGATCAGCCGCCCGGTGGCGTTCGTTTCATAAACATTCTTCAAACTCTGGTGCCCGCTCGGATCAAATATTTTCGTGAGGAAATGCGGGTGATTCGCGTCGTCATAAACATAGGTGTTGGTTTCGTAGCGCGCGTTGCCCCGGTCCACCAACTGGCACACCGCCACCAGGTCCCCGCTCGCGTTGTAGTTGTACATTGTGGACGGCGGATTGTTGCCGCCACTGTTGGGATCATAAACCTCGGTGATCCGCCCGGCCGTGTCCCGCGCGAAATACACCGCCTTGCCGCTCGAATGCGTGATGCCGTCCGCCGCAAACGTGAGGCTGTTCGTGTAACGATCCGTGATCGAAGTGACATTGCCCGCCGTATCAAACTCAATCCGCCGCCCATCCGGCGTGGTGAGCGTGAACTGGTTCGCGTCAAAGATCGCCCCGACCGAATTGGTGGAGCGGATGTTGAGCGGCCCATCCCAGAGGCCGCTCACGTCCTGCACATACAATGCCACGGGGGCATTGGTGGCAGTCAGCGTGCCGTAGGAGCCGGGGAGCGGCGCGTAATTCATGCGCACCGCCGCGCTGCCGCCGCTGGGATCGAACGCACACGCGGGCGAGTCGGTGTTGTTGAGGCCCGGCACCGGTTGAAAATAATACGCCTCGCCGCCCGGCAGCGTGACCGTGATCAGGTGCGGCGTTTTTTCCGAGATCACAAACCAGTTGCCGCTCATGGACGCCTCCCAGCCATCGCCGAGCGCCGGGCCGGACTTCTTCAGCTTCACCGAGTTGATGTCGAGTTTCCACCCCACGCCAAAATCGCCCTGACTCAGATCGCGGTTGTCATAGATCCGGCTGATGCCGATGGGCAAACCCGTCACCGGCACCTGCAAATCCGTGAAGGCCACATTGAACTGCCCCAGCCGCATCGACCAGTTGACCGAAATGTTCACCGTGGCCGAAGTGCCGATGTTCCCGTTCACATCCACGCCCCGCGCCGTCAGTGCAAAGTTGCCCGCCGGCACCCCGATCCAGGTGAAGTTGTAGGGGGCCTGATTGACCGTGCCGATCTTCGTTCCGTTGGCATAAAACTCCACCCGCGCGATGTCCGCATTGGTGCACTTGACGGTGGCGTTCAACGTCAGGTTGGTCGGCGTGGTGAAGCTCGCGCCGTTGGTCGGGCTGTTCAGGTTCACGACCATCGCCGGGTTGGTCGGCGGCGGCGGATTCAACTGCGGATTGATCGTGATCCGCACCGGGGCGGAGGCCGTGATCAAACCGGCGCTGTCCATCGCCTTCGCATACACCTTCCATGTCCCCGCGACTGCATTAGTCCAAGTGCAGCGCCAGTCGGCGGAGTTGGTGACATAGGCCGCCCCGCCGATCCACTTTTCGCCGTCGCCAAGGAAGGTCACCGCATCATCCCACCGGTAGAAGGTCACATTGGTGATGGTCCGGCCGCTGCCCGTCACCGCCGCCGTCGCGGCCAGGAGGATGTTGGTTGGGGCCTCACCGGTCAGTCCATTGGCCGGCACGGTCACACTGACCACCGGCGGATTCGTGTAGAACAACGCATCCGACCAGGTGACGTTCGCCAGATAATCGAACGCGGTAACCCCGGTGAAGTTGTAAATGAGAAAATCCAGCGTGTTGGTGCCGGACAAAAACAGCGCCGTGTCCGTGGCGCTGAACCGGTCGGGATTACTCGCGTAATTCGTGGGCGTGTCCGACCAGGCCTGCTGGCCAATCACCGTTCCATTCAGCAGCACCGTGGCCACATTGTCGGCGTGAATCTGGGCGCGCAGCGAGGTGCCGCCCGCATTGTTGGTCAGCACAAACTGCCGCCGATACCAGGCGGACTGATTGGGAGGGCCGGAGGCGTCGGCGGCCAGGCCGATGTAAGCCGTGTTGGTAATCAGCCGGTACGGGCCGTTCGTGAACATGCTGTTCGTGCACAGGATCGCGGGCGACCAATTCGTGCCGTGGTCCAGGGTGTACCAATGATTGGTGTCGGCCTGTCCCGCCACCCCATTGCCGCTGATCAGGTCCAGGCTGTGGCCCGTCGTTCCAAAACCGGTGGTCGACACGGCCGTGATGTAAATGTCCGCGTAGTTCGTGAGGGCCGAATCCGTGGCGGTCAGACGCAACACATAATAGCCCGGCAGGGAAAAGCTGGCCGTTGTGTTGGTGGCGTGAAGGTCGCCAAACGTCACCTCTCCATATCCGCTGACCTTGCTCCAGGTCGCGGTGAGCGCGCCCCCCACGGGCAGGCCGTCATCACTCACGGCCCCCTTCAACATGAGCGAAGCCGGCCAGATCAGGGTTTGGTCGGTCGGCAGCGAGACGATGGGAAATTGATTGCTGCCGGCGGGAATCACATTGTTGGTGATCGGCCCCACCGTGGTCATGGCCCCGGCATTGTCCGTGGCACGCGCAGTTACGATATACGTTCCCGGTAGTAGATTGTTCACCGTGGCGGTGTAGGGCGGATTCGTCACCATCCCCACGAGCCGCAGGTTGACGAAGAACTCGACGCTCACCACCGTGCCATCGGCATCACTCGCGCTGGCGTTCAACGTCAGACTGGCGGGCGCAATCAGGCTCGCGCCATTGGTCACGCCGGTGAGGCTGATCGTCGGCGGAAGGTTCGTGGTTGGGGGCGGCACCGGGGTCAGGAGAAACCCGTGTCTCGTTCCATTTCTGGAGCCGACCCCCACAATCTGTCCCTGCCGGTTGATGGCGCGCGCTTCGATGAGCTGCCAGGAACCTTCGGGGGCGACCAATTCGTTCAAGTCCCGCATCCCGTGGACGCTGTCATAGACCACCGCATTGACCGGTCCGTTGGTTCGGGTTGAAGTGCCGACGATTTGCAGCCTATTGGTGTCGTTATTGAGCCCCAAGGCTTGGCTTTGGTTATGGCCGGGCAGCGTGCCCAAATTGACCATGGATCCGTTCGTGCCGTTCGGCTCGGTGGGCGTCCACAAAAACGCATGGGGATTGCCATTCGTAACTGCATCCGCCCAGCCGACAACCCAGCCCGCTTCATTGATCGCTTCGGCCTGGCTTTCGCCATAGCGCCGCCAATTGTTGGTGTACACGCCGGGCAATGTCCCCAACTCGATCACGCCCGTATTGGTGGTCCATAAAAAAGCCCGTCGATACAGATACGCCTCCGCCCGGTTGGTTGAGATCGTCTGGTCCACGGTGTACCAGGCGGGGTCCACCTTGGCGAACTCGCCCACCACCTGTCGGGCATTGTTGATGCCCAGGCACAGGCTCGCCCACGGGGTGATGGCCCCGCTGTAGCCCGAGGTGCGGTCATCCAACCAGACATCCACCAGCGCCTTGGAGGCACCCCGGTCAAACGTGATGAAGCCGGTCGGTCGGGCGCTCCGGTCCACAATGACGCCCGCCAGATCCCCGGCATCATTGAGTGCCATGGTGTTTCGGTAGAACAAAGTCACCATGCTCCACCCATAGTCCGCGTTGTTCAACGAGCCCAAGCCCACGAGCATCCCGTTGGTTTCCCACATCACCGGCCAGTCCGGCGATTGCAAGTTCGCCACCCAATACGTCGAACGCCCGGCAATTTGCCCGGCGTTGTTGATGGACATTCCCTTGGTGGTGCCGGCGGAGGCGATGAATCCCGTAAAATACGGATTCAAACCGGGCAGCGTGGAGACGGTGCCCGTGGCCGAGTTGGGAATTTCGGGACGGTAATGGTAGGCGCCGTAAAAACCATTTGGGTTGTAAGTGAGTTCTCCCGTCACCTCCCCTACTTCATTGAGGGCATTGGCTTCCCCTTCGAACAAATCCGTCAGCACATACAAGGCGCTGACGGTGATGTGCACCGGACTTGAGGTGGCATTGAGGCCGTGGTCATCGGTC
>JBKJSC010000182.1:0-12487 GCA_046593035.1 Limisphaerales bacterium | reverse complement strand
GTCAACCCCGGCAGCGTCGTCCTCAGCGGCGAAATGATGTTCCGCTACCTCGGCTGGGACAAAGCCGCCGACCTCATCATCAAGGGCCTCAACGGCGCGATCGCCAGCAAGCGCGTGACCTACGATTTCGCGCGCCAGATGGACGGCGCGACGGAGATCAAGTGTTCTGCGTTCGGCGACAACATGATCGCGCACATGTAGAGACTTCTCCGACAGGATTAACAAGATGAACTGGGTCGGTTGAGTTCATCCTGAAAATCCTGCTCATCCTGTCAAAAATTCAGGCGCAAGCTCTCCGGGCTTGCGCCTTTTTCTTTGAGGGCGCGCAGACTCAACGCATCATGTCGTTTGGCGAGGCGCACGCCGGCTTCATCCTTCAGCAACGGACAGTGGTAAAATTCCGGCGTGCGCAAGCCGAGCGCGCGGTAGAGCAAAAGCTGACGCGCGGTGGACTTGAGCAAATCCGCGCCTCGCACCACTTCGGTGATGCGCATGGCCGCGTCATCCACCACACACACGAGTTGATAAGCGGGAACATCATCGCGTCGCCAGACGAGGAAGTCGCCGAAGTCTTTTCCCGCGAGGAATTGCTGCGGGCCGAAATGGCCGTCCACGAACGAAATGGTTTCGCCGTCGGGCACCCGAAAACGCCAGCAAAATTTGGGAGATGGAAGATCGGAGATGGGAGATGGGGACTTGTCGCGGCAAGTTCCAGGATAGATGGGTTCGTCATCGTCTTCCGCGTGCGGAGCGCGGGCGGCAGATTGAATGTCCTTCCGCGAACAGGTGCAGGGATAAATGAAACCGCCATCACGAAGCTGCTTCAACGCGGCGAGGTAAAAAGCCCCGCGCTCGCTTTGCGAATACGGCCCGAACGCACCGCCAATATCCGGCCCTTCCTGCCACTCGAAACCAAACCAGCGCAAGTCCTCCAACATTGCGTCCACAAATTCCATCTGGTAGCGCGTGGAATCCAAGTCCTCGTTGCGCAACACCAGCGTGCCTTTGTTTGCTCGCGCATGCCCCTGCGCGACCCAAAACGTCCGCGCATGGCCGAGGTGGAGATAGCCCGTGGGCGACGGCGCGAGACGACCGCGATACAAGCGGCATCCGACTTCAGGAATCGGATTTTCAAATAGCTGGGCAGCTTCGTTCACGCGGAAACTAAAAAATGAAATTAAAACTTTTCACCAAGTTCGCGGGACAAAGCAGAACTTCAATTCAGGCAGGAGGTCTGTGGCCATTTGTCTTTCTAAAACCAAGAAACAGACATCCAGCCGCTAGAACAAGAGTGATCAAAGAGACGTTCCTAGCAAGCGGGTAGATGCTCCGTTCGTGAATGGTTCCATAATTAAATACCAATGTTTGTCGATGGTTTCCCAAAGCTAGAGTCCCGTTTGTAACCTCGATCTGCAATTGGTAATTTCCGTGAGGAAACCGCTGGTAGATGTCGAGCCTTGGACGTAAATCAAACGCATAAGCAACCCACCAATCACCGTTCATTGGCCATTCATTCACAACGCGCCCGTCCAAGTTCTTAATCCAAACTCGACCCTCTAGTGATTCTACCAAATTCCGAGCGTCGTCAGGTGACTGGACCTTGGCGTCGGTGTTGAGAATGAGCACGAACTTTCCGTAGAGTGGGTCACAATCATGCCGGAATTCACTCGTATAAATACCCGGCTTGGAAAAATCCACGGGAATGGTTGCCAGCGTTGAGTGATCGATTCGTCGGATTAGCTTTCCCAGCCGGAGAAACAAACCAAAAGAGTAGAGAAAAACGGCAGTCAAGATGCAGGCACAGGCCGAGAAGAACACCCGCCGAAGTGTGAACGCCTTCATTGGACTCGATACGTTAGGCCTTCAATCAATCAACCGTTTGGTGAGGTCGCCGTAGGCATCAATCCGCCGGTCGCGGAGGAACGGCCAGTGCGTGCGGGTCACGTCCACTTTCCGGAGGTCGATGGGCACGATCAAGTTCTCCTCCTGATCGATGCTGGCTTTGGCGAGAATCTGGCCGCTCGTGCCGGCGACGAAACTCTGGCCCCAGAATTCCAGGCCATCACCGCCCACGGGCTTCTCCAATCCGATTCGGTTGGTGACGGCGACGTAGCAGCCGTTGGCGACGGCGTGGGAGCGTTGGATCGTTTCCCATGCGCCGTATTGATTCGCGCCGTATTCTTTTTTCTCACCCGGATGCCAACCGATGGCGGTGGGATAGAAAAGTATTTCCGCGCCTTGCATGGCCGTCAGGCGCGCAGCTTCGGGATACCATTGATCCCAGCAGATCAACACGCCGATCTTCGCATAGCGCGTCTGCCACGCGCGGAAACCCAGATCGCCCGGCGTGAAATAAAATTTCTCGTAAAAGAGCGGGTCATCCGGGATGTGCATCTTCCGATAGATGCCCAGCAACGAACCGTCGGCGTCGATGATCGCGGCGGTGTTGTGGTAAAGGCCAGACGCGCGCTTCTCGAAGAGCGAGACGATGAGAACAACCTGGTGTTTCTTCGCGAGTTTTTGAAAGGCGGCGGTGCTCGGCCCGGGAATCGGCTCGGCCAGCTTGAAATTTTCGTGGTCTTCGCTCTGGCAAAAATATTGCGAGCGGAACAATTCCTGGGTGGAAATGATTTGCGCGCCAGAGCGGACGGCGCGTTCCACCGCGGCGAGGGTTCGCTTCAGGTTCTCGGCCGGGTTTGCGGAGCAGCGGGTTTGCACCAAGCCAAGCCGGATCTGGGGAGAGGCGGCGGGACGCTTCATGGGCTACAAATTGCGGGAGGCCATGCGCGCCGTGCGGTCGATCATCACGGTGCCGCCTTTGGAATGATCCACGCTTTGCGGGCTGTTCTGGCCGAACAGTTCGCGGATGAACCGGCCGAGTGTCTCGTTGGTGGGACCGTAGCCCTGGTCGTAAATGTAATGCTCCAGATCGCCGAGCAATTCATCGGCGGTTTGGTAGCGCTGCGTCAGGTCTCGATTGATGGCGCGTTGCAAGATCACGTTGAGGGGATTGTCGATCCGTGAATCCAGATCGCGAAAGTCGGGGAGCGGCATGGTCATCACCCGCTGGCGCGACTCTTCGACGTTTGCGCCTTTGAAGGGATTGTGACCCAGCATCATGTGCAGGAGGACGATGCCGACGGAAAACAGATCCGAACGCTTGTCAGTGATCTGGAAATTCGCCTGCTCCGGACTCATGTAATCGGCCTTGCCGGCCACGACTTCACCCTCCTGATCCGACAAAAACCCGCGCGCCTTGGCGATGCCGAAGTCCGTCAGCTTCACGTCGCCTTCAAAGGCGATCATGATGTTCTTCAGGTTCACATCCCGGTGGACGATGCCCAGCGTTTTGCCTTCCCGGTCGGTCTTGGCATGGGCGTAGGCCAGACCGCGCGTAATCCGGCTGGCGATGAAGACGGCGAGATCGCGCGGCAGTTGGCGTTTCTTGTCCTCGAGCTGCTGCATGAACTGCTCCAGGTTGACGCCCCGGATCAGTTCCATCGAGATGAAATATGTCCCGCGTTCTTCACCGAGGTGGTAGGTCTGGACGATGTTCGTGTGGATCAAGTCGGCGACCAGCTTGGCTTCGCCGACGAAATTCTCGATGAACATCTTCTGGCTGGCGTAGCTTTGGCGGACGACCTTGATGGCGATGCGCTTGATGAAGTCCCGCGTGCCGTGCTGCTCGGCCTCGTAAACGACGCCCATGCCGCCCTCAAAAATCTTGCGGACGATTTCGTAGCGAAAATCGCTCTGGATGGTGAACAGGCTGGCCACAGGTCGAATGGTGGCGGATAATCGATTCAAGTCAAGCCTGCGCTCGGTTTGACGTGGTCGCGCGGCGGCTGCGCGTGAAAATATTTTCATGATTTTTCCTTGCACGCCCCTTTTGAAACGCTTTAATACGCCCAAGTCGCAAGACATCACCAAACCAACAAACAAACAACAAATAAATATGGCAAAAGCACTCTCCAAATCCCAAATCGCAGCCGCCATCGCTGAAAAAGCGGGCCTCACCAAAAAGCAAGCCGGCGAAATTCTCGAGCACGTTGCCGACCTGGCCTACAAGAACGCCAAAAACACTTTCACCCTGCCGGGCCTCGGCAAGCTGGTGCTTGTGAACCGCAAAGCCCGCATGGGCCGCAACCCCGCCACCGGCGCGACCATCCAGATCGCCGCCAAGCGCGTCGTGAAGTTCCGCGTCGCCAAAGCCGCCAAGGACGCGATCCTCGGCGTGAAGAAGTAGTCCGCCGCTTTTTTTCACACGGCACTCTGAGAAATCAGAGTGCCTTTTTTTATTTCCCACTTTGATGAAATGAAAACCGCCATCGTCGGCTGCGGGGCGCTGGGCGGCTATTACGGCGCGAAGCTTTGCCGCGACGGGCAGGAGACGCATTTCCTGCTCCGTTCGGATTACGAGATCGTGCGCCGGCGCGGCGTTTTCATCCGCAGCGCGGAAGGCGATTTTCATGTGAACCCCAAGTGCGCCCGCACGCCGGAGGAGATTGGCCCGTGCGATCTTGTTTTGATCGGCCTCAAGACCACCGCCAACGATCAATTCGCCCGGCTGCTGTCGCCGCTGGTCGGGCCGCAGACCGCGATCCTCACGCTACAAAACGGTCTCGGCAACGAAGACCAACTTGCCGCCCTTTTCGGGGCAGAACGAATTCTTGGAGGACTCTGCTTCGTCTGCTTGAACCGCGTGGCACCCGGCGTCATTCAACATGTCGCGCACGGAAAAATCATACTCGGCGAATTCCAACGCGCGCCGGAATCGCGCACACACGCCATTGCCTCCCTCTTCCAGCGCGCCGGTGTGCCGTGCGATGTCACCGATAATCTGGCGCGGGCGCATTGGGAAAAATTGGTCTGGAACATTCCCTTCAACGGCCTCGGCGTCGCCGGTGCTGCGGGCTACGAAGCTGTGCGCACGGGCCGCGGGCCGCCCAACGCCGCCCTCAGCCCCTGTCTGACAACAGATTTTTTGTTGTCCGATCCGCACTGGGAACAACTCGTGCGCGAGTTAATGGCCGAAGTCATTCACTCGGCGCGGGCGCTCGGGCTGAATATTCCAGACGATGTCGCCGAAAAACAAATCGCCCGCACGCGCACGATGGGCGCGTATCAGGCGTCCACGCTGATTGATTTCGAACGGCGACAACCGCTTGAACTGGAGAGTCTGTTTTTGGAACCGCTGCGCCAGGCGCGAGCAGCTGGCGTCGCCACCCCGCGACTGGCCGCGCTGTGCGCTGTGTTAACTGTTTTGAATCCGTCACTCATCCATCAATGACCGCGCTTGCCAGCCCGTTACCAGCGGCGGTATCGTACGGCAGCTTAACCAAAGTAACCGCTTGAACGAAATGAAACCCCGCGTCCGCTTCGCCCCCTCACCCACCGGTTACCTCCACATCGGCGGTGCGCGCACGGCTTTGTTCAACTGGCTTTACGCCCGCCACACCGGCGGCACGTTTGTTTTGCGCATCGAAGACACCGATGCCGCGCGCAATTCGCAGGAAGCCGTGGACGTCATCCTCAATGGCCTGCGCTGGCTCGGCCTTGATTGGGACGAAGGCCCCATCACCGGCGACGCCACCGGGTCGAGCAAAGGCGATCGCGGTCCATATTTCCAATCGCAGCGCAAAGCCAACTACCTCGCGCGCGCCGAAGCGCTGCTCTCGCGCGGACTTGCCTACGAAAAAGAAGGCGCGATTCGTTTCAAGATGACGCGCGAGCCAATTTTGATTCCTGATTTGGTCGTCGGCGATGTTCTCCGTCCGCTCACCGACCGCGAGGAAATTGATCCCGATTGGGTGCTCGTCCGCAGCGATGGCCAGCCTGTGTTTCACTTCGTCAACGTCGTGGATGATTTGGAGATGAGCATCACGCACGTCATCCGCGGCGAAGATCATTTGAGCAACACCGCCAAGCACATCGCGCTTTTCCGCGCGTTCGGCGTCGAGCCGCCCAAGTATGCGCACATCCCGCTCATCCTGAACGCCGACGGCTCCAAGATGAGCAAGCGCGACAAGGGCGCCTCCATGACCAGCTACCTGGACGACGGTTTTCTCGCCGAGGCCGTGAACAATTATCTCTGCCTCCTCGGCTGGTCGCCCAAGGACAATCTTGAAAAAATGCCGATGAAAGACGTCATCGAACGCTTCGACCTGCCGCAGATTCTCCGGCACAACGCCAAGTTCGACTTCGAGAAACTCCTATGGCTGCAAGGCGAATACTGCCGCGAATTGAGCGGCGACCGCTTTTACGAACTCGGCGTCCACGCCTTCGCCAAGGCCGGCATGGATACGAACGCGTTCGACGTAAACTACGTCAAAGCCGCGCTCGACACCTGCAAAGGCAAAATCAAAACGTTCAGCGAACTGCCTGCCTACGCCGGATTTTATTTCCGCGACACGTTTGCATACGAACCCGAAGCCGCGAAGAAAGCCTTCGTGCCGGAGAACAAACCGCGCCTCGAAAAACTCCGCGACGCCTTCGCCAAACTCCCGACGTTCGACGCCGCCACGATTGAAGCCACGTTGAAAGCCACCGCCGCCGAACTCGGCGGCAAGGTGGGCATCCTCATCCACCCGACGCGCCTTGCCACCACCGGCCAACCGCACGGCCCAAGCCTGTATCATCTGCTCGAAGTGCTGGGAAAGGAGAAGACGCTGACGAGGATTGAGCACGCGCTGGGACATCCTGGATTTGGTGGGTGAATTTTTTTGCCACGGATGAAACACGACTGAACACAGATTTTGGAACAAGTAATAGGCAAGACGCCACAAGCCGAACTTGGCCCGAACTCGGACGTGGAATCGAAGAGGGGGAACACGAACAGTTACCGCTGAACACGGAATTTATCCGGAAGGATGTCTTCCTACCTCCGTTTTGAATCCGTGTTCAATCTGCGGCTGAAAAAAACTTTTCCTCATCGCCATCCTCGGCGCGCGTCGGCACGGTGCCCGCCACCACAAAGGCCGCGCTGGACAAGTTAAGGAGAGCCTGAACAGAACGTTTCTCAACAATTCGTCAGCAGTTGTCTGACATCCACTGCGTCCATGCCCGCCGCGCGGATGGCTGTCATGCCGAGGTCGGTGTCTTCGTAGGCGCGGCAATGCTGAGCCGGCACGCCGATGAGCCGGGCGGCTTCGAGGAAAATATCCGGCGCGGGTTTTTGGTTCACCACGTCCTCACTCGTCACGATGGCTTGGAACAGGTGGTGAATGTTCAAATGCTGCAGCACCTCTTCCACCACGCGCCGACGACCACCGGACGCGACGGCCATCGGCACTTTCCCGTGATGCTCGCGCGCCACTGCGATGACGGCATTGATAGGTTCCACCTGGGCAATGAGCGGGAGGAACGCCGCTTCCTTTTCCCGTGAAACTTCGTGGTGGTCGTAGCTCAAGCCTTGTTCGCGACTCAACATTTTCAAGATGTCGCGTGAGGGCACACCGCCGAGCGCGTAAAAACGATCCTCGGTGAAGTGAATCCGGTGCCGCTGAGTGACGGCGCGCCAGGCTTGCCAGTGCAACGGCATGGTGTCCGCCAGCGTTCCGTCGCAATCGAAAATCAAACCTCTTATCTTCATGTCCAATTCAATGTTGAGAAACAGCCTGACTTCACAATTTAAGTGCCGTGAGTTTTTCCTCCAGATCGTGCGCCATCAGCGGTTCGATCAAGCCGTCCAGATCGCCTTCCACCACGTTGAGCAGATTGTAGAGCGTCAGTTCCATGCGGTGATCGGTGACGCGGTTTTGCGGAAAATTGTAGGTGCGGATTTTTTCGCTGCGCTCGCCGGTGCCGACCTGGGATTTGCGTTGGGCGGCATATTTGGCGTTTTCGTCGGCAATTTTCCTTTCGAGCAAGCGCGAGCGCAGCACAGTCATCGCGCTCACCTTGTTCTTCTGCTGCGACCGCTCATCGGCGCAGCGGACCTCGACGCCGGTGGGCAGATGGACAATGCGGACTGCGGAGTCGGTGGTGTTCACCCCCTGGCCGCCTTTGCCCGATGCGCGACAAACGGTGATGTTCAAATCCTCTGGCTTGATCTGGATGTCCACTTCCTGCGCCTCTGGCAGCACCGCCACCGTCGCCGTGCTGGTGTGAATGCGCCCCTGCGCCTCGGTCGCGGGCACGCGCTGAACGCGGTGGACGCCGCTCTCGTATTTGAGCCGCTTGAAAACGTCCGAGCCGGTGACGCTAAAAATGATTTCCTTGAAACCACCGAGATCGGACGGACTGGAATCCATCGTCTCCACCTTCCAGCGGCGCGCCTCGGCATAGCGGGTGTACATCCGGTAAAGGTCGGCGGCGAAGAGCGCGGATTCCGAACCGCCGGCACCCGCGCGGATTTCGATTATCGTATTGCGCGAATCCGTCGGGTCGGGGGGCAACACGCCGCGCTGGACTTCGAGGGAGAGTTTTTTCTCCTCCACTTCCAGCCGCGCAATTTCCTCCCGGGCCATGATAGCCATCTCGGAGTCCTCCGGTTCACTTTGCAGCAATGACCGGTTTTCCTCCAGGTCGGCGCGGTTTTTCAAGTAAGCCGCGCCGCAGGCCACCAGCTCCTTGAGACGCGAGTATTCACGCGACAACTCCTGCGCGCGCTGGTTGTTATCAAACACCTTCGGGTCGCTCAACGCGCTCTCCACCTCGGCGAAGCGGCGCGAGAATTTCTCGATGTGAGGTTGCAGGTCCATTATCGGAATCGTTCGTGGATCAAATTGGGAACCGCCCGCCGCCCCCCACCGCAACCCGGCCCGACCAAAAGCAAACCGCCCGCAAGCCAGGGACGGCCCGCGGGCGGTTTGGGTTGAAAGCGCTACTTCTTTTTCTTTTTCGAGTCGGCGGCGGCGGCTTGCGCGGCCTGCGTCTTGATCATGCGCTGCTGGAACTTGTCCACGCGCCCGGCGGTGTCCACGAACTTCTGGGTGCCGGTGTAGAAGGGATGGCAGGTGTTGCAAATGCCGATGAGCAAGGTCGGTTTGGTGGAGCGCGTCTTGATCACATTGCCGCAGGCGCAACGGATTTCCGCGTCGATGTATTTCGGATGAATGTCAGCTTTCATAAAATTAAAGAGCGGGGAACATACCAGCCGCCTGCCGCTTGACAAGCGCGAATTTTGACCTTGAAGGCGTGCCATTGCTTTCGGCCCGACGCCCGGTTAGCCTGTCCGCCTACACCCATGGACACCACCTATAAAATCATCGGCGGCGATGGCAAGGAATATGGCCCGGTCACTTTGGACGAATTGAAAAGCTGGATCAGCGCCGGGCGCGTCACGGGCACGACTCAAGTCTCCCGCAGTGATCTGGGCACTTGGACGGCGGCGGCACAGTTTGCCGAGTTGGAACTGGCCTCGTCCGCGCCCCTCCCACCAGCCACCGCACTCGCATCATTCGCGGCCCAACCGCAATTCGAGGCGCAGCTCAAGTCGGGTGCCAGTTGGTTTTATTGGATCGCCGGACTTTCCGCCGTCAATACCATCTCTGCGCTTTCTGGCAGCAATTGGAGGTTCATGTTCGGCCTGGGAATAACGCAAATCATTGATGCCTTCGCTGCCCAAGCCGGCCCGTCGGCAAGGCGGTTGCGGTGGTGATGGATTTTGTAGCGATCGGCATGTTCATCCTCTTTGGCTACTTCGCCGTGCGCCGGCACAACTGGAGTTTCATCCTGGGCATGATTGTCTTCGCGCTCGACGGGTTAATCTTACTCCTCGCCCAAGACTGGATCAGCATCGCCTTCCATGTCTTCGTCCTGTACTGCCTCTTCCGAGGGTTTCAGGCGAACCGCGCGTTGAAGGCGTTGGGAAATCCCCCTGCGCGCTGACGCGGTTTAACTGTTGCGTCGGTTCTCCGCCAGCGTGACGCCTTCGCGCGCCAGCAGCGTGCGCTTCCAATCCAAGCCGCCGGAAAATCCACCAAGACCGCCGTGTGCTGCGAGCACGCGATGACACGGCACCAGCACGGGAATCGGATTCGCGCCGCACGCGCCGCCGACGGCGCGCACCGCCTTGGGCCGGCCGATGGCGACGGCGACTTCGGTGTACGTTTGGGTTTGGCCGCGCGGGATCGTGCGCAACACTTCCCAGACCCGCCGTTGAAACGCGGAGCCAGCGGAGAGATCCAAGGGCGGCAATTTTTCCGGCGGTTGTCCGGCGAGCGCCTGGTGGAGCGCGGCGGTTGTGCGTTCGTGCAGGTCGCGCAAATGCGGTGTGGAATTGGCCGCCGTCAACAGCGACGGCAATTGCTTTCGCTGCGAGTTGGGAAACTCCAGGCCAACCAGGCCGAGCGGAGAAAAATGCGCGATGAAGACACCGTCGGCCGTTTCAATAAAAGTCGTTTTCATATTTCAATCCTTGCGCCAGAGAAAGACCACTGCGGCGACGAGCAGCACGAATACAATAAGTAGAGCGGAAATGCCCATAATCAGCGGTTGGGATAAAATTTGGCGAAGATGCCCCAGAGCAGCAGAAACAAAACAATGGCCGCCCCGATGAAGCGGTTGCGCGCCACCCGCTTCTCGTGGCGCAACGGGCGCAGCCCATGAATGCTGCCGGAGGCGAGGTAATTGATCAGCTTGGGATTGTTCGCGGGCGGGCCGTGGAACAGTTGCCGCAACCGCCGCCCCACGGCCACCAGATCGTATTTGCGGACGCCCAGTTCGTTGTAGTGGTCGCGGGTCATTTCCGCATCGACGGTGGAAGTGGTGGCGTTATGACCGGCTTCTTCAAAAATTGGCTCGTGCGAAACCACCTGCGCGGGCGCAGTGACTGTGTGGCCGTCCGGCAGCGCCGTGGAACGCAAGCGCGGCGACGGCGGACTGGGTGGCGTCTGGCTGCTCAACTTTCTAATCTGCGTCTCCAAAGCGGCGATCTCCGCGCTGAGCGCGCGGGCGCGGTCGGAAATGGGATCAACTTTTTTATTGAAAAGCCGCATGAGCGGAAGGCTACTTGCGCAGCAGCAAAGCAAGAACGATGGCCAGACCCGCCAGCAACACCGGCCAGGTCAACGCCAGGCCAAACTGGCAGAGCTGGAAGAAACTCTTGCCGGCCAGCGGCGAAAGTTCGTTCGCGACCGCCGTGGAATTTTTCGCCGCCGCCGCTCCCGCCTCACCGGCGAGGAGCGGCCATTTGATCCGGGCGGAATTCCATTCCATGCGAGAATTTTCCAAAGTGGTCAGCGCGCGGGTCAGTTCGACACTCACATTTTCCTTCGTCCAGGCTTCCTGCTGGATGCCCTGAACCTTGGCGAGGGCGTCGCGCAATTCGGCGAGCGTTTTAGCCATCTGCTCGGCATCGCGGCGGGACGCAAGTTCCGCCTCCTCCAGCAAGCCGACGCCCCGCACGAGTTGCTGCGTCATCTCTTCACGACCCGTTTGAAATTCGAGCTGACGCCGCCGTGCCTCTTCGAGCGCCGCGCGTTCGCGTTCGAGTTCCTCCTGGGCGCGCTTGAGTTCGGCAATCTTTTGCTGGGCGTCGCCGACCTTTGCGTCGAGTTCTTCGCGCGTGGGCGGGCGATTGTGCGGAGCGGGCATGGTCACTTCGAGTTGCGAAGCCGCAGCGGCGTAGGCTGATTTCTGCGCGGCTTGAAATTCGGTGTCAACAAAGTCGGACTCGTCAAATGGTGAAGCCATGAGCCGGACTCTAGCCCTCGCAACGCGGACTGTAAAGCGGCGGATTGAATTCCATTTTTCACCGGGCGAACGCGGTCGGCCGTACACCTTTCGGTCTCACGGGAAAACCGAAACTCATTCAATGCTCAAAATTCGCGGCCTTGCGCAAACCCAGCTTGAGCGGCAGCCAGCCGATGACGAGGGAAAGCACCGCGAAGCCGAGCCAGCTTGCCAGCGTCCAGCCGGGGGATTGCGCGCCAAACCGCTCCCACGCCGAGCCGAACGCCAGCAGCATGACCGCGCCGACGATGTAGAGAAAACTGAGCACGAGACAAAACGTGCCGCCGAAACCGCTGACGATCTTGCCGGGATGGTCCTCCTTGAAATTCGGGAACAGCACGCCCAAGCCGGCGGCGAGGCCGTTCAACACGAACGTCATGATCAGCACCGCGCCGGTGAAAAAAATTGTTCGTTCCCACGGCAGTTGCAGCATGTGGCAGGAGAGCCACATCAATCCCAGCGTGATGATCAGTGACGCGCCGGTGGCCAGGAAAAATTTGGCGAGCACCACGCGCGCGAGGCCGAGCGGGGCCAGGCCGACGATCCAAAGCCGTTTGCCTTCGAGCGAGAACTGCGGATACACGAAGCGGGTGGTGAGGGTGGCGAGATTGAGCGAGCAGGCACCGAGGTTGAGATAGGAAATGAGATGCACCCAGAACGGATGCGAGAGCTGCTGCGAAAAATGGCGGAGGTTGATGATGTAAACGCCGAGCAGCCCGAACAGCATGAGCGTCTGGCCCCATTGCGTGGTGTCGCGCCAGAACATGCGGGCGTCCTTGACGAGGAGCGCGCGGACATCGTCCGGCACGCG
>JBKJSC010000082.1:0-3217 GCA_046593035.1 Limisphaerales bacterium | reverse complement strand
TCAGGGACGGCGGCCACGAGACGCGTTGATTGCAACCGGTATGGGTCCCTAGGTTCATGGGAGACAATATGCGCCTCATTGGTTCAACTGGCAAGCGCAAGCGGAACCAACTGGACTCGCCATCCGCCGCACTTTTCGACCGCCGCACCCCCGCTTCAGCTATTGTGAAATTACCCCGATTGCTATTTGCTCTCCTCACTCGTGCATCGGGTCATTTTCCATCTCGACATGGACGCACTTTACGCCTCGGTTGAGCAGCGGGATAAGGTTGCGCTGAAGGGCCGGCCGGTAATCGTTGGCGCCCCTCCAACTCAACGAGGGGTGGTGGCGGCAGCCAGCTATGAGGCGCGCCAATTCGGTGTCCGTTCAGCTATGCCGAGTGTGACGGCCGGCAGGCTGTGTCCCGATGGCGTGTTTGTCCGGCCACGCATGGATAGTTATTGTGGAGAATTTTGTGATGCGCCCTTCGCCGAGTATGGCGCGCGTCGTATGCCGACCGCGCCTCGTGACATTGCGGGTGTCAGAGGAGTTCCCAATTTCTTCAGCCGATAGAACTGAAATGCGTTCGTCATCGTATTCGTGACCGCGTTCTGGCCGTTGACGATGACGGGCGGTGGCGAGACGGTTGACCAGGAGCCGAAGAGATTGGTGGCGCTTTCGAGCGTGAACCCAACCGCATTGGTAGACCAGGTTATGGCCACCTCATTGCCAAACTGAACTATCCCGAGCGCCGTCACTGGCCTGATGACCAACTTTCCAGGCGCAAGCCGGTAGCGGGTATGCGCGCCGTCGGTGATTTTCGCATAAACATAATATTCCCCCGGTGATGTATTCGTTGTATTGAAGGAGAATTGCCGCTGCCCGACGGCTACCGTGCTCGTGCCGAATTCCGTGACTTGGAAAATTTGACCCAAGTCGCCGTTGTAAGGATTCGCATCGTTATCAAGATAGACCTGGACCGTCGCAGTCGCGGATTTTGATAGACTGAATTGGTAAAAGTATTTCAGAGAAACAGCGTCGCCTTGGAAAACCGTGTTCGTGCTCTCAAGGTCGAACTTGATGACGTTTGGCCACGCGCCATTGTTTCCTGTCAAAGCGCTTCGATTGGTTGAAGTGCCAGCTCCGAAGTCCCACATCGCATTCATCCCATCTTGAATGCGCCCGTTGCCGACGCCGGCGGGTTCCTCCTGGCTGAGTCGATTTCCACCGCCGATCAGGCTGTATAAGAAGCCCGCCTTCCGCCCTTGCGATTCGCCACTTGTCCACCAGGCGTCGCGCTCCGCACTGGTGATCGTGGCCCCATCGACCGTGATCGGTGTATTCGGCCAATCGATCGTCCCATGATACCAGAGGTGAACATCACTGTGGTTGCAGGAGTCGCCATTCTGCAGGTTCGTCAGGAATCGGTTGTAGGCTCCGACAACCGATTGTCCGTTTGGACATGCACTATCCAAATTTATCTGCCAGTAATTATCTGCAAATAAAACGTTGGCGAACACCTCCACGTTGGGATCGCCGTATTCTGGGACGGGATGCGGATCCAGCGTGGTGGTATGATCGGCCCAAATTCCCTGGTTGCCGAGGAGTTTAGCCAGGTCCGTAATGAGGGCGCCGCCACGACTGTGCCCAATCAGGTGGATGGGAAATTCAACCAGTGGGCGGCCCCCCAGCTCGGGAATGAAATTCGGATCAAGGAGCACATTGATTACCTGATCGGCGATATCCCCAGTTGCATAGGTGGGATCGACGGAAAGCGCTGACCAATCGAGCTGGATGAGTATTTCACCGGAGTCCGAATTCGTTGGGGCGACCCCTCCAATCCTGGATTGGGTCACCGAGAAGTTGCGGAAAAAGTCGGCGTCCACCGTGATCTGATAAAGGCTGAAATTGGTTCCCGCGAACGAGGCGTAACCAGGGATTTGTTGCAGCATGGGATTAATCCAACCCGTCGCATCGCTATTAAACCCGTGAGTGATGATGGTGACCCCGGCTCCACGAGTGGCTGGAATCGGCGCAAGCAGCAAAATGATCATCGCCGCGATGACACCTGGTTTGATTAAATCTGACAGGAATTTGCGTTTTCCGCCCGGTGCGGAAAAAGGAAGTTCGCCGACCTCAAGCTTCTCGCGGCGATTGGTCGCGCAGGGCGTAATCTCCCTGGGGCCGGAGTTCACGTTTCCTGCTGACTGTTCGAGTTTTTCTACAGTGTTCATTTCTTCAGGCCTCTCCAATTTGTGCGTTGCCGCAGTATTCGATGCCGATGCTCGCACACTCCGCGCGGGGATATGACTCATGGTGGTTTTGCTTTTGTTGGTGTTGACAGTTAGGGGAACGTTGATTTCCGTCTGAGACACTATTCTCTGCACCCATCGTCCTTCGTGCGTAGAAATCGGCCAATACCTTGTTGGCATCACGGCCATGCCTGACGGGTATGACGAGGTTGAAACCAGCTTGCCTCCACAACAAACATGTGCCAGATCCATGAAGGTGGGAGATTGTGTGCGCCCCCCCATCCTGCATTTTAGGCTCATTTCAGTGGGATAATAGTTAAAGGAACCGGTTCGCATTCAGCGTTCCCGTTGATCCCCGGAGGCTTTTCCACAGCCTCCCCATATCCCCTACCGAAAGATTCAACAATGACCCCCGAGACTGGTTTGCTGCTAATCAACGAAGCCGTCCCCCGCCTCCGCGCGGCAATTCCGAAAGTGATTGTGGGAACGGTGCAGAACACGAAGACCTAATTGGCCGTGCAGATGAAAGAATTCTTCGGTGCCGACATTCTGCACGAGATCAACTGCCTTCCTCAATGGTGCAACAACCTGGCCGCCCAACGAGAACAACAGGCGTGTCGGGAGTTGCGTGCTTCGTGAAATATTTGCTTAACGCCCGCCCTGTCACCTCTTCACGGAGGTGATGGGGCGGGTGACCGGGTTCACATTTCTGGGCCACTTGGAGAGTTAGTCCGAGGACTGGTTTGAGGTTAGTTGTTGGTTCTCTGCTTGTCCCTCCCCGGTGGAGGGAGGGCGGAGCCCGACCGGAGCCGGGGAGGGACAAAACCGCGCCGCATACTGCGCCGGGCTCTCGTAGCCCAGGCGACTGGGCGGCCTCTCTTCGTTGTAGTCGCGCCGATAGTTCTCAATCACCACCCGCCCTTCCGTCAGGGTCCCTAGTTGTTCCCGGTTCAAACACTCGTCCCGGAAACGTCCGTGGAAACTCT
>JBKJSC010000022.1:0-3071 GCA_046593035.1 Limisphaerales bacterium | reverse complement strand
ACCATCCGGATATAAATATTCGTTGGAATAAAGTGACGTTGGTTCTCACCACGCACGATGAGGGTGGGCTTACCAAAAAAGATTTCTCGATGGCCCGGCAATGCGATGAGGTCTTCTCCGAGTATTTTATGTCCTGATCAACGCAGCTTCCAATCCAAAACCATGAAGTCCTGAGCGTCACGGAAATATAGAACACGATTATGAGAATATATGCGAAGCGGCGTGGCGAACTGAACCCCTGGCATTCCGCCCGAAAGCGAGGACCACAACGTGAACACTGAAACCAAACTGTAGAATGAGGAAATCGTTATGACTAAAGCAATCAAGAGCAACGCGGCCAAAGCGAAGCAATTCTTCGCGGACAAAATGGCTTTCACGACGGGACCCGTCGAAATAAGCCACCAGATTGAGAAAGGAGAGGATGTGGCCATCATCGACGTGCGGGAGTCTAAAGATTTCAAGAAGAGCCATGTCCCTGGAGCGATCAATCTTCCCCAGGAACAATGGAGCACCCTGGCCGGTCTGCGCCGGGATACTATGAACATCATTTACTGCTATGCCCAAAATTGTCATATGGGGGCCAACGCCGCGATGCAGTTCGCCGCGAAGGGTTATTCCGTCATGGAAATGGACGGCGGCTTCGAGTCTTGGAAGGAGCATGGCTTGAAAATTGCGAAGTAAGAGCGCTTGTCAGTGCTTCCGGCAGATGACTAACTAACAAATTGAAACGCCGCTTCGCTCCAAAGCCATGAAATCCTTTCCCATCGTCATCCTCGGCGGGGGCGTGGTTGCGGGATACGCGGCCAGGGAGTTCGTTGCCCAGAGCGGCAAAAAAGGGGGACTGGCCATCGTAACGGCCGAAAATGCGCTCCCCTATGAACGCCCGCCTTTATCGAAGGGTTTTCTGGCCGGCCGGGAAGCAACCAGCGACCTCCAGATCTCTGACGCCGCCTTTTACCGCGACCACGGCATTACTGTTTACCGCAACTTCTGCGTATTGAAAGTGGATCTTCGCGGCCACCGGCTCCAGAGCGCTTCGGGTAAAATAATTGGTTTTGATCAATTACTCATCGCCACGGGTTCCACGGTTCGACGGTTAAAGGTGCCGGGAGCCAACCGGTCCAAGGTCCTTTATCTGCGGCAGTTGGCAGATTCGCAGACCATTCGAGCGCAGATCAAACGCGGAAAACAAGCCGTGGTGATCGGATCAGGTTTTATTGGAATGGAGGTTGCCTCCGTGCTGGCAAGTCGCGGAGTGCGCACGACCATGGTCTTTCCCGCCGACCGTGTTTGGAAACGGCTGTTCACCCCTCCGATTTCCACTTTTTTTGAGCGTCAGTTCGCTGGGCATGGCTTCACTCTTTTGAAGAACGAAAAGGTCGTTGCCTTGACCCATAAGAATCATGGGTGCCAGGTCGTGTTGGCCTCAGGCAACAAAGTGCCCACAGATTTCGTGGTGGCGGGAATTGGAGTGACCCCGGCCGTCGAACTGTTCAAACGGACAGCGTTGGACACCAGCGACGGCATCAAGGTCAATAAATTCCTTGAGACCAGTGTGCCGGAGGTATGGGCTGCCGGTGATGTCGCCAACTACCCCGATCAAATTTTCCATCGCCGCATGCGAGTGGAGCACTGGGATAACGCCGTGGAGCAGGGGCGGGTGGCGATGCGCAATATGATGGGAAAGTTTCAGCCGTTTATCCACGTTCCATATTTCTTCTCGGATGTTTTTGACCTCTCTTATGAATTTTGGGGCGATGCGGATGGCCACGACCAGGTCGTTTATCGCGGCAACATGAATCAAAAGCAGCTCAGTGTCTGGTGGCTTAAACAGCAACGACTTTGCGCCGCTTTGATCATGAACCGCCCGGAGGAAGAACGGGCAGTCGCCCCTCGCTGGATTTTGCGACGTCCACGATTGAACCCGCAGGCACTCCAAAACGCCCGCAACCTAAAGTCACTGGATACCACCTTCGGTCAACCGGACTAATTCCACATTTCAATTCAAACGATCCGGTTGCGACGATCGTTTTTGCACGACCCGAACCCGGATGCCGCGCTGACAATACCATGAAGCTCAACCCCCCGATCCTCGCCGTGATGTAATCGTGTAATCGGCCGTTTGCGTTCTGACCAGTTGCCTTTCTCTGGCTGGCCCAGACTAACTTATCCCCTGGTCCGAAAAAGTGAAGTCACGTCACCCGCGTTGACCGGAAGCGGCTACGATCATCTGGAGATTCAGGACGGTGGGACGGCCAGCCTTGAGTATATGCGCATTACCTTTACTGAGGTGCCGGAGGATGAACGCCAAACGGCCAGGCAAAACCTGATCGAGTACTGTGGCTTGGACACGCGCGGGATGACCGACATTGTTCGATTGCTGGAACAACTTTTGATCCGTGATGCAGAGACCAAGCCCTGAGCGTCAATTTAGCGAACAGGAGGCACAGCCCATCCGCCATTTCCGGGTCCACCTCCAGCTTCCACCCCGAATATCTTCGTAGCTCGTAACGGCGGCAACACTCTACTTTACCTGCAAAGGGATTGAGACTTTGAAAAAATTCGCATCCAGGGCATTCGCCCAGAGCTGCGCAGCCTTCCTAGCGCCGGATGCGCTGAGGTGGACTTTGTCCACCGTATCCTCCTTCTCAAGGGTGTCGTAGTCCGGGCCGGGGAAGCAAAATGGATATTCTTTGATCATGCGGTCCTGCACCCGCCGGATCTGGCCGAAGCCATCGGGGGGCGATTGGCGATTTACCACCACGGCGAGATTTGGGAAGCCGGTGTCTTTGCGGGCCTGCGCGATCCATGCCTGATAGTTCGCGACGATCTTGTTCTCGTCCTTCTCCGGCCAATCGTTCTGGCCTTGATCGGCGAGAATCGCCCGCAAGCCTGTGATGGCACAATACTTCTTCAGCGCGTGCTCCAGCCGGATATAGGGCATGCGGATCGACGAAACGACGAAAGGGTGCGCGAAGGGTTCACCGCGCGCGGATTTGGCCCAGTGCTCCAGGCTGGTGCCGCCAAAGGCAGCGTTGAGGATCAGCACCGGCACATGTTGCGCCTTGGCG
>JBKJSC010000017.1:0-25926 GCA_046593035.1 Limisphaerales bacterium | reverse complement strand
CACTGACTTGCTTTACTTCTCCCATCGCTTGAAAACATTACGCATAACTTTGTTCGGCATCTGTGTCCATCTGTGTTCATCCGTGGCAAAAATTCTTCTGGGCTTGACGCTCGGATTGCCGCTGGTTGCGTTCGCCGCCGACTGGCCGCAAATCCTCGGCCCGAACCGCAACGGCTTTTGCGGAGGCAAAGACCTCGCCGATGCGTGGCCCAAGGAAGGTCCGCCGGTTGTGTGGCAAAAGAAAATCGGCACCGGTTTCGCCGGGCCAGTCGTCGCCGGTGGCAAGCTGGTTCTCTTTCACCGCCTCGGTGACAAGGAAACCGTCGAGTGCTTCGACGCCCAGGACGGCAAGCCGCTGTGGAAGTTTGATTATCCCACCGCCTATCGCGACGATTTTAATTTCGACCCCGGCCCGCGCGCGGTGCCGACCCTTGCGGAGGGCAAGGTGTTCACCTACGGCGCGGAAGGCGCGCTGCATTGCTTGAGCCTCGCCGATGGCAAAAAACTGTGGAACGTGGATTGCAGGCAGCAGTTCAGCGCACCCAAAGGTTTCTTCGGTCTCGGTTGCTCGCCGCTCGTGGAAGGCAAGGCCGTCATCGTGAACGTCGGCGGCGCGAACGGCGCGAGCATCGTCGCCTTCGACAAGGACACGGGCAAAGTCTTGTGGCAGGCGGTGGATGACGAGCCGAGTTATTCCTCGCCGTCCGCCGCGACCATCGGCGGCCAGCGTTTCGCCTTCGTGCTGACGCGCGGCAAATTTGTCGGCCTTGATCCGGCGAATGGCAAAGTTCGCTTCCAGCTTCCGTTTCGCCCGCCCGTGCAGGCGTCGGTCACAGGTGCGACGCCGCTGGTCGTGGGCGAGCAGGTGTTCATCTCCGCCGCCTACGATCTGGGTTCAACGCTGTTCCGCATCCGGGAGGGGAAGCCGGAAAAAGTCTGGGCGGGCGACGAGCAAATGACGTTGCAATTCACGACCGCCGTGCAGCGCGATGGCTTCCTGTACGGTCTGCATGGCCGGCACGATTTCCCCGGCGGCACCGAGTTGCGCTGCGTCGAATTGCAAACCGGCAAAGTGCGTTGGGGTCAACCCGGCTTGAGCGGCGCGAACGTGTTGCTTGCGGGCGATCAATTGCTCGTGCTCACGGAAAAAGGTGAACTCATCCGCGCCACCGCGTCGCCGGAAAAATTTCAGGAAACCGCCCGCGCCCAAATTCTCGGCAGCGGCGTGCGCGCCTATCCCGCGCTGGCCGACGGCCGGTTTTACGCCCGCGACAAGGGGAAGCTGGTGTGCGTGGATTTGCGGAAGGTGAAGTAGCCTGTGAAACATCTCACCCGGTCGGAAGGCATTTCGTTGTTCCTTGATTTCAGGTTCGGGAGAGAGGTGGGCAAGGGCGATGGTCCATCGCGCTGTTTGGTAAGTACGAGCGGGTTGGAGTGAAAGCTGTCACTGACCGGGCGTCTGGTTTCCATGAAGCCAAGCGTTAATTCGAATTTGGAGCGGCTAAACCCGCCAATGTGCTTACAACGCCAGCGGGCGTGATTTTGCGGATGGTGTTGTTAAAAGTATCCGCCACAAAAACGTGGCCCGCAGTGTCCACGACCACCCCTCTTGGAGAACTGAACTGAGCGGCGCTGCCCTTGCCATCGGCGCTGCCACGGTTGCCGGCGACGCCCGCCAGGGTGCTCATCGTGCCAGCGGGTGTGACTCTACGAATGATGGAATGGAAGGCATCCGCCACAAAGATATTGCCCGCGCTATCCACCGCCACGCCAAACGGCTGAAGATATTGTTGCGTGTTCCCTGGTGTATCCACCTTGACCAATGTGCTCACCGCGCCGGCAGGAGTGATTTTTCTGAGTGCCATGCCTTGGAACTCCGCTACAAAGACATTGCCCGCGCTGTCCACCACGACGCCCGTGGGATGATTAAATTGCGCCGCCCGGCCTGAACCATCGGCGTGACCAGGAGAGTTATAAGTGTTGGCTGCGCCTGCCAGCGTAGTCACTACACCTGCGGGAGTGATTTTGCGAATATTATGATTGCTCATGTCCGCCACATAAACATTGCCCGCGCTGTCCACCGCCAAGCCGTTGGGAGCATTGAAACGCGCGGCACTGTTCGCGCCATCGGTGTTGCCGGAAACTCCAACTGAACCGGCCAATGTTCTCACCACGCCAGTGGGAGTGATTTTCCGGATGGTGTGGTTCAGGCAATCCGCCACATAAACATTGCCGCCGTCATCCACCGCCACGCCGCTAGGATAATTAAATCGCGCCGCGCTGCCCGTGCCATCCGTGCTGCCAGAGACGCCGGCTGAACCTGCCAGCGTGCTCACGATGCCAGTGGGAGTAATTTTCCGGACAGTGAAATTGCCGAACTCCGTCACATACACATTGCCCGCGCTGTCCACGGCCAAGGCTTGTGGGCCGCTAAACCGCGCGGTGCTGCCCGCGCCATCGCGATGAGCAGGCTGACTTGATAAAACTCCGGCCAAAGTTAAAACCACAATGAGCAACGGAAGAAGACGTCTTTTCATGTGTTCAGGGTTTGTGCCAGACCTGTGTGGCAATACAACACTATTCGTCTTCACACGCACTCCCCATGTCCGGTCGGACTTGCGTTCGTGGGCAGCTCAACAGATTTTTTGTGCCTGTCGCGCGAACAAGTGACTTCCGCCTTTCTATTAAGCACGGACCTGATTTAATCCACATCCATGTCATCCCCCGACACCGAACACCGCAAGCTCTCGGCCATCATGTTCACGGACATGGTGGGCTACAACGCGCTGTCGCGGCAGAACAAGGCGCTGGCGATTTGGCGAGTCCCGCAGGGACGCAAGAGAATAGCCCAGCGATTCATCGCTGGGTTCAACGGGCAAGAGGAGAATAGTCCCGCAGGGACGACAGAAAATGAACGCCCGCCCGCGCGCAAATCTCTGTCGCCCCTCCGGGGCTTGCCTCCTTTGCGACGATTACCCAGCGTTGAAACGCTGGGCGATTCTCTGTCGCCCTGCGGGCTTGAGCCATGAGCGCATGAACAAATGAACTCCGCCACTATTTCCACTCCACCTTCGGCCAGCAAAATCGCCGAAGCCTCCCCGCGACTTATGTCGCTCGATGCCTTGCGCGGGTTCGACATGTTTTGGATTCTCGGCGCGGACGCGCTGGTGCGCGCGCTCGACCGCATGGGCGACAATCCTCTCACCCAATTTCTCGCCACGCAGCTTTCGCATGTGGATTGGGCGGGCTTTCATTTTTACGATCTGATTTTTCCGCTGTTCGTTTTCATCGCCGGCGTGTCGTCGGTGTGGTCGCTGACGAAGGAGGTCGAGCAGCATGGACGCGCGGGCGCTTGCAAACGCGTCATCCGGCGCGGGTTGTTGCTCGTCGTCATTGGCATTTTTTATTCCGGCGGCTTCACGAGCGAGTGGCCCAACATCCGATTGCTCGGCGTGCTCCAGCGCATCGGCCTGGCCTACCTGTTCGCAGGTTTGCTTTTCCTTTATTTCAAACCGCGCGCCCTGGCCGGCATCTGCGCCGGCTTGCTCGTGGGCTATTGGGCCATCATGTCTTTCGTGCCGATCCGCAACATTCAATTGGAAACCACTGCGCTCGCCCAGCGCGCGACGCAGGTCGGCGACGCGAAGACCGCCGCGTTGTTTAAGGAAGGCGTGAATCCGTCCACGATCAAAGACAGCCCGGCGTGGGCGGCGGCGAACCAGATGTTCAACGCCACCACCGAGCGCGTCACCGGCAAATTCGACAAAGGCTTCAATCTCTCGAACCACCTCGACTTCCAGTTTCTGCCGGGCAAACGGTACGACCATTACTGGGATCCGGAAGGCATGTTGAGCACGCTGCCCGCCATCGCGACGTGTCTGCTCGGCGTGTTTGCGGGCCTGCTGCTGCGGAGCGCAAACTTCTGCGACAAATGGAAATTGATTTACCTCGTCTCCTTCGGCGCGGCGGCGGTGCTGCTGGGTTTCCTGTGGGGAATGCAGTTCCCCGTCGTGAAGAAAATCTGGACCTCGTCGTTCGTGCTGGTGGCGGGCGGCTTCAGCGCGCTGCTGCTCGCCGCTTTTTACCTCGTCGTCGATGTGTGGAAGTATCAGCGCTGGTGCCGTCCGTTCATTTGGATTGGCATGAACTCGATCACGGTTTATGTCGCGAACAATCTCATCGGTTTTCGCCGTCTGGCCGAACGCTTCACGGGCGGCGACGTGAAGGCTTTTCTCGACACGAACGTCGGCAAAGGCTGTGGTGATCTGCTGCTGGCGCTGACCGGCCTCGGCCTCGGCGTGTTGTTCTGCTGGTTTCTCCATCGGCGAAAGATTTTCCTGCGGCTGTGAGAGTTCGGCTGCGGATGGAATGGCCTTATTTTTGAAGTCGATCCAGCCACACCGCAATTCCGCCATTGCCAACACGGCGTGAATCCAGTTCGATTTCCCTCCACGAAAACCGCTGAACCAATTGCGTGAGCCGCTCAACCATTCTCATTGTCAGCGACATTCATTACGCCGGCGCGGCGGAGCAAACCCGCCGCGACTTCGAGTGGCGCGGCATTGCCAGACCGTGGCTCCGCCTGCTGGCGAGACTCTATTATCGCCACATCTGGATGCGCGATCCCTTCGCGCACAACGGCCAGCTTGACCGCTTTCTCAGCCACCCGGAACCGCCGGATTGCGTGATTGCCAACGGCGATTTCTCCTGCGACTCCGCGTTCGTGGGCGTGAGTGATGATGCCGCTTTCCAAAGTGCTGAGGAATGTCTCGGCAAGCTCCGCGCGAAATTCCCCGGCAAACTCCATTGCACCCTTGGCGACCACGAACTGGGCAAAGTCTGGCTCTTCGGCGACGCGGGCGGAATGCGGCTGGCAAGCTGGACGCGCGCTGTGGACGGACTGGGCTTGAAACCGTTCTGGCGCGTGGCGCGGGGAAATTACGTTCTGCTCGGCGTGACCTCGTCGCTGATCGCCCTGCCGGTTTACTTGCGCGATACGTTGCCGGACGAACGAGCCGGGTGGGAAACACTGCGGACGGCACATCTGGCGGAAATCCGCCAGGCGTTTGCGGATTTGAAACCGGAACAGCGCGTCCTGCTTTTCTGCCACGATCCGACGGCTCTGCCTTTTCTCTGGGACGACGAGTTGATCCGTTCCCGGCTGCCGCAAGTCGAGCAGACGATCATCGGGCATCTGCACACGAAGCTGGTCTTCTGGCAGAGCCGGCGGCTGGCGGGGATGCCGTCCGTGTCCTTTCTCGGCAACGGGATTCACCGCATGACCACGGCGCTGCACAATGCGCGGCATTGGCGGCCCTTCAACGTGCGGCTCTGTCCATCGCTCGCGGGCGTCGAACTGTTGAAGGATGGCGGCTATTACTCGGCGAAGATCGACTGGGAGGCGCGGCAACCGGCGCAGTTTCAATTTCATCCACTGAAGCGGTGAACAGAAACGTCAGACGTTCCACCTTCAGTACGTCTCAGAGTTGGCGGAGGATCGCTTTTATATTTTGAATCGGAGCGTTGGAAACAACCGTGATGCCTATGGCGGAGAAGTTCCAATTCGACTCCACCAGTTGCCTCCACTCCTTCAATCCGAACCACTTGGTATCCGGTTGAAACAAAGTGTCTACACCCCCTTCGGCAGCTCCCTCTGGCGGCAGGATGACTCTTTTGACCTCAGTAAATTGGAAGCGGAGTTTTGAAAATGTAGTTTTCTCGAAATTGGAGCTCATCTCGAAATCCAATATAACTTTGAACACATATCGGTCTTCAATCAATGTGCCAGCGGAAACATTTCCGTCGAATTTTTCCAGGTCTGCATCCCAGGCGAAACCGCGACGCGGAGTCGCCAGCGGCCACTGGGTCAGAACCTCCTGCCAAGCCAAGACTTGAGCGTTGGTGGAAGTTGTCAACGCTCTTTGCAGGCTTTGCCTTACCTTCGCCTGGCGTTCGGCAGTTGTATTGCTCATCTTTTCGACGATGACTTTGCGGGCATCATCGCATCCGACAAATATCCCCAGGCACAAGCTCACGGCCAATCCAAATGCAAGGCGGCTCATCGTTTTGGAATGATGTTGCCTTGCCTCGATTTGGCAGACGCCGTTGAGGTGACTCATGACTGATGGTTTAGTCGAGTTGGGTTCCAAAGTCCACACCACTTCTGAAGCGGGCGCATCTCAGTTTCTTGCAAAGGGTGCATCGCGTTTCTGCAAGCCGGAGGCTTGCCAGCCATTAGCCGGGGGTTAAGCGTCAGCGACACCCCCGAAAATTGTGGATAGGGCAAGCACCCTGAAGGGGTGCCAGAATGGCAGGCATTGGCTCTGCGACCCCTGCCGGGGTCGGTGGCGTTTCGGACATTCACCGGGGGTGTCGTCGCTGCGCTCCTCGACCCCCGGCTAATCGCTGGCATCACTCCGTGATGCTTCTGTGCCAATAGCCGAGTTGCAAGAAACTGAGATGCGCCCTTCTGAAGCCAAAAGTGCTGCGGAGCTAACCGCCGATGCAGCTCATCGTCCGTTCCGGTTGCACGAAGTCCGGCTCGCCGATGTGATGGCGCTCCTCTTTCTGCCAGACAATCGAACGCAACCGTTCGCCAATCTCTTCATCGGTCGCGCCACCGCGCAGCATTGGTTTCAAATCATGTTCGCCCAGGCTGAACAGGCAGGTGCGGAGTTTTCCATCCGCCGTCAACCGCAGCCGGTTGCAATGGCCGCAGAACGCTTCCGTCACCGGCGCGATGATGCCGATCTCACCGCGGCCATCGGCAAACGCCCAGCGCCGCGCCGTCTCGGATTTGTTGGAGGAGACAACGGGCTTGAGGGAGTGTCGCGCCTGAAGGCGTTGCAAAATCTCGCGGCCCGGCACCACGAGTTCCTTGAGCCACGAGCGGCTGGAATCGAGCGGCATGAATTCGATGAAGCGAAAGCTCAGGTCTTCCGCGCGGGCGAACTCGGCCAGCGCTTCGATCTCATGGTCGTTGATGCCGCGGATGACCACGGCGTTGACTTTGACCGGGGCGAAACCAAGTTCACGCGCCTTGGCGATGCTGGCGAGCACCTGCGGCAGGCCGTCGCGCCCGGTGATTTTTTTGAAATTGCCGGCGTCGAGCGAATCCAGGCTGAAACTGATGCGCCGCAATCCCGCCCGACGCAAGGCCTCCGCCTTTTCCAGAAAGAGAAAGCCGTTGCTGGTCATCGCCAGGTCTTGCACGCCGGGAATGGGCGCAAGCCGGGCGACCAAATCCTCCACGCCGTGGCGCAGCAAGGGTTCGCCACCGGTGACGCGAATTTTTTGAATCCCCCAACCCACCGCGAGCCGCACCACGCGCTCGATTTCCTCGAAAGTGAGGAGTTGCGATTTGGGTTTCCATTCGCGCGCAATGGTGACGGCGATGGGTTGCGGATTATTGAGCGCGTCAAATTTGCCGCGATAAAAATTGGCGGCCTCCTCAGTTTCCGGGAGGCAGTAAAGACAGCGGAAGTTGCAGCGATCCGTAATGCTCACCCGCAGATCGCGCATGACGCGGCCATGCGAGTCGGAGAGCAGATTGACGCGGCTCATTTCGGAGCCGGAGGCGTCGCGGGCGGGACGACCCGGCCAGAGCCGTCCTTTTTGATTTCCACGTTGAGATTGTAGTTGGTCTTGGCGGCGGCCGGCTTGAAACCTTCGTTCAAAAGCTGCGAGCCTTTCTTGTCGCCGTAGAGGCCGCGCTTGATCCATTCGATGCGGTTCTTTATGGAAAGCTCGGCCTTCAAACTCTTCACCTGTTCGCGCAGGAACGCGAGATCGTGCATCTGCTTTTCGAGTTCCGCCTTCTCGACTTGCAGGCGCTTGAGTTCTTTCAGCAGGAACGCCTTGTCGCCCTTGGTCGTCGCCAGTTCCTTTTCCGTGTCGGCAATCTTCTTGGAAAGGTTGTCAATCGAGCCTTTCAAGTCGGCCATCTGTTTGTTGAGGTCGGCCTGCGTCGATTCGAGTTCCCCAATCTTCGTGTCGCGCTTGGCGATTTCCAGTTTGGCCACGCGATCCGCCTCGGCGGCGGCAGCAGCAGCGGTGGCGGCGGCTTCGGCGGCGGCTTTGGCGTCCGCGCGGGTTTTTTCCAGAGTCGCGGTTTCAGTCGCAAGCTGGGTGGAGGTGTTGGACAATTTGTTGGAGGTGACCGCCAGTTCATCGTTCTTGTTCTTGAGGTCGGCATCGAGAGTCTCGTTCACCTTCTTCTGTTCCTCGAGCTGCTGCTTGGTCTTCAACAGGGCGTCAGACTTGTCGGCGATTTCCTTGTCCGCCTGCTGCTTTTGCGCGGTGGCCTGGTTGCGCTGTTGCAACAGCACTGCGCCCAGAATGACGCAGACCACGACCAGAATGATAACCGGCGTTTTATTTTTCATATTCGCTTTCATACCATGCAAGGAGTGAGTCCATTTGGCAAGCCTGCATCCGACGCTTGAATTAAAGACGTTCCGGCCTACTATCTATTCATGGATCTGCCGAGCGAAGTTCCGGTCATGACGCTGCCCAACGCGATTCTCTTTCCCCACGCGGTGCTGCCGCTGTACATCTTTGAGCCGCGCTATCGGCGGATGCTCGCTGACGCGCTCGCCACGCACCGGATGTTCTCGGTCGCGATGCAAAAGCCGGGGCGCACCCGCGAAATTCCATCGGTCGTGGCGGGACTGGGGTTGATCCGCGCAGCGCGGCAGAACAAGGACGGCACTTCGCTCCTGCTCCTGCAAGGCATCACCCGCGTGGAACTGGGCCGGGCGGTGCGCTATAAACCTTACCGGGTTCACCCCATCCACCCCTTGCCCTCCGCGTCGGCGGACAACGTCGTCGTCGATGCCTTGCTGCTCAAGATGCGCGAGCTGGTGATGGAACGGCTCCAGCAGGCCGGCCCCATCCAGCCGCAGTTGGTGCAACACCTGGCGCAGCTAAACCAAACCAACAAAACCGAACCGCCCCTCGCCCAATCCATGGAGGGTGCGCTCGACCAATTGATTTTGCTCAATCCTCCGGATCAACTGGCCGACCTGGTTTCGCGTACGCTGCTGCCCAGTTCCGCCCAGCGGCAGACCATTCTAGAAACCGTGGGCGTGGAGGACCGCTTGAAACACTTGATCCATTTTTTGATGGCGGAAATCCGCCGCAACCGGAAGGATGACGCGCATGAGTAATCCACCATCCCCCGAAAATCCGATGGCCCACGCCAGCCGTGAAGAAATCATGTCCGCGCTCTTCGCCCACATGGTCATCCAGCAAACCAACATGGCAATGATGCTGCTCGGCAAGGTGCCGCATCCGGAAACCGGCGAGATGTTCCAGGAGGTCGAATCGGCCAAGATGTTTATCGACCAGTTGGAGATGCTCGAAGTCAAGACCAAGGGAAATTTGGACAAGCGCGAAGAAGGCCTGTTGAAACAAAGTCTGATGGCGCTACGCATGGCATTCGTCGAAGTCGTTGACGGGCCGGGTGCCACGCCGACCGCGACTCCTGTCACCGCGCCCGCGGTGGAACCGGCCAAGCCAGTTGAACCCGCTGCGACCGCCAGTGCCGCGCCCGCCGCCGCGCCGACTCCGGTGGTTACGAAAGAGGCGGAGTCACAAAAGAAATTTTCCAAGAAGTATTAACAAATACGGTTGAGGTAAATTGGCGCTGTGCGAACGAAAGCATTCAGCAAATCCGGTTTCACGCTGATCGAACTGATGGCCATCCTGGTCGTCATCGCGATCTTGGGAGCGGTCGCAATTCCAAAGATGGTGCAAGCCCGCGCCGCCAAGCTAAGGAAAGCCTGCCAGGCAAATCTCCATTGGTTCGGGGATGGAACTCCAGGAGGCGCGAAGTTTGGGTGGGCTATGGAAGCTAAACAACCGCCTACCGCAGTCCCGGCGGACAGCGAGATCTTTGGCCCGACGCTTTACATTCGTACCAAGCCCCTCTGTCCGCTCGGCGGCACTTATTCGCTGAACGCCGTCAGCGCTAAACCGACGTGCTCGAAAGGGGCGGCTCCTGACTTCCACACCTATTAACCGCGCACTTTTACCCCGGCCAACCGGTTCGCTGTCGCCCTATTTCGACTTGTCTCCGACGAGTTCCACGCCCGCATCCTTACGGAGCTTCTGATAATAAATTGGCAGTTGCGTTTCCAATTCCTGGCGTTGGAGCGCCTCTTTGATTTTTGGGGCCACCTCCGTCAGCGACACTTTCTTCTTGGGCAAAATCTCGTGCAGCTTGATGATGTGATAGCCGTACTCCGTGGCGACGAGGTCGCTGACCTGATCGGGCTTCATGGTGAAAGCCGCCGCTTCGAACTCCGGCGGCATCTGCCCGCGCACAAATGTATACGTCCCGCCGTTTTCTTTCGCGCGCGGATCATCGGAAGATTCCTTGGCTAGCTTGGCGAAATCCGCGCCGCCCTTGATATCCGCGAGCAGTTTATCCGCCAGCTTCTTCTTCGCTTTTTTCTCGTCGTCGGACAAATTCTGCTTGGTGGCCTGGTCTTTGATCGAGACGAGAATGTGCGTGACGCGCAGCGATTCCGGCTGCTCAAAACGCGGGCCGTTCTCCTCGTAAAACTTTTTTGCCTGCGCGTCCGTGACGACGATCTTGGATTTCAGTTCGCGGCTCAATACTTCTTCGCAAGTAGCTTGTTCGGCCAGCCGGTCGAGCACTTGCTGCAGGGTTTTGCCCGTGGTGGCAAGCTGGCGTTTGAACGCCTCTTCGGAGCCGGCCGATTGCTTGGAGCCATTGATGATTTTGGTGGCCAGCTCCTTCCCCATCACCTTGTCCACCTCGGTGGCGCGGAGCATCAGCAGCCGGGCGAAAACCAACCGCTCCACGATGTCCGCCTCCACGGTGGCGCGCTTGTCTTCCGGCACGGTCTGGCCGTTCGCCGCGAGGTTGGCCTTGTAATCCACAAAGGCTTCGTCGATCTGGCTCTGTTTGATTTCCACTCCCTTGCCCTTGGCCACCACTTCGTCGGCGAACAATTTGTCCACCGGAACCGCCGCCTTCGGACGCTTCGGAGCCTCCGTGGCAGCGGGCGCTTTCGGGGGCGTCGGCGCTTTAGGTTCGGCCGCACCGCACCAAGCGGCCAGCGACAAAATGCCCGCGCCGACGATCTTCAAAGAATTCGATTTCATAACACAGTTCGCCAGCGCGCTCACAATTTCACGACGCGCACGTTGCTAATGTCCGGGTCTTTTTGAATCTCCGCGAGCAATTCCGCCGGTGGCACGCTGTCCAGATTCAGTACCGTCAAGGCCTGACCGCCCGCCCGCTCGCGGTTGAGACTCATGCTGGCGATGTTCACATTATGTCGGCCCATCAAACTGCCGATGTAACCGACGATGCCCGGACGATCCTTGTTGTTCATCAAAAACAACACGCCCTCCGGCACGATTTCCACTGGCTCGCCGAACAGCCGGACGATGCGCGGTTGCTGGCGCGCGCCAAAGAATGTGCCGCCCGCAGAAATCTTGTGCTCGCCGGAATGCACCGTGACTTGCAGCCATTCGTTGAAATCGGTTTCTTCGTTCGACTTGATTTCTTCCACCAGCAGGCCGAGCGATTGCGCCAGCGCACGGACGTTGACCTGGTTGACATCTTTGCCGCCGGCCATTTCCAGAAAACCCTTGAGCACAAAACGCGTCACCGGATCGGTCGGCACTTCCGTCGCCTTGCCGCCGTAGGTCACGACGAGCCGGTCGTTGCGCTTGGGTGCCAATTGCGCGAGCAGCCGGCCAAGCTTTTCTCCGAGGCTCAGATACGGCTTCACCAACGCGTACGTCTTCGCATCCAGGTTCGGCATATTGACGGCGTTGCGCACCGCGCCGTTCAACAAATAATCGCTGATTGCTTCCGCCACTTCGATGCCGACGTTCTCTTGCGCCTCGTCGGTGCTCGCGCCCAGATGCGGCGTCATGATGATGTGCGGGTTTGCCCGCAACGGGGAATCCTTGGCCAGCGGCTCGGCTTCATACACGTCGAGCGCCGCGCCACCGCACTGGCCGCTGGTGATCGCCGCGAGCAGGTCGGCTTCGTGGACAATCCCGCCGCGGGCGCAATTGATGACCCGCGCGCCCTTTTTCATTTTCGCAAAGGCCGCCGCGTTAATCATCCCTTTCGTCTCTTCGCTCATCGGCATGTGGACGGTGATGAAATCCGCGCGGGCATAAATCTCGTCGAGGTTTTCCACCAGCTCGACCTGCAGCTGCTTGGCCCGCGACAACGCGAGATACGGATCGTAGGCCAGCACGCGCATCCCAAACGCAATCGCGCGCCGCGCGACCTCGCCGCCGATGCGTCCCATGCCGAGAATGCCGAGCGTCTTGCTGTAAAGTTCGACGCCGCTGAACGCTTTTCGGTTCCACTCGCCGTTTTTCATCGACATGTGGGCCTGCGGAATTTTTCGCGCCAACGCCATGAGCATCGAGAACGTCAGCTCCGCCGTGGAGATGGTGTTGCCGCTCGGCGTGTTCATCACCACGATGCCGCGTTGCGTGGCGGCCTCCACATCCACGTTGTCCACGCCCACGCCAGCGCGGCCCACCACGCGGAGTTTGGGCGCGGCTTCGATCACCTCGCGGGTGATTTTCGTTTCGGAACGAACCACCATCGCCTCGGTTTCCGCCACCAGCGGCAGCAGCTCGGCCTCGGACAGGCGTTTTTCCAGCACGGTCACTTTGAATCGGGTCTCCTGCTGGAACAACGCAATCCCTTTCGGGGAAATCGGGTCACAAATCATCACGTTCATAAAATAGGCCGCGCAGTCTAGGGAAATGGTTGGTACAGGTCAAATACTCAAACGGTGGGCACTTCTTTCACGCCGGAAGAACGAACCCCAAAGTCACAAAGAAGTCGGAGGGTAAGTGGGCGGGCCTGCTCTCGCTTTGTGTACTTCGTGTCTTGGTGGTTCAAAATTCAAGGAATCTCGTTCGCGCCGTCCGCCCTTTTGAAATAAAGTCTGTCGAGTGGTTCCGCAGTTCGTTAAGCTCGCATTGTCGCGGATCGGATTCACAAGATTTTTCTATTGCGCGAGTCGAATCATGCTGCCCAGTCGCTGGACCCGTTATCTGAACAAGCCGGAATACTTCCATCGGCCCGGACAGTTGTTTCGACGATTGCGCCTCACCCTCGGCGCGCGGCACGCGACCGAAATCGTGAGCTTACCGTGGGGGTTGCCGCTGCGCATTCATCCTGATGAAACCATTGGCCGCGCCATCGCCACCACCGGGCTTTACGATCTGCCCGTGAGCGAAACGCTCTGGCGTCTGACCGATCCCGGCGAGACTGCCGTGGACGCCGGGGCGAACGTCGGCCACATGACGAGCATCCTCGCCCTCCGCACTGGGGCGGATGGACAGGTCTGGAGCTTCGAACCGCACCCGGAGATTTTTGCGGAGTTGCAAGCCAACGTGGCAAGCTGGCCCGCCGCAAGTGGCCTCAGCAAAATCCATCTGAAACAACTGGCTCTCTCCGATCATTCTGGTACCGGCTGGCTGACCACCGAAGCGCACTTCGCACAGAATCGGGGAACCGCCACGCTGGCTTCACCGGCTGACAGCGATGAGCGAGTGGTCGCAAGCTCCCGCAAATTCTCCGTGCCGTTGGGCACACTGGATGAAGTGCTCGGCGAAAACCAAACCGTCGGCGTGCTCAAGATCGACGTCGAAGGCCACGAACTCGGCGTGTTGCAGGGCGCGCGGCGGCTGATCGAAGCGGGAAAGATTCGTGACATTGTATTTGAAGATCACGCCGCCTTTCCAACAGCGACCACCGAGTTTCTTTCCATCCGAGGCTATTCGCTTTTCCGAATTGAAAAGAAATTCTCCGGCCCGGTTCTCGCGTCGCCGGAGGTTGCCTCCGATTCTCTCGCGTGGGTTCCACCCAGTTATCTCGCAACGAAAAATCCCGACCGCGCCTCGGAACGAATGCGCCCGCGCGGCTGGCAATGCCTTGCTTGAGCCAAGAAAAATGATTCCGGGTTCAGCACCGATCTGCTAAATCTTCCGCCATGCCATCCCGACTTGCCAACAAATGGGTTTTGATCACCGGTGCCTCCAGCGGTTTCGGTGCCGCCGCCGCGCGCGCGTTCGCCGCCGAAGGCTGCCACCTGCTGCTCGGTGCCCGCCGCGTGGACCGTCTCCAAGCCGTCGCCGCCGAAGCACGCAAAGTCGGCGCGCCCGCCGCACAATTTCATGCGCTCGACGTCAGCCAGACGGCGAGTGTCGAAAAATTTACCCAATGGGCGCGGACGTTCACCGACCGCGTGGACGTGCTCATCAACAATGCCGGCGGCGCGCTCGGAATCGACACCGTGGCCGAAGGCAAGGACGAGGATTGGGAGACGATGATGCAGACCAACGTGCTCGGTGTGCTGCGCGTCACCCGCGCCGTGCTGCCGCTCATGCAGAACAATCCCGGCAGTTCCATCCTGAACATCGGCTCCATCGCCGGGCGCGTGGCGTACGAAGGCGGCTCGGCGTATTGCGCTGCCAAGGCGGGCGAACTCCAGATCACCCGTGCGCTGCGGCTCGAACTCAACGGCACCGGCATCCGCGTCGGCTCCATTGATCCCGGCCTCGCCGAAACGGAATTTGCCCTGGTGCGTTTCAAAGGCGATGCGACTCGCGCCAAGAAAACGTACGAAGGCATGACGCCGTTGAACGGAGACGACATTGCCGAAGCGCTCGTCTGGTGCGCCAGTCGTCCACCGCATGTGTGCATCGACGAAATTCTCATCAAAGCCACCGACCAGGCCGCGATCCACAAAGTTTTCCGGCGGCCGACCAACTAGAAATTCTCCGAAATAGTTGTTATTGGGTTTGCTTTGCCGCACTTGCTATGACGAATGACTTTAAGTTCATTTCTAGGACGGTTGACGTCGCCGATGACAAGCAGACAAAGCACGGAGACTCTGCCGTAACTTCGGAGGAACGGGTAGCCTCAACGATTTGGGCTGCGGTTGGAATTATCGGGAACGGGAGTTTTCAGTATTTCTTTGAGTGTAACCTGGATGCCGAGAGTTGCGCTCAGGCGTGCGAGGCAATCGGATTGCCAGAAGCCGCTCGGGTTTTCAGGTTGGCACTTTCAATCTTTCCCAACTCACAACCGCACGAAGATGTTGATGAACGCATAGCTTACGTGAAGGAGCGGGAGGAACTCTTTGACAACCTAGCCATGGAGATTGTCCGTCTCGACCCGAAGATGGAAGAACATCTATCTGCCTATTTGAAGAAAGCAGAATTTCGATGACAGTCTTCAAGGCCACCGTCTATCCACGATGGGTTGCAGCGAAAGTTTCGCGGGATCGATGACCGCGTGTTTCACGCGCTGCCGTTTCCAAGTGTAGGTGATGTGCACCAAACCATCGCTGGTTTGAATGACGGCGGGATAGGAATACTCGCCCGGTTCATTCTCCAACGTGAGTGCGGCCTCCCACCTTTGACCGTCACGCGAAACCGCCACGTTCAGCGGCGTGCGGCCTTTGGGTATGTGATTGTAAACCAGCAAGGCGCGGCCATCCCGCAGCATCACCGCGTCAATACCCGTGTTTGAATTCGGCAACATCGTCGCTTGCATCGGCCCCCAGGTCTTGCCGCTGTCGCTGGACCAGCATTGGGTGATTCGGCCTTGCTGACTGCGACACAGCAGTTGAATCTTGCCCGACGGATAATTCAAAATCGTCGGCTGGATCGCGCCAAATTCCTTGCCGTCGTTGAGCGGCGCGCCTTTGTCCCAGGTCACACCCCAATCGGAAGTCCGTTCCAAATGCACGCGCCAACCAGCGTCCTCCGTGCTCGTCGGACAAAGCAGCGAACCATCCGGCTGCAACACCGGCTTGTTCTTGATCGGACCGAGAATGCCGTCGGGCAACCGCTTCGGTGCGGACCACGATTTGCCGCCGTCGTCCGATGTGATTAACATGCCCCACCAGCGCGACGGACTGGGACCGACTTTGTAAAACAACAGCAGCGGCCCGCCCGGTCGCTGGAACAACACCGGATTCCAGCACGGTTGCCGCGGCTTGCCGTCCGCTTGAATCCCATTCGCCACCTCCACCGGCGCGGACCACACCCGGCCATCGTGACGCGCGAACCAGATGCCCACGTCCGGATTTTTCTCGTCCGTCCCGCCGAACCACGCGGCGACCAGGCCCGTCTTCGTTTCCGCCAGCGTGGACGCGTGGCAGGAAGGAAACGGCGCGTGTTCGTAAATGAATTCCGATTTCATGGTGCTCCGAGTCGGCTCGACCAACGTGGAACATCCGGTTAACGCCAGGCAGGACGCGGCGAGGTGAAAATAATTTCTGCCGATAAGTCCACGCTGGGTTGGGATAGGCATGTGCTCAAAACAACCCAGGTTGATTCACCCGTCAACCACGAAAACCGAACGTAATAGCCCGTTAACTATTCTTTAGCCACGGATGTAACACGGACGAAACACGGATGAGCGACTCGTCGGGCGCGAAAAGTAATTTTTTTAGAAACCACCGTAGAGCGAGGTTGATCCGACACTTGAGACGCATACCAGCTTCTGATCTTGTCTGTGTTTCGTCCGTGTTCCATCGTGGCTCAACTGCATCGTTCCGGATTAAACGGGCTGTTAGGGCAGCGCGCGCGGCCCGGCCACCAGCACCTCGTAGCCGAAGCGCAGGATCATGGCCGTCACCACCAACAGGAAGAACAGGCGCACGAACCGGTTGCCTTTGAGGATCGCCAGTCGCGTACCGGCGACGGAGCCGACGAGGTTGCACAAGCCCATCGGCAGCGCGTATTCGTAGAGGATGTTTTGCGTGGAGGCAAAATACACCACCGCCGCCAGGTTTGTGGCCAGGTTGATGATCTTCGCGCTCGCCGACGCCGTCAGGAAATCAAACCCGAACACGCCGATGAACACAAACAGCAGGAAGCTTCCTGTGCCCGGCCCGAAGAATCCGTCGTAGAAGCCGATGGCAATGCCGAGCACAATGCCCCATTGCCGCTCGTGACTCGCGATGAATTGTGGCGCGTGCAGGTTTCCAAAATCCTTGCGGCGATACGTGTGAAACGCCACCGCGACGAGCAGGAACAGAATCACCGGGCGCAACGCGTAGCCGTCGAGCATCGACACCAACCGCGCGCCCAGAAACGAAAAGACAAAAGCGGCGAGGCCCGCCGGCAGGATGGATTGCCAGTTCACCGGAATGCGCCGCGAGTATTGGAACGCCGCCACGCTGGTGCCGCAGATGGACGACATTTTGTTCGTGCCAAACACCAGCGCGGCGGACTGGGACAACTCTGGCGGAAGAAAAATGAACAGTGCCGGCAGTTGGATCAACCCGCCGCCACCGACGATGGAATCCACAAAACCGGCGAGCAACGCGGCCACGCAAAGATAAACCAAGTCCACGGCACGCGAGCGTAAAGGGCCGCGCTGCCGTCGGCACTATTTTTGTGCGAGTAGAAAGAAACAGCGGAACAACGATTCGAGCGAAGGTCCGAACCGCGTTGGCTTACCAGCGGCGTCTGCCAGTGGAAACGGCGTTTCTAAGCTCATCGATAAACCGCCATTTGCGGCGAACAGTCGTCGTCGCCAGCTTGGATGGCAAGCGTCCGTGATGTCTGACGTAGATCATAAACGATTCTGCGAAGTCTTCGGCAGGATTGGCCGCTGCATAAAGGCTGACGTGGTGTTTTGGATCATGCTCCCACTCAACCTCGCTGTCGTGGCTGGCACCGAATGCGTCCGAAAAGCGGCGCGACCGGAAGAGTCCACGGTGCGTGTCTGCCAGAGCGTGCCCGAATTCGTGGCGGAGAATATCGCGCAGAGAAGTGTATGACCCAGTCCACAGATCAGTCAAGCGCGAGAAGGAAATGCGAGGGATGTTGATGTGTCCACTGCCGCGATAGTGTTGCCAGCCGTATGGAATGCCAAACGCGACAAGGCACGTCTCGATTTCTTGAATCGGTGGATCGTAAAAGCAGAGCACTTGAAGTTCACGAGTCACTGCGTAGTTGGCAGTATCGAGTCTTCTCTGGGTGACAATATGCATCGACTGAAGTGGGGGAGTGGCTTAACGCCCCAAGTTTACACTGCGGAGCACGGTGCAACCTGTGTGGCGGGTGCCAGGCGGCGGCGGCGGAAGTCGGTGACATGCCGTGCGGAGCGGTTAGGCGTCATTCAAAGTGGCGTTTGGGACTCCAGGTGGTTGGCAGCATCCGCGTGCTTGGAATCGGGATATGGCCTTTCTGTTGGCCGATAACATACAAGTGCTCGACAACCTGCCAAAACTCGACTTCCGAAAGGAGGCTCTTCATGTCGTTGAAGATTCGGGCCTCAACAACGACGGCGGAATGATCCGCTGACTCGTTAAGATGCTCAATCGACGGGTAAAGAGAGTGAGTGTCTGGCAAAGTGGGATCGAGCGGTAGGTCGCTATAATAGCCCCGAACCGTGCCGTCAGTAGCTGAACATCTTTCGGCTGCATGGCGCTTGATGACGCTGCCAAGAGATCCTCGTTTTGACCAGGCAATCCACGCTTCACTAAGTTTTGTTTCCATATGACGCTTGCCATTAAATCTAACGATCCCAATCTGAGCCAGAGCCGCCGATGACTGTGTGGAACACAGGGCGCGTTCTGATCACCGGACGGTCTCGTTTGTGGCCGCTCATTCTTCTGTCTCTTTGGTGCGGCGTGAGTAGTAGCTCCTCGTTGCAGCAACTTGAGCCGCCGCGCCAGTTCATAAAATTGGTGCCAGTTTGCCTCCTGGCCACGAATCAACCCGGCAGCAATTCCGTGATCGGTTCTCCGCCCGGCAAGATGGGCAGGGGCCGTCCGGAGTGATCCAGAAAACTCTGCGTGTAATCAATGCCGAGATGGCGATACACGGTGGCCCACAAATCCTCCGGCGCGAGCGCGCGTTCCTTGGGGGCTTCGCCTTTGGCATCGGTGGCTCCGACCACCTGGCCGGTCCGCATGCCACCACCACTCACGAGCATCGACATCGAGCCGGGCCAATGATCGCGGCCCGGTTGCATCACGCCGGTCTGCGTACCGATAGAGGTGCTGAGGCGAGGCGTGCGGCCAAATTCGCCGGTGACCACGAGCAAAACCTTTTTGTCCAACCCGCGCGCGTAGATGTCTTCGATGAGGGCCGTGACGGCCTGGTCGTAGTAGGGGAAACGCCACTTGGCGTCATCGAAGAGATGGCAGTTCACTGCGTGCGAATCCCAATTGTAAGTGCCATACTTGGGCATCGTGCCGCCCGGATTTTCCATCACCACCGTAACAAAGCTCGCGCCCGCTTCCACCAACCGTCGCGCCATGATCGCGCGCTGGCCGAAGGCATGGTTGCCGTAACGTTCCCGCAGCTTCGCGGATTCGCGCGAAAGATCGAAGGCGATGCGCGCCTTGTTGGACATGAGCAATTCCATCGCCTGCACGCTGAACTTGTCCATCGTGTCCATCAGGCCACTCTTGTCCACGTCGCGGCGCAAGCGGTCGAGACCGGCGAGCAGATGCGCGCGGTTGTCGAGGCGCTCGGCCATGTCCGGCGTGAGGCCGAGGTTCTGGACTTTGAATTCGGGCGAACTGGGATCACCGGCGACAAAAAACGGCGTGCTGGCGCTGCCCAAATAGGCTCCGCCGAAGGCAAACACATCCACGCCCTGACGTCCGTTGTCGGTGGCCGCGACGTAATTAGGCACGCCGATTTTCACATGCTCGCGCAGCTTCGAGACCACCGAGCCGACCATGGGATAGTCGTTCACCGTATCGACCGGCGACTTCGGCTTGTAGCCGGTGAGGAAGCGTTTGTGTCCGCCGCCGTGGTCGGCAAATTCATGGGAGACGGAGCGGATGAGCGTGTATTTGTCTGCGCACTTGGCGTGCAACGGCAGCAGTTCGCAGACTTCGATGCCGCGCACGTTCGTGCGAATGGGATTGAAGATGCCGCGATACTCCGAGGGAGCATCGGGCTTCATGTCGTACGTCTCCATGTGCGGCGGACCTCCGGGCAGCCAGACGAGGATTACCGCAGTATCCGAACCGGCCGGGCCAGTGGTGGCCGCGATCGAGCGCAGCCGCAACAAATCACTCATCCCCAAACCGCAGGCCGCGAGGGAGCCAATCTCCAGAAAGCTCCGCCGCGAAAGCGGACCGCGGCACTTGGAAATTTTATTTTGGTTGGACATGGTGCGAACGGTCAAGGTTGGCTGGTCTTTACGTAGCGCAGCGCGGACAGCACATAATCCGTCGGCTCCTTTGCGAAGGTGGCATTGTCGGTTTCAATGGCCAGTACACCGTCCCATTTCGCTTTTTTCAATTCGACAAACAGGTCTTTGTAATTGGCCTGGCCCCGGCCAATCGGCACATCAAGAATCACGTCTTTGCCGTCCGCCTGTTCAGTCTTCTTGTCCTTCAGATGAATGTCCCAAACGCGGCCCTCGTACTCGCGGAAGATCTTGGCGGCATCGAACCCAGCTCCCGTGACGTGGCCGACATCCAGGCAGACGCCGATGCGTTTGTCCCGCGAACTCAAAATCTTCTTCACCGTTTCCGGATTGCCATAGACGCTGGTGATGCCGTGATTGTGAATCGCGAGCTTGATGTCGTATTCCTTCACGAGTTCTTCCAAGTTGTCCCAGATCGCGGCTTCGTTCTTAGGTTCGACGACGATGAGTTTCATGCCCATTGATTTGGCGAACACGAAAAGCTTGCGGTTTTCCTCCTTGTTCGCCGTGGTGCCCGCGACACCGAACGAGTAAAAGACGAGCCCCTTGTCTTCGAGGATCGCGCGCTTGCGTTTGGTTTCCTCCGGCGAGCCGTTGGGATCGAAGTGCGCCGCCGTCATCTCCAGGTATTTGAGCTTGTGCTTCACCGCGAACTCCACGACTTGGTCGAACGTCATGTTGCGACAGGTCCAAGTCTGGAGTCCGACCTTCGGCTCGTAGGATTCCGCGCGCGCGGTGCTTCCGGCGAGCAGCAGGCCGGCCAACAAGGGCAGTAAAAGAATCTTCAATGGCTTCATAGGGTTACGGACGTTGGTGCGATCCCGTTGATTCAACTGGAAATGCGCGTTTCGTCAAAGCAAAACCACGCCGCTATTTGGTTGCCGGTGTGATCATCAAGTCATCGAACTGAATCGGCGTGCTGGAATAGGAACTTCCCCAGATGGACGGACGACCGGCGTTGGGCGCTTCTTTCTCGTCGTAGGAGATCATCCAGGCGGCCGGCTCCTTGCCGGACTGCGGCCACACCTTGCCTTCGACTTTCCACTCGCCGTCTTTCACCCTGCGGACTTGCAGGCGGAACATCGTCCACGCGCCCGACTGCCATTCATACGGCACGCTGGCCTTCACTTCCTCGCCCTTGTACAGCTCGATCAATTTCTTGCCGGGCGACACTTGCAATTTGTAGCCGCCCACGCCGTTCAAGCCGACGGCGAACGTCGGGAAACGCCGCTTCACCCCGGTGCCGTTGATGCGCGCGCTGACACACACGCCGTCCTTCTCCGTCGATCCGAACAGCAGGCCAAACGTGTCGAGCGGCTCACCGGGCAGTTCGAGGAATTTGTTTCCGTCGGCCTGCTTCACGGCAAACCCGCCGTCCAACACCAGGAAGCCTTCCGGCACTTTGTCCAACTCGGCCTTCTCAAAATTATTTTCAAACAGCGGCTTGGCGGATTGTGCGGGCGCACTGGCCATCAGTCCACCGAGCAACGCCATTGCCAGAAATATCATCTTCATATGCATTCCAAATCAAAGTTCCACCCACCACCGCAATTCCAACATCGGCTATTCGACGCCGACTGCGACCGCGAACTTCATCATCAAATTGTCCGTGTTCGATCCGTGTTTCATCCGTGGCTATAAGTCATTCATTCCTCAGCGCCTCGAGCAGGTTTCCCCGCAGCGCCAGCACCGTCGCGCCCCAGGTCCACAGCGCGCCGCTGAGCAGCACGGCACCGAGGGTTACTGCCAGCGAAGCATACGGCAGTTGGGTCGCCGGTGACAACAGCGACGGCAGCACCGCCACTGCCGCCGCGATCACGCCGCTCGCCAGGCCCAGCAGCAGCAGCGCGCCGTGCTCGCTCAACACCAGCCATTTCAAGGCGCGCGGACGGAAGCCGACGGCCAGCAGCAGTGCCAGCTCGCCGCGTCGTTCCAAAACATTTCGCAGCACCACCACGCCGAGACCCACACTGCCGAGCAATAACCCCAGCCCGCCGAGCACCTGGAACGTGGAGAGGTACGTGTTTTGGACCGCATTAAACGCCGCCAATCGACGCGGCGCGGGCGTGAGTTCGAGGCCCACATCGCTCAACGTTTTCGTCAGCATGGCGGAAACTTCCGCGACGCGGTTCGATGGCGCGTCGATGAGGAACATGCGATACCCGCTCTCGTTGGGGAAATGTTTCACGAACTCGTCTTCGGAAATAATCAGGTTGCCTTGCAAGATGGAATTGGCAAGTGAGCCGACCAAGCGAATTCCAAAAGTCTGTCCTCGTTCGTCCGCATAATAGAGTTCGTCCCCGAGCTTTTTGCCAAGTGCCCATTGGATGGAGGCGGCATCGCCGATGGCCGGAACTGTCGCGTCAATAATCGACGGAGATTGAATTGAACCGGCCATTCCGACTTCCGAATGAACGAATGAGTCAATGAGAAGCCATAGATTCTTTGGAGAGATGTTTCGGATCGTTTGAGCAAACACAAAAGCCCCGCGTTCCGCCAATAACTCCGGCTTCACCCCCAGCAACCTCGGCTTCTGCGCTCGATTCAAATTCAAACAACTCGCATCGTCACCGTCGCGCACGCGGAATGGCACGATAAACACGCCTTCCATCGCCTTTTCATCCAGCCCGTAAAAGTCCCGCCCGGCTTTCGTGTTCAAGTCGTGATGCACTGGCATCGTGCTTTCACCAATCAACGCAAAGCCGCCGGTGCCGGAATCCACCTTGGTCGCATTCTGGTTTTCATCCAGCCGGAAGGCACCGATGGAGACGATGAGAAAGCTGCCGCACGCCAGCATCGCCACGGTAGCGAGACTGCGTTTGCGTCGCCGCGCGATGTTTCGGGCACCCATGCCGGAGAGCGCGAGCCGCGCCGTTGCCTCGGAGGAATTCAGTTTCGTGAGCAACGCCGACGTTCCCGCCATCGCCGCGATGAGCAGCAGCGCGCCCACGCCAAAGAAGGTCTCCGCCATCGCCTCTTTCTTGATCATCGCCCAAACGCCAAGCGAGAGTGCGAGGAACAACGCAGTGACACCCACCAGGACTGCCGCGCGTCCGCGATTTTTTCCGGGGAGCAGCCGCGTTTCGCTCGCACCAACCAATAATTCCCGCGCGGGCTGCCTTGCCTGTTTGCGCAGCGCGAGCCAGATGGTGAACAGTGCCACGCCCACGCTGGCCACGGCACCGATGACGAGCGTCATCGGCGTCGCGTGGAAGCGCAATGCGGAGGTGCCCACGGCGTCGCGCCAGATCGTCGTCAGACCGTGGAGCATGGCGCGGGCGTACGCCATGCCGCCGAGCGTGCCGAGCAGACCGCCGATCAACGCAACGCCCGCGCCTTCGAGCAGGAGCAGCCGTCGGACTTGCCTGGGCGTGAAGCCCAAGGCCAGCAGTGTGCCGACCTCCACCGTGCGTTGTTCGATGCCGAATTGAAACAGCAACGACATGAGCAGCAGTGCCGCGACGATGAGAAAGAAGCTGAAGCCGATGAACAATCCGCCGAAGTCCTGCGATTGCTCGGCCGCCTTCAATGCCTGCTCCCGCACCGGCTGGAACACAAGGCCGAAGGTTGCGGGATCGAGCTTGGCGAGGAGTTTGGTTTCAATATCGACGCGGAGTGCTTGCAGTGCAGCGGGTGCCCCCTCACCCCGGCCCTCTCCCCCGGGGGGGGCGAGGGAGCCTGAAGCGCGGTTGAGCGGAAAACGCACTGCCGTATAAGTTCCGAAGCGGTTGCTCCACATTTTCTCGCCGGCCGCGAGCGTGACGAAGGCCTTGGGTGTGCCTTTGTAATCGTCCCAATATTTTTGGTCCTTTTGCCGCATCTTGTCGTAGTTAATAGGAAAGCCCGCGTCCCAATCGCGGCAGTTGGTGGCACTCGCGAGACCGGGAAACGCCGGCATCAACTCGCGGTCGGCATACGGCAACTCCACCGGCACCTCGGCACGGATGCGAAAGGTGTTCGTGCGCTCCTCCAGTTTTCGCGCAGTGCCGACGACGAAATAAGTCATTGTGAGTTCGTCGCCGGGCTTGGCGCGGAGGTCGTCGGCGAGCCACTGGTTGATGAGCATTTCGTCATCGCGCATGTCCGTCGGCACGAGGGGAACGCCCGCTGCGGTCACCATGGAATAAGGCGTCGCCCGGTTTTCCACGCGCAGTTCATTGACGAAATAAGTGTCAATGGGGCGTGCGCCGGAGAAAGTGTTCGTGGCCGTGCGCACCACGGCGTCATCGAGAAACACGCGGCTGGTGCGCAATTCCACTTCGCCGGTGGCAGGCAGTTCGCGCAATTCGAGTTCGGCATCGGCGAGGCTCCAATCGCGCCGCAAGGACTGGTTGAAGCGTTCAACGTTTTCGATCCGCATCCGTTTGTGAGTGCCTAAAAGCAGCATGTTCGCCCGGTTCGTCGCATTGACCTTTGCCTGTAACAGGTCGAGGCGGATGAAGGCGTTGAACGGCGCAACTTGATTTGCTTGCAGGCTGAAACGTCCGAACTCCGCGCTTGAGGCGATGGCATGAACAGAAAGCCGGAGCGCCACCGAAGTGTCTTCTTGCGAAGAAAGCGGTGCATCTCGCGAGATTTGTGAAACCTTGGAAACGCGCAGAACGATGTTGTCTCCCGCCTTTGCGTGCAGCTGATCGGCCAGGGCTTGATTGAGAACAACTCCGTCTGATGGAATGTCATGAAGCGGAGTTTTTGCCCTCGCCAGCGTCTCGAAACGCTGGTCAATGCCCAGGACTTGAACGCGATTGGCTCGCGCTGAACCGTCACTTGCAGTTGCTGTGCCGGGCAGCAGGAGTACTGCACTTCGTAGGCTGGAGCCTTCATGCAACGAAATGCTTCGTCCAAGTTTATCTTCGAACAACCGGTCTCCGGTAGCAAACGCCAGACGGATGTTACCCAATCTCTCCAGCGCCATCTCGCGCAGGCTTTCGCGGACGGAATCGCCCACCAGCAGCGCGCCGATGAGCACGGCGCTGCCCACCGTTGCGCCCAGCAGCACGCCCAAGTGTGCGCGCGCGTGGAAGTGCAGGCTGCGGCGGATGAGCGTCCAGAGGGTCATGGGAATTTGAACAACAAAGAAACAAAGGGTGCAAAGGGGACTCTGGGAGAAAATCCCCCCTTCGTGCCCTTTGCTCCTTTGTTGTTAATCTCTGAGTTCATCTTGGGAAACAAGTTTGCCGTCGCGCAGTTCGCACACCTGGCCCATTTTGTGCGCGAGATCGAGAGCGTGCGTGACCACGATGAGCGTCACGTTTTCTTCGCGATTCAATTCGACGAGTAACTGCGCGAGGTTCAGCGCGGAGGCGCGATCAAGCGCGCCAGTCGGTTCGTCGGCGAGCAGCAGTTTGGGCTGGTTGATCAGTGCGCGCACCACGGCCACGCGCTGGCGTTCGCCGCCGGAAAGCTGGCCAGGCCGATGCGAGAGCCGCGGACCGAGACCCACACGCTCCAATAATTTCTTCGCCCGTTCCGGCGCGCCGGCGCGCACGGATGCGTCCTTTGAAGCGAGCGTGGGGACGAGCACGTTTTCCAACACGCTGCATTGCGGCAGCAGGTGGTGTGATTGAAAGATGAAACCGATCTGCCGGTTGCGCACGGTGGCGAGCTGCAACTCGTCGAGCCGGCTCAAGTCCTGGCCGTCCAGGAGCACCTGGCCCGCCGTCGCGCGGTCGAGGGTGCCGATAATGTTGAGGAGCGTGCTTTTTCCCGATCCGGATGGA
>JBKJSC010000195.1:0-10413 GCA_046593035.1 Limisphaerales bacterium | reverse complement strand
GATGCCCGCGGCTTTCTTGAGCAACACGGAGGCCGGCGGGGACTTGGTGATGAACGTAAACGACTTGTCCTGGTAAACGGTGATGATCACCGGGATGATCAGCCCAGCCTGGTCTTTGGTGGCCGCGTTGTACTCTTTGCAAAACGCCATGATGTTGACGCCATGCTGACCAAGCGCGGGGCCGACGGGCGGGGCGGGGTTCGCCTGCCCGGCGGGGATTTGCAATTTGATTTGTCCGGTGACTTTCTTTGCCATATAAAATTTCGTTAAGCTTTTTCGATCTGCCAATATTCCAACTCCACCGGCGTGTTGCGGCCGAAGATGTTGACGGTGACTTTGAGTTTGCCGCGCTCCGGCTCAATTTCCTCAATCACACCACTGAAATTCAGAAACGGCCCGTCGTTGATCTTGATCGTTTCGCCCATCTCAAAATTAACCTTCGGCTTCTCGTGATCTTCCGAGTCCGACATTTGAGCCTTGATGGCTTCAATTTCATCGCCAGGCGTCGAGGTGGGACGGTCACCACCGACAAACCCGATGATCCCCTGCGTGTCGCGGATGAAATACCACGGCTTCTCAACAACGCGCTTGTTTTCGTCCAACAGCACCATGTCGATGAAGACATAGCCCGGATAGAGCTTGCGCGCCGTCACGGTTTTCTTGCCGCTGCGGACTTCGGCCACTTTTTCCATCGGTACCAATACCTCTTTGATGTATTCGCCCATCTCCTCGCTCTTGATGCGTTTCTCGATGCTGTCTTTAACCTTCTGTTCCTGGCCGGACAACGTATGAATGACAAACCACTCGCTTTGCATGAGTTTTCTTTCTTTAGGTTATCCGTTAATCAGGCCGAGCACGAACGAGATCACAAAGTCGACTCCGACCGTAAACGCGCCGAGCAAAATAATGGAAATCACCACGACGACGGTGGAGCCTTTCAGCTCGTCCACCGACGGCCAGGTGCATTTCCTGAGTTCCTCGCGCGTCTCGGCGAAATAGTTCGCCAGCTTGAGCAACTGGCCTTGCTTCCACGCATAGAAGAACCAAGCCAGCGCCACCACACCTAAAATTACTTTAAATATTGTCACAAATTTTCTTTGGCGGAGGGGGAGGGATTCGAACCCCCGTTGGCCGTTAAGCCAAAGCGGTTTTCAAGACCGCCGCGTTAGACCACTCTGCCACCCCTCCGACGATAAACTTGTTGGCAGGGCGGGAGGGAATCGAACCCCCAACCAACGGTTTTGGAGACCGCTACTCTACCAATTGAGCTACCGCCCTACTCGCCGCCGGGTTGGCTGATTTTTCAATAATTCTTTAGACGAAAAAGAGGAGGCGGGGGGCACCCGCGCTCCTGTTTGGGTTGTTAATTAGTTTAAACTGTCACGTCACTCACGCGGCCGGCACCAATGGTCCGGCCACCCTCGCGAATCGCGAACCGCTGTCCTTTTTCCATGGCCACACCGGCGATTAACTCAATGTCCACCGAGACATTGTCACCTGGCATCACCATTTCCACGCCCGTCGGCAGGGTGACGTTGCCCGTCACATCGCTCGTGCGGAAATAAAACTGCGGGCGATACTTGTTGAAGAACGGCGTGTGGCGACCACCCTCATCCTTGGTCAACACATACACTTCCGCCTTGAATTTGGTGTGCGGCTTAATCGAACCGGGCTTGGCCAGCACCATGCCGCGTTCAACTTCTTCCTTCTTGGTGCCACGGAGCAGCACGCCCACGTTGTCGCCCGCGCTGGCCTTGTCGAGCAGCTTGCGGAACATTTCAATGTCGGTCGCCGTGGTCTTGCGGGTATCCTTCAAGCCGACGATTTCGACTTCCGACATCTTGAGCAACTCACCGCGTTCCACACGACCGGTCACGACGGTGCCGCGACCTTCAATGTTGAACACGTCTTCGATGCACATCAGGAACGGCTTGTCGATTTCCCGCGGCGGCAAGGGAATGAAAGTATCCACGGCCGTCAGCAAATCCTGGATCGCCTTCTCGCCTTCAGGCTTACCTTCCATGGCCGCAGTGGCGCTCCCACGGATGATGGGCGTCGTGTCGCCGGGAAATTGATACTTAGTCAACAAGTCGCGAATTTCCATTTCCACGAGGTCGAGCAATTCGGCGTCGTCCACGAGGTCAACTTTGTTGAGGAAAACCACAATGGCCGGGACACCGACTTGGCGGGCCAGCAGGATGTGCTCGCGCGTCTGGGGCATCGGGCCGTCCGCTGCGCTGACCACCAAGATCGCGCCGTCCATCTGGGCCGCGCCCGTGATCATGTTTTTCACGTAGTCCGCGTGGCCGGGGCAATCGACGTGCGCGTAATGACGAACATCGCTCTCGTATTCGACGTGTGACGCCGCAATGGTCACGGTCTTAGTGTCATCGCGTACCGTGCCGCCCTTGGTGATGTCCGCGTAAGAGATGGCCGGTGCCAAGCCCTTGCGGTTCTGCACGGCGACGATGGCGGCGGTGAGGGTCGATTTGCCGTGGTCAACGTGACCGATGGTTCCAACGTTGACGTGCGGTTTGGTTCTTTGAAACGCTTCTTTTGCCATTGCGATTTCCTAGTTTGATGTTTTCGTTTTTATGTTTGTCTAACTAAAATGGAGCCCATGATCAGGATTGAACTGATGACCTCGTCCTTACCAAGGACGTGCTCTGCCAACTGAGCTACATGGGCAATAGCCAAATTTTCTAATCCTGACGCCCGAAAAAGAGAAAAAAATCCATCAGCCCTCATCCTTCTAAAACTTAAAATCTGCCGGGCTGACGAACTATTTAATGATTTTCGATCACTAACTGGCGGACAAACTAGGCAGCAGCCAAATGACTGTCAATACTTTTTCTGGATTTTTCCGGGACTGGCATCATTGCTGCGGCTTTAGCGCCGCCATTCCTTCTTTGGCGGCTCCGGCAATCCTTGCGCCCGGAGCGCCGTGCGGAAATGCATTTTGGCCACTTTGGGCAGGTTCTCCACTCCTTGCTTCGCTAAAAAGTCCTTTGCCGCCGCGTCCACCGCACTGGAAGCCCCTTTCGGCAGTTTCAGGCCAAATTGCTTTTCCAGACCCGCCAAACGGGTCACGAATTCATTCCGCGCCAGAATGGACGCCGCCGCCACAGCCAAATCCGACTCTGCCTTGTGACGTTGCACCAATTCAATTTCCCGGCCCAAGCTCATCAACGCCTTGGCCACCGTTTCCTTGTTGGCGGCGAACTGGTCGCTGATCGCCCGCACCGGCGGCGGATTCATGCGGTGGCGCTGGCCCATCAGATTTTCGATGACTCGCGCGTGACCCCAGGCCAGCAGTGTGTTCACGCTGCGCATCTTGGCGTAGAGCCGGTTGTAGGCTTCGTTGCCAATCGGCACGACAGTGGTCACACAGCCGGGTGTTTCACGGATCAACTCCGCCAGCTCGGCGATCTTCTTGTCGCTGGAAATGTTTTTGGAATCGCGCACGCCGGCCTCGGCCCACGCCTTCACGACGGATTCGTTCACATAAACACCCGCCACACAGAGCGGACCGAAGAAATCGCCTTTACCGCTTTCATCCACACCGAGGCGGGGGAGCAACAGTTCGGGATTGAGCACCGCCTCGTAGCCAAGCTTCGCCTCCTTCAAAATCTCCGGCTCCAACACGAACTCAACGAACTCCTGCGTCCCCTTCCCTTGCACGACGAGCTTGCCGCTCTCGTAAAACACCACGTTCAACTTGTCTTTCGTCCCCGCGAACCGGGCATAGGGAACCTCGCGAAATTCGTAGCCGTGCTCGCGCAGATGACGGTTCAACGCCGTCGCTTTCGCTTCGTCCAGCTTCGCGGTGTAGGAGGTCAGTGGTTTCACAAATTGCGTGTCATCGTAAAAGGTTCGCCTATGCTCCGCAACCATGTCTCGGCTGCCGATGGTTGAACGTTCAACGTTCAACGTTCAACGTTCAACGTTAAAAGCACCTGCCCGGAAAAAAATCCAGGTGCTGGTTCCCTTGCTCCTCGACTGGTTTGCCACCCACGCGCGCGACCTGCCGTGGCGGCGCACGCGCGATCCGTACGCCATCTGGGTTTCCGAAATCATGCTCCAGCAGACGCAGGTCAAAACGGTCATTCCGTATTGGGAACGCTGGATGAGCGCGTTGCCCACCGTGGAAGCGCTGGCCCGCACGCAGCCGGAAAAAGTCCTTAAACTCTGGGAAGGCCTCGGCTATTACACCCGCGCGCGTAACCTGCAAAAGGCCGCGCAAATGATCGTCGCCGAATTCGGCGGCCAATTTCCAAATCAATTTTCCGCCGTGCTCACGTTGCCGGGTGTGGGCCGCTACACTGCGGGTGCGGTTTGCAGCATCGCATTCAACCAGCCCACGCCCATCCTCGACGGCAATGTCATTCGCGTCCTTACCCGCCTCTTTGGTATTCGCGCTGATCCGCGCCAGAAACCAACCAACACTCAACTCTGGCAGATTGCGGAACAACTCGTTGCCCAAGCCGCCAGTGTTCCGCCAACAGTCACGTCGCACGATTCGCCACTGACGCCCCTCTCGACCGGCACTTGTTCGCAGCTCAATCAATCCCTCATGGAACTGGGCGCGCTGCTTTGCACGCCACGCCAGCCGCGTTGTGAGCTTTGTCCGGTTCGCAAATCATGCGTGGCCCGGCGGAACAATTTGATCGATCAAATTCCCCACCACAACCAGCGCCCGCCCGCCACGGCACGACGCGTCATTGCTTTCGTCGTGGAACATCACGGGCGATTTCTCGTCCGGCAACGGCCCGCCGGCATCGTCAACGCCCGCCTCTGGGAATTTCCCCATCAAGAAGTGAACGGCACGGACATTGAATTCCTGCCGCTCGCGCAAAAATTCTTCGGTACGGCCAGCATTTCCCCGCAGCCGCTCTGCGTCATCAAGCACAGCATCACTCGCTATCGGTTCCACTTGGAAGCATTTCATGCGGTGCTGCCTGCCCGAACGAAGGCGCTGGAAGGGCATTGGCTAAAACCAGCCGACTTGCAGCAACTCGCGTTCGCCAGCGCGCACCGCAAGATTTTGCAACACCTCATGGCACGCCGCTGATCCAAATCATTCGACCCGCGCCGGTGGACGCCACCGCACCACGTGGGTTTTGGAAAGGCGATCGTGCAACGTGCGCTTCTGGTCATCAAACGCCGCGATCAAATAATTCACTTGAAAGAACAGCAGGTTCACCGTCACGCCCAGCAGCAGTTCCATGCAAAAACGATACGCCGCATGGTACACGGAAAGCCGCACACCCTCGCCGTCCACTACGCGGAGATGGCACAGCATTTTCCCCGGCGTCGCGCCCCACTTTGCCAGAAATCCCGTCTGATAAATCAACAACACCGGCAACGCGGCGAGCGCCGACAGCAACGCCAGCAGCGGCGTTTTGGTTTTAGGAATCACCCGCCAGTCGGCAACCAGCGGAAGAATTTTCGGCATCAACTCCGTCAGCGCAAAAACAATGACGGCAATCACCGGTAATAGAATCAGCGCGTCCAGCAGCTTGGCCAGCGCGCGAATCCAAAATCCGGCGTATGGCCCCGGCTCCGGCTGCGACGGCGGAGGGAGTGGTGCCGGCTTGGGATGCTCCACAACTACTGCGGTTCCGTCCGGCGGCGCGCCGAGCCTCGTTTCCTTGCCGCAATGCGGGCAGGGAATTGTCGTGTTCACCGCCTCCGGTGGAAACGCGATGCGCCCGCCGCAATGTGAGCAGGCGCATTTGTTGCCCTGGTCTTCCGCACGCGGGGAGGAGCGGCGCGGCGTGCTGCCGGGCGCACTGAGCTTGGTTTCCCGGCCGCAGTGCGGGCAGTCGAACCGGGTGTTCACGGCCGTCACCGGAAACTCGAGCCGCCCACCGCAGTGGCTGCACGCGCATTTCAATGTAGCTGGTTCGCTCATGCAACTCGGATGTGACGGCGGTCTTCCTTGGTTTAGGTTTGTTGCCGACAGCGTTTTGGAAACGGACCAAAAATGCAAAGAGATTTTCGACCACGCGATTTCCGCCGCTTCCTTGACATCAGCCGGGGGATTGCGAAAACTCGGCGACTCTATGGCCGAACCGAAAGATAATATTTTGATGGAAAAGATCGTCTCGCTGTGCAAACGGCGCGGATTTGTTTACCAGTCCTCAGAAATCTACGGAGGCATCAATGGCTTTTGGGATTACGGTTCGCTTGGCGCGGAACTCAAGCGCAACGTGAAGGACGCGTGGTGGAAGACCGTCGTCCACCACCGCGACGATGTCGTCGGCCTCGAAGCCACCATCATCATGCACCCGCAAATCTGGCGGGCCAGCGGGCACGTGGATACGTTCAGTGACCCGATGTGTGATTGCCTGCTGACGAAAAAGAGGTTTCGGGCAGATCAAATCGAACCGCAGAGCGGTACTGCATACAAATTCTCAGGAGCGATCTCATTTGAAGCACTGCAAACAGCGGCGTTGAAAGTTCATGCTCAACCAAACCTCTGCACTCGTGACAAGGTTGCCGAATCTTTGGCCAAGGTAAAAACTCGTCAGGAATTGCACGATCGAGTCCGTGAATCTATCCTCCCGACACACTTGGCTGAAACGGAAGTAGAGCGCCTGCTCTCATCTGTGGATGAAATTGTAGCGACTCTTTCCGATTTTGAGTTTGCGATTTTGCTGCCGCCGGGTAAGCCGCCAGAGAGCGCACGCAAATCGGCCTTGCAGTTCTATTCGCAACGCGGCGTGAAAGATCCCTTATTGCTCGGTGAACAGACCGAGAAAATTGAACACAACCATCCGCTCTCAACTCGCTTCAACCCAGAGAATGGCTCCCTGCTCACTCCTCCAGTGCCGTTCAACCTGATGTTCAAGACCTATGTCGGGCCTACAGCGACGGAGGCAGACATCGCTTATCTCCGTCCCGAAACCGCGCAGGCCATTTTCGCGCAATTCAAGAACGTCCTCGAAACGTCGCGCCAGCGCGTGCCGTTCGGCATCGGGCAAATGGGCAAGGCGTTTCGCAACGAGGTCACGCCGCGCAATTTCACTTTCCGTTCGCGTGAGTTTGAACAGATGGAGTTGGAGTTTTTTATCAAGCCCGACGAAGCGGTGGAAGTAATCAGTGGGTCAGTAATCAGTGAAACAGTGGACGGGCATCCCGGTGAACCGCAGCCGAACTGGGGCTGGCAGACGTGGCACAAATACTGGGTCGAACAGCGCATCCGTTTCTACGAAGGCATCGGCCTGACGCGCGATTGCTTCGAGGAATATTGGCAGAAGCCGGAGGAGCTGGCGCACTACGCCCGCGCCTGCGTGGACATTCTTTACAAGTTCCCCTTCGGCACGCAGGAGCTGGAAGGCATTGCCGCGCGGAGCGATTTTGATCTGAGCCAGCACGCGCGCTTTTCCGGCAAGACGATGGGCGTGTTCGACGAGGAACTCCGCACCGCGTGGGGCAAGCTGCCGCCGGAGAAGCAGACCGAACTGCGGGAACGTTATTACCAGGCGCGACTGAAATACCTTTCCAAGGTCGAGACCGACAGCGCCAAGGCCGCGCAGCAGGCGAAAGAAGACGCGGACGGCCTCGCGAAGGGCCAGTACATCCCGCACGTCATCGAGCCTTCGGCGGGTGTGGATCGTTTGATCCTCGCCCTGTTGTGCCATGCCTACAGCGAAGTCACGACCACGGACGACAAGGGCAAATCCGAAACCCGCGTAGTGATGAAGTTTCATCCGCGGATCGCGCCCACCAAGGCCGGCGTGTTCCCGTTGTTGAAGAACAAGCCCGAACTGGTGAAGAAGGCGCTGGAAGTGCGCGACCTGTTGCGTCCGCACATGACGGTGTTTTACGACGACGCGGGGGCGATTGGCCGGCGCTACGCGCGGCAGGACGAGGCGGGCACGCCGTTCGGCATCACGATTGACTTTGATACGCTGGGCGAGAAACCGGAGTTGCTCGACACCGTGACGCTGCGCGACCGCGACACAATGAAACAGGAGCGGGTGAAGATCAGCGAACTGCTGTCCGTGTTGCAGGCAAAGATTGGCTAGATGACTGACTCCACCGTCACAAAAAAGAAGCCGGAACTGGCGCTGGACGCGATCATCGCGGTCAAGCTGTTCAAAGGGCTGCTGTTTGTGGCGATCTCGATTGGCTTCTACGCGCTTTCGGACAACGACCTGAACCTGGAGTACAGCCAACTCCTGCGCTATCTGCACATCGACGGCAGCCGGAAATTTTTCCTGAACCTGGCGGCCAAGATTGCGCAAGTCAAGGAGACCGATGTGCTGTGGGTGGCGGCAGGCACTTTGATCTACGGCCTGCTGTCCCTCACGGAAGCAACCGGCCTGATCCTGCGTCACGCCTGGGCCGCGACACTGACGGCCGCGGAATCGGGCTTCTTGATTCCGTTTGAAGTTTACGAATTGGCCAAGCGCTACTCCCATACTTTGTTCATCGTTCTCATTCTGAATATCGTCATCGTGTGGTATCTGCTGCGTAACCGGCACCGGCTCTTTCACCGTGTGCACCTCAAGCCCCCCCCGCAGCAGCAGACGTGAAGCCACCATCCGGCGAATAATCTTTCGCGGGGAAAGCCGCCTTGGTAGCTTCGATTGAATGAGTAAACCGACGCGAATTTCCTACGGGTTCATGTTTCTGCTCATCGTGCTCGTCGGGTGGCTGCACCTGGCGACACCGTTCATCACCCTGCTCTTCGCGTCGTTCGCGCTGAACAAGCTCAACCACTTCCGGACCAAATGGACGGCGGTCGGGCTGTTTCTCATTGTGGTGCTGCTCACTTCCTATCTGCTGGTTTTTTCCCTCAACCGAGCCTACATCGCGCTCCCAAAAATCGCCGCTTCTACCATCCCAATCGCGCTCGAATTTGCCGAGCGCCAAGGTATCGAATTGCCCTTCAGCGACTACGCCAGCCTCAAGGCCATGGCGATGGACGCCGTCAAGGAGGAAGCCGGGCGCGTCGGACACTTCGTCCGCGTCGCCACTGTGGAGTTCGCTGAACTCATCATCGGCCTCGTCGTAGCCGTCAGCATGTTTCTCAATGCCAAGTTTGACCTCCGCCATGAACGCCACATCGCGAAGGACAACCTCTACTCACTCACCGGCGCGGAGATCGCCGAGCGCGTCAGCACTTTTTACGACAGTTTTACGACCGTCATGGGGGCGCAAATCATTATCTCTGCCATCAACACCGCGCTGACGGCGGTCTTCGTCGTCAGTGTTGGCCTGCCCCATGCCAGCATCATCATCGCCCTGAGTTTCATTTGCGGCCTGTTGCCGATCATCGGCAACCTGGCCAGCAACACCCTGATCATTGGCGTCGCGCTCACGGTGTCGCCCACGCTCGCGCTCGGTTCGCTCGTGTTCCTCATCGTCGTCCACAAACTCGAATACTTCCTCAACGGCAAAATCGTCGGTAATCGCATCCAAAACCCGATGTGGCTCACCCTGATCGGTCTGGTCATCGGAGAAAAACTCATGGGCATACCCGGAATGATTCTCGCACCCGTCATCCTCCATTACATCAAGGTGGAGGCGTCGAAAAACACGGTCTCAACCGGGCCGGGAAACGGAGACCCGAAACCCGCCGCGCCGTGAAGATCTGTCCCCGTCCTTTGGCCACGCGTTTTGCGGTTCCCAATTCCGGTGGCCGTGGCATCATCACCCCGTGACGACTGACCAAGCCATTGCCCTGCTGGAGCAGTTCCGCGCCGGAAAGATCACGCGCGATCAAGCGCTTCATGCTTTTCAAGCCCCGCCGGTAGCTGACCTCGGCTTTGCCCAGGTGGATACCCACCGCGCGCTGCGCAAAGGATTTCCAGAAGTGATCTTCGGCGCGGGCAAAACTCCAGTGCAAGTGGTGAAGATCGCGGCGAAGATTTGCGAGCAAGGCGACCGCGTCCTGATCACCCGCATCACGCCCGAACATGCGCGCGCCCTGCGAAAGAAGTTCAAGCACGCCGTCCATCACGAAGCCGCGCGGTGCGTGACGATCGAAAAAAAACCGTTGCCCAAACGGCCCGGCACCATCGCCCTGCTCTGCGCCGGCACGAGCGATTTGCCGGTTGCCGAGGAAGCGGCCATCACGGCGGAGATCATGGGCAATCGTGTCGAGCGCATATACGACGTCGGTGTGGCGGGCCTCCACCGGCTGCTGCGACGACTGGAAACGATTCAGAGCGCCAACGTGGTGATTGCCGTGGCCGGCATGGAAGGCGCGCTACCCAGCGTCGTCGCCGGCCTGGTCGCGAAGCCGGTAATCGCCGTGCCGACAAGCATCGGATATGGCGCGAGCTTCGGTGGCATCGCTGCGCTGCTGGGGATGTTGACCAGTTGCGGCAGCGGCGTGACGGTGGTGAACATCGACAACGGTTTCGGCGCGGGCTACGCGGCGAGCCAGATCAATGCGCT
>JBKJSC010000050.1:0-3774 GCA_046593035.1 Limisphaerales bacterium | reverse complement strand
GTCGCGGAGCACCAATTGGTTCGCGGCGAGTGAAACGGCCTCGCCCACGGCGGCGGGTGACATGCCTTCGGCGAGGGCCGCGGCCACGGTGTCAGCGGCTTGTTGCGGTGTCGATTTGAAAATCGTTTGGCTCATTTCATTGATCCACTTGTCCTCGGCGGCGCGGGTGCCCGGCGTGCGGCCCAGCAATTTGTGTTGCTCCAACATTTTTGGCAGCAGCGTGCGCGGCTCGTCCCAGGTGGGGTTGCGATTGGAGGATTCCGCCTTGAGGCAATAACGCACCGACTGGCGAAGGAGCGTATGCGCCTGCTCCTTGCCGATGATATCGAGCATGTCCCAGCAGCGGTACGGGAAAACCACGCGATGCACCTCGGTGTTGTCCTGCACGGCGTAGAGGAGGTGATTGAAAGCGTCGTCCGCCGAAACTTGTGCGAGCGCGGCGAAGGTTTGTTCCGCACCCGCCACGTCTTTGCGGCGCACGGCGTCGCGCAACGTTTCGCCACCCACACAATTCTCGGCCAGCGTGGCTGGTTTGACGGGATGCAGCACCTCGTCCTTACGTCCGCCTTTTTCCTGAATGCGGTTGGTGTTTCGATAAAGCACCTTGAACACCGGCAGCGGTTGCAATTCCTTGGGCAGCTCCTGCGCCATGCGATACGCGGGCGACAGCGCCATCATGGTGTGAAAGCCGATGTAATCCTCGCCGCCGAAGGTGCGCGCGTTGGCCAGCGCGGCGGCGGTGATGAGTCGATGGAGGTCGGTGCCGGATTTCAACTTGTCCACGAGCGTGGGCAATAATTTGTTGGCCGGTGTCTCCTGCATCAAGCAGACGAGCGGTTCGAGTTTGCCAAAGGAAAGGGCTTCGGCGGTTTCCTCCGCGAGGGCGGGGGTCAGGCCCAAATCACTGGCGACACTGTAGCCAACGCTGGCGACCAGCATGCCGCGGCCAACATCGGCAAAGAATTCACGACGGTTCTGTTTCGTGCTCATAGACGTACTGGGTTGAAGGTTGAAGCGTGCGAACCGTATGCCCGCCCCGTTCGGCTGTCAAACGGAAAGAACGGCTTTTTCAGGGGCGCAATGCGTCCGGGCCATTCATTTAACGGCGGGTGCCGGCGGACACAGCTCGGCCAGCAGTTCCTCAAACAGGCGTAGTTGCGTTCGTTCGTCGCCCACGACCGGCAAAAAAACGGTCAGGATTTCATGGCCGCGCCGCCGCGGTCCGGTCCACAGCATGGCCAGGCGTTTGGTGCGATCACCGAAGGATTGGGTGATGCCGGGAAAGGTTTCCGGCTGGCCGCCAAACCAATTGCCGTACAGGACGGCTTGTTCCGCGCCGCCCAAACGAAATCGAAAAAATTCAAAATCAAAAGATGCACCGTTATGGCGGAGTGTCACCGGTACCGGGTTTCCCACTTGCCGCCAGCCGGCGCTCGGCAGGCACACATCCGGAGTGTGGCTGAACGCCATGCTCGGGGTGCTGGCTTCGGGTTTCCAGAAAAAATGAAAGACGTGCGCGGGCATCCCGGCCGGGGAGCGCAGTTGCAAGGCCTGGCCTTCACTGAAGCCGAGCAAAGCCCGCTCCGGACGGGTCAACGGTTCGGTGGTGACTTTCCAGCCGGCCGGGAGAAGAAGGTTGGTGTTGATTTGCCACAACGGCGTGCGTTGCACGATGAGACCTTCGCCGGGGACGAACGCGAACCAACTCCACGCAAGAGCGGGGATCAACAGCAAGCATAGTAGAGCAGCCCAACCATCCGCGCCGGCCAGATGGAGGCAGTTGGACACGGCGACTGGCTTCGGTGGTGGCGGCAGCGGCTTTGATTTTCGGGTTGCCCACCAGGCACAGATGAAAAGAGTCAGAAATGTCCCCGCCGTGACCGCATAACCAATCGGCTCATGGTATTGTTCCAGGGCCGCTTCACCGTGGGTCTGGACCAAGCGGGTTAGCGCATAAATGCGGCCTAGGTTGGCCAGCCCGGCGATCAACGCGCCTGCCAGAATCAAGGCGAGCCGGCCGCCCAACTTGAAGCGATACAATTCGCCGAGCAACAGCGCGACGACCAAACTGGCTTGCACGGATTGCACGCCGCTGCACGCGGTGTCCACGCCCACCCATCCCCGGCTTAATTCGATGACATTGCCGTGTTGCAGGGCCGCGATGCCGGTGGCGTTCAACAGGTGCACCGTCAAGCCCGTCACGCCATTCATCAGCTTGCCGGTGAGGAATGCTTCCAGAGGTGACGGCCACGGCAAAGCCAGCCAGGTGAAGGCCAGCGGAAAGGCGAGTTGTCGGGCCAGGACGGAACCGCCGCAGCGCCAAAGCCAGCCCACGGTCAGGAGTGTCACCGCGCACATCATTAGCCAGCCCACGAGCCGCCAGGTGGAGTCTTGTTGCCGGAGCAGCTCTCCGAAAAGAAAAACGCCAAAGGTAACGGGAATGAGCCAGGCCGCTTTGAAAGTGAACGTCGCTGCTGTAGTGGAACTAACGGAAGGCATTTCGCGGAGGCGTAGCCAGGCCATTCCGGCGGCCAGCCAGGGCACGGCATAACCGTATTGATATTGTTCGTTCAGCCGCCATTCGACGGACAGGTGCCACCACGTCCACAGCCAGGCTCCGGCCAGCGCCGCGATCCACGCCAGACCGTTTCCCGTGTCTCGATGCCAGCGGGTCATGGGAGTTTGCGCCTGGCCTCGCCCACGAGCGCCTGTTCTTCCGGCAGGAGTTGCGGCGACTGATCGGCACGCTCCAGATACTTGCGTGCCTCGGCCGGCTGCTGGTTGGCGGCGAGCAGCAGGCCGTAATAGGCGGCCACCGAAGGGTCTTGCAGTTGTGCCTCGGAAAGCGTGTTGAGCAGTCGCAATCCATCGGCCGTGCGTTTTTGTTCATGAAGCGAGAATGCGTAGGTGGTTAGAAAAGCCAGTGTGTTTGTCGAAGCCTGATAATTTTCCAGCGCCAGTTGGTGCGCGGAGGGATAAACTTCCTGATGCAACAGGAGGGAAAACAAAGCCAGGTTGTTTTTGGCCACCAAGTCGGAGCGATGGAGTTGGTAGATGCGGGACGAGACGCGCAACAATTGGCGGGTGTCGTGTTTCGCTTTGTACAAACGGTAGAGTGATTGCAACGCCTGGCGCTGGCCACGGTCACTGACCGCAATCTTCCACCACAGTTCCTCGGCTTCCGTCTCCCAGCCCCAGCCTTGCACCAATCTGGCCAGCATGGTGAGCAGGGGGAGGGAATCGCCGGTCTGGACGGTCGCCAACCGCCATTGGTTGCGGGACTCCGTGACTTGTCCGGTTTCCCGCAAGGCCCGGCTGAGGATGGCCAGGCGCATGAAATCCATCTCTTGCCATTGGGCACTGCTCACCAGCAGTTTCAAGCTGGCCCAATCCCGCAGCCGGGAGTGGGATTCGGCCAGCGCAATCGGGATGGGCTGCTCCGCCGTGATGGAAGCCGGCAAGCGCTTCGACCAATCCAGCGCCTCAGCCGCGAGACCGTGGGCATTCATCCAGACCAGCAACGCGAAGACGTCGCGGATTTGGCCGCTGCTCTGGTTTTGCAATGACGCCAAGCGGAAAGAGAAATCCGCCGAACCGGATTGTTTCAGGGCTTCGAGGTGCAACAACTGATCCGCGAAAGTCGCTCGTGGATGTTCCGCCAGCCGCGTCGTCAGTCCAAGTGCCTGGGGGAGGTCGTTCTTTCGAAGTGCGTCACTGGCCAGGGCGCGCAGGGCGAGATGGCCATGTTCGGGGTGGTGGCGCAAACGCTCCAAC
>JBKJSC010000272.1:0-12196 GCA_046593035.1 Limisphaerales bacterium | reverse complement strand
AATGGACGAAAGCAATCCCACCTGCAACAAAAGATTTGCCAAGCAGGGAATTCCTCAGACCCTGGAGGCCCGGCGCGCCTACCGGGAATTGATCGTTACCGCGCCCGGTCTCCGCGAAAGTATCAGCGGCGTGATTCTCTACGACGAGACGATTCGCCAGCAGAAGAAGGATGGCACTCCACTTCTCAAAGTTCTCAACGACGTGGGAATCATCCCGGGCATTAAAGTGGACGCTGGCGCGAAGGATTTGGCCGGTCATCCCGGCGAAAACATCACGGAAGGTCTGGACGGCTTGCGCGACCGCTTGGTGGAATATTTTCAGATGGGCGCACGATTTGCCAAGTGGCGTGCGGTGATTGCGGTGGGCGCTGGCATTCCTAGCCGAGGTTGCATCGAATCCAACGCTCACGCGCTGGACCGTCTCCGGCACGAGGACGAGAAGCTCTTGATCGACATGGAGAAAAAGTATTTCGGCAAACTCTCGTTCCGCGCCGACTCCATGTTTCACGCCGAACAATTCAAGATCGTCAACGTGGCCACCAACGAAGAACTGGCCAGCGTGGGCGGGTGAAGATTGTAGCGAAAGGGCTGCTGACCGCGGCGTTCTGAAACCCGAGATAGCAGCCCGGTGCCCGGCTAGGGGCGCCCCTGGCGCCCCGCCGGGCATGAGCGTCGGCGTAACGCGCGCGGGATGTTCGCATTGAACGTTGGAAAGCGTGAATCTGGTTGCGCGCATTCAATGTTCTGAAGGCTGAGGAACGAAGCGTGAACTGACGTTTCACCTGAGCAAAGCGAAGCCATCATTGGCTGCTGTGAATTGCCCAGCGACTGATATGGGCCACTTCACACGCGATGCTCGGACACACGCTCTCTCAATTTATCACCGACGTTTATCTCCCGCAGTTGCGGACAATGGTTGATGGCCCCATTATATCTCGCCTACGGCCAGATTGCTGTTGGCATTGAATTGCTTGGTGTTTGCCTCGATTCCCATGATTTCACTTAGCAGGCCATTCCAAGTGTCGTTTTGAGCGTGGCAATACCGACTACAACAGCTCAGCATTGAACTACTACCTCTACAAGCACCTCCGCTGTGGCATGGCCCATCTCGTCCGCCCCGAAGGCAAGGTTGCACTTATCGGTCGTGGCGGCGCCAAAGGAAGCTGGAATTCAGCACTTCGAAATTGTATTCACATTAGCGATGAACGCTTCAACGGTCACCCAGGCTGGTGCTCCATCGTAAGCGATCAAATCTGTGGCTCTTACCTTTCCGACCTTCATCAACCCTAACATTTCCTTGTAACAGAATGGGCCAAAATCTTGATCACCACGAGCAAGATAAAGGGCTTGGTCGGTCGCCGATGCGGTTGGGCTCGGATTTGCGGCTTCAAGTGCATCCCGATTGTCCACTATCTTGTAGGTTGACGGATCGACGTTATACCTACGTTGTTGTTCGCGGATTTCATCCAATGCGGTCTCAGCGTTCGGAATCTGAGGAAGAATCTGTCGCAATATGTTGTCAGACACGTCCTGCATTCGAGTTGCCATTCCGTCCACTACATTCTGAACTTCGGCGATTACATTCGACGGCCACACGTAACCCTGTTGCCTGGTCGCCTCGTAAACGTCACGAATATCGATCTTCAACTGCTCTTTCGCCTGATGGAACCAAGCAGTATAAGCCAACCACTTAATCAATGAAGTTAAATTCTTCTTACCTCGAGAGCCATTAAATACCTTCGACATGTCCTTATGCATTGAAACTGCTTCATCTTCGATTTGAATCAATTTCCGACGCAGATCTCGCACTGCCGGAGGGTCCGCTTCGATTTGCTCCAAATTCCGATGCAGCTTTCGCACTGCCTGAGGGGCTTTCGTGGGAGAGCCCTTAAAACCAGAGTTACGAGACTTGGCCGCGTGGTAAGCTTTATTACCGGCGAGGCTGCCGACGGTCCAAGCAGCGATGGACGTTAAGCTGTATGGTCGAAACATGTTTAGAAACTACAAGAGGCTCGCTTCCTTTTCAATGTCTTTCCGCCGTGCTTTAGGTTTTCGCGGGCCACCGGCGTACCGCCTTTGTTCGTGCGAGCTTATTGAACGGCGATCACCAAGGGCTCGGTCCTCAAGCGGTCGTCAAGGAGTTGGTCCTGGCTCGTGTAGAGATTATTATGGAAAAGTGGTAGCCCCATATTGGCATGTATGGTGAAAATCGCAGTCTTGAAAATTACCTGCGACACGCCATAAAACCGGGCGCGCACGACTCTCCCCAAAACCCCGTCAAGTTCTTTCCCTCCCTCAAATTGGTGGTTGCGTGCGGCGTGACAGCATGCACGTTCGTCCCTGTTCGCAGCATGATGCCTGGCCTGCAAGGCCCCCGAAAAACCCGTGGTATGAGTAACCCATGCCAGTCAATTCAACGCACCTTGATTACGACGCCAACCTGCCGGCCTGGTTGCGTGCCCGGGATGTCATCGCCGGGGAAGAGGTCGTCAAGGCCGCTGGTGAACGTTACCTGCCGCGTCTCGATGCGCAGACTGATGATGAATACGCCACCTCGCGCAGTGCGGATGTCTACCACCTACGATTTGATGTCGCGTAAATGGAAATGCGCGGCGCCGATGATGAAGGCGGTGGCGTTCGCGGCGAACAGATAGCAGAGCGACATCGCCATCTGCGCCGTGGGAATGGGCTTCGCGAACACCAGCAGCCAGCAACGGAAATGATGGGTGAGCGCGTATTCCTTGTACTCGTCGAAGAAGGGCAGGGCTTCCATCACCAGGTTCAGCAGGAGAACGGACAACGCCAGGATCGTGGCCGCCGCCGGCTTCATATTGAAACAGGAGAACATGAACGAAAGACTCAGCATGGTGCAGGCGTTGACGGCGAGGAACAAATGCGCGGTGAGAAACAGCCGCAATCCTTCGCCCGCCGTCATGACGCTGAAGATTTGCACCGGGGCGGGCGAGGCAAAGAACATTCCGCCCCACGGAAACCAGCACCGCGCAAAGAACAGCGCCATGCCACCGAGTGTGAAGACCAGCAAAGTGGAGAACACGACACCGGCAACCCATTTGACCAGCAACAGGCGGAACCGCGAGATGGGCCGCGCCAAAATCATGCGCAGCGTGCCGTCCTCGGCTTCCTTGGCCACGAGGTCGCCACCCACGAGCGTCACATAAAGCGGCATGAGCAGGAGGATTTGCGGGATCAACATCAAGAGCGCGACGGTCAGCGCGGAAATATAGTCCGTCATGCCGTAGCCGTTTCCGGCGAGCAATTTTCCCGTGTCTTTCTCCCACCGGGAAAAGTGGAAGGCGAGCAGCATCAAATTCTGCGCCACGAGAAACACGCCGAACCCGATGTAAGTACGTTTCTTGCCGAACAGTTTTCGGAGCTCGTTGCGGAGTTGAAGGTAGAACATGAAAAATATCGGTTCAGGCGTGTGAACTAAGCGCCGGTTTGGCTGGTGAGGTCTCTGGAGTTTGACGGGAAGCGCCTGGACCATCCTTCATCAGCGCGAGATAAAATCCTTCGAGCGTTTGTTCGTCGCGGACAATTTCAAAGACTGGCATGCCCTGTTCCACGAGGCGGCGCACCACGCTGTCGGTGCCGACGCCGGGCGTCAACGCGACCAATTGGCCGTCGAGCGCGGCGGTAATCAACTGCGCTCCCCGCAAGTCTTCGACGGCTTTCGCAAAATCTCCCACGCGCAACCGCACCCACTCTTGCGGCTTCTTGATGTCGTTGAGCGTGCCGTCAAAAACCTTTTTGCCTTGGTTCATCACGGCGATGCGGGTGCAGAGCTGTTCGACTTCGTTCAACAGGTGCGAGGAAAGCAAAATGGTCAGCCCCAACTCCCGTTGCAGCCGCTGGATGGTCTGGCGCATTTCGTGGATGCCTTCGGGATCGAGTCCGTCGCTCGGTTCATCGAGAATCAAAAGCTCCGGCTCCGGCAGCAGCGCCTGGGCGAGGGCGAGGCGGGTGCGCATGCCGTGAGAATACTTGGACACCTTGTCGTGTTCGCGACCCTTGAGGCCGACCCATTCGACGATCTTGCTGATGCGCTCCGGCGGCGTGGCGGCGGTGTACTGGCTGAGAATTTCCAAGTTCCGCCAGCCGCTGAGATAATCGTAGAAGACCGGCGTCTCGAAGATCGCGCCGACTTTTTGGAGCGCCTTCTGACGCTGAATCGTTACGTCGTGGCCGCAGATGATGGCCTCGCCCTGTGTAGGCCAGACTTGCCCCAACATCATGCCGATGGCAGTGCTTTTGCCCGCGCCGTTGTGACCGAGGAGTCCGAAGATTTCCCCGCGTGGCACGGCCAAGTTCAGGTTATCGACGGCCAGCCGCGTGCCGAATCGTTTGGAGAGACCGCGCAGTTGGATCACTTCACTCCCCCCACTTCGAGCAAGTTCTTGATGTGGCCATCGGCGTAGAGAAAATTGATCTCCTTGCCTTCGCCCCGGCCGCGATGAAACGCCTCTTTGTCGTAGAAGACTGGAATCTGGTGCGGGTTGAACGAAAGATTCATTACCTCCATCCGGTCGGCATCCTGACCGTTGAGCAGGCTGTTCCAAGCGTAACTGGCACCGCTTTGCTCGTAGATGCCGTCGCGGTCTGCCGGACATTTCAGCACTTTCACCGAACCGAGATAATTGGAAAGCACCAGATCAACACTGGGCAGCGCCACGGAATTCGTCGGGGGAGAGTTGGTGCCATAAAGTTTGTCGCGCATTTCCGGGAGGCGATTCTGATTATCCTCGGTGTACAGACGCAAGGCGACACCAATCTGGTGGAGATTGCTCAAACATCCCGTGACCCGGCTGGATTCTTTCGCCTTGCCGATCACAGGAATAAGGATGCCGGCAATCATGGCGATGATGGCGATGACCACGAGCAATTCGATTAGCGTAAACGCTGCGCGTTCCCGCTGACGGATTGATTGGAATAGAACTCCGGAACTCATTGTCGCCCTCGAAACAGCCGGCCGTTTTCCATGGCGCGCTGTAATTCCTCCAGCAACGGCGCGAGTTCCGCCTTGGCCTGCGCCGAACTCTGGGTGTAAAAAGATTTCAATCCAATCGCCGTGACTTTCTTCTGTAATTCCTCGCTCAACTGTGGGGGCGGCGTCTGGCCCTCGGCCTGCCATTGTTCGCGGATTGTCGGATCATCGCTGACCTCTTTTTTGAGCCGCCGGAGCGCGTCGTCCACGGCCATCTTGCGCTTGTCGGCGGGCAATTCCTCGAAGGCCGTCAGCATCTGTTTGAAACCGCTCGGCATCGTGGCGTCCAAAAAGTCCGCCTTCTCCTGATCCGTCATTTCCTTGAACCAGCGGCCCCACTCGCGATCCAGCCGCGCGTTCCGCCTTTCCTCCGGCGGCAGCGCGTTCAATTGATCGGCCAGCTTGCGCAGCGCCTTCGCGCGGGCCTCGCCGGACAACTGGTGCAAGTCCACCTTGTGCAGATAAACGCGCACCTTTTCCGCCGTCATCTTGGAATGCTTGGCGATGGTGTAACCGCCCCAAGCCAGCAGCCAGACAGCCACGCCGGTGGCAAGGGCGTAAGCAATGGGACGCTGGCGTTGATTCAACATGGGCGAAATTTAACGCATTCGATTGATTTGGCCATAGAAAACGATGGTGCGTAGTTTCGGCAACCGTCTGCAAAAGTCTCGAATGTTCGACGGCAGTTCAAATTGCGACTTCGGTAAACTGTCGCTGCGTGAACCGCCGAGTGTGAGTGTAGCCGACACTGCGGGCGAGCGCCACGGCTTCGGTGAAATTCATCCCGACTTCACCGGGCGCGTGGGCGTCAGCGCCGAACGTGATCGGCACGCCGATTTGTCGGGTGAGCTGGAGCAACTGGTGGCTGGGGTAAATCTCCCGGCACTCTTTACGCAGACCGGCAGTGTTGAGTTCGATGGCCACGTCATGTTTCCGGGCCGCCGTCAGAAAGCGTTCAAACAACGGCGCACAATCCTGTTTGGGATAGAAGCCAAATTTCTTGGGCAGGTCCGCGTGACCGATGATTTCAAAAAGGCCGCTCTCCGCCGCCATTGTCAGCCGGTCGAAATAGATGGTCCACACTTCAAAGGCATCACGGTGTTTCCATTCCGAAAGCTTCTCCGGATTGTCCACCGCCCAGGAATCGGAGACGTAATGCACCGAGCCGATGAAATAATCCCACGGATGGCGCGCGGCCAGTTCGCGAATCCACCCTTCGTGGCCGGGCAGATAATCCACTTCGAGCGCGAGTTTGATTGTGAGTTGCGGAAACTCTCTCTGCGCCCGGCGGACTTTCCCGACGTATTCATCGAGTTGGTCGAAGCGCATCCGCCAGTTGTCAAAATCATCCTGCCGCATCGGCGAATGATCGGTGAAGCCGATTTCGGTCAAGCCCAACTCCACGGCGCGCGCCGCATATTCCGTCGGTTCGCCAACGGCGTGGCGGCACAACGGGGTGTGCATGTGGTAATCAGCGGGCCAGAACATGTGCGACGGAATTGTTCCGCGTCCGCAGTTTGGTGTCGAACAAAATGATTCTCGAAGATTGACTTTGGGCGGTTCCCTCCCTAACGTCCGCGCGTAAATACCGTGCATTTACGCCCCGATTTTACACTTCGGGGATTTTTATTGTCCGCACGGTACGCAGCAAACTATGGCCAATACAATTTTAGTGGGTGCCCAATGGGGCGATGAGGGCAAGGGCAAGATCATTGACGTGCTGACCGAGCAGGCGGACATCGTCGTCCGCACGCAGGGCGGCAACAACGCCGGTCATACCGTTTTCATCGGCCCGAAGAAATATGTTTTGCATCTGATTCCTTCCGGCATCCTGCGTCCCGGAAAAAAGTGTCTCATCGGCAACGGCGTGGTCATTGATCCGATCGGTTTGGTGGAAGAAATCGATGGATTGCTGAAGCTCGGCATCAAGGTGAACGGCAACTTGTTTGTCAGTGAAACTGCCCACATCGTTTTGCCTTACCATCGCGAGCTCGACGCCCAACGGGAAATACTCAAAGGCAAAAATAAGATCGGCACCACCAAACGCGGCATCGGCCCCGCCTACGGCGACAAGGCCGCGCGCACCGGCTTGCGCATGATTGACTTGATCAACCCAGCGCGCTTCCAAGCGAAGCTGAAACTGAAGATCAAAGAGAACAACGAAATCCTCAAGGCGTTTGGTGCGGCACCGCTTTCCTTCACGAAAGTTCACGACACGTATCGTGCCGCGGGCGACCGTTTGAAACCGTTTGTGGCCAATACCGTGGTCATGCTGCACGACGCCACCCGACGCCATGCCGATGTGCTCTTCGAAGGCGCGCAAGGAACGTTTCTGGACATCGATCACGGGACGTATCCTTATGTCACCTCGTCCAACACCACTTCCGGTGGCGCTTGCACCGGCTCCGGCGTGCCGCCGAATCGGATGGACCGCGTGGTCGGCGTGATGAAGGCGTACACCACGCGCGTGGGCGAAGGGCCGTTGCCCACGGAGAACGCGGAGATCGCCGATCTGTTGCACGGCATGGGACGCGAGTTTGGCGCGACCACCGGCCGCGCCCGGCGTTGCGGTTGGTTTGATGCCGTGGCCACGCGCCACGCCACGATGGTCAATGGCATCGACGAACTGGCTGTGACCAACCTGGATGGTTTGGACTCCCTGGAGACCATCAAAGTCTGCGTCGGCTATCGCGTTGGGGCGGTGCGATTCGACACGATTCCAAACGACATCGAAGTCCTCGCTTTGTGCGAACCTGTTTACGTTGAATTCCCCGGCTGGAAGACACCAACCGACAAGGCGCGCACCTGGAAGGAACTTCCGGCCAAGGCGCGCAGTTACTTGAAGGCCATCGCGGAGTTGACCGGCGCGAAACTGACCATCGCATCCGTTGGACCCGCGCGCGCGCAGACGATTTTCTTGTAACGCAAAGTCCGATGGAAAAGTAATTGGCCAATTCGTTTCCGCATGAGCGCGCATCCCGTTCAACTCAGCCCGCAAGCCAAGGCCACGCTGCCCACCCACGTCGCGATCATCATGGATGGCAATGGCCGCTGGGCCAAACAGCGTCACCTGCCGCGCGTCGAAGGCCATCGGAATGGCGTCGAATCCGTCCGCGCCACCGTGCGGGCTTGCGGCGAGATCGGCATCAAGTATCTCACGCTCTACGCCTTTTCGGTTGAAAACTGGAACCGCCCGAAAGACGAAGTGGACACGCTGATGAAATATTTAGCGCGCTTCCTGAAGGGGGAAATCGGCGAACTGAACCGCAACCATGTTCGGCTCGAAGTGATCGGGCAAATCTACCGGCTGCCAGAATTCGTCCAGGAACAATTACGAAAAACCCAGGCCGCGCTCGCGAAGAACAAGGGGCTGACCCTCATCCTCGCCCTGAGCTACGGCGGGCGCACGGAGATCGTGGAAGCCACCCGCGCCATCGCCGAGCAAGTGAAGCAGGGGAAACTGGAAACGGCGGAGATCAACGAGCAAGTCATCGCCCAGCATTTGTACACGCGCCATTATCCCGACCCCGATTTGCTCATCCGTACCAGCGGCGAAATGCGGGTGAGTAATTTTCTGCTCTGGCAGATTTCCTACGCCGAACTGGTGGTGACGCCCACACTCTGGCCGGATTTCCGCCGGGCGCAATTGTTTGAAGCCCTGGAAGAATACACGCGTCGCCACCGGCGCTTCGGCGGGGTGTAGGCGCGGGACTTTCCACACGGAAGCGATTCAGAAAAACTTTTCCACGAAGGTAAGCTGGTTATCGCCCGGCTTGATCCCATTCTTCACGGGTGACGCCAGCCTGGCCGAGAATGCGCTTTACCAGCGACCAATCCAGATCGCCGCGATGAGGGTTGGGCAGGGGAGTTTTGATTCCCGTGAACAGATGACGCATCGCCGCGTGCTTGCCGCCGGGAAACGGACCTTCCCAGCCGAGGACGCGCAAGCGCCGGATCAGTTCACGCCGGCTGACGGGTTTTGGCATGACGCCCCACCTTGTTCAAATCAATGCCGCCCAACACCGGCACATCATCGCCGAAACGGAAGGCTAGGAGCAGCCAGTCTTCCAGGGTTTCGATCAGTTCTCGGCGGGCGGCCTCAATGGTTTTTCCCTCGGCCCACAAGCCTTTGAAGGCGGGAATCGTGGCGAAGTAGGAGCCATTCTCCATCCGTTCGTAGTAGGCCTGTTCAACCGCGCGGGCGATGTAGGCGGAAAGCATGAGGCAAAGAAAGCACGCCCGCGCGGATGAGACAAGGATTAGTTTCTTCGGCGGGCTGTAATACCAAGTCGCAATGAGAGCCGGGCGAATGGGCCGAACGCGGCGGACTATGGACAGTCCGCCCTACCTTGTCCACTGCGGTAGGGCGCGGTGTCCTCGCCGCGCCCGCCACCGACTCGGTGGTGGCGGGTTGCGACGAGTTCGATGCGTCGAGCGACCAGGCATTGCTGGCGGACGATTTGTTCGTGCCGGGCATCCGCCGGATCGGCGTGTTCGAGGGCGCGCCCATGCTGGCGGTGCCGCATCCGCTGGTGCTGCACAACACGGCGGACAAATTTCCCACCGCCGGCCTGCGCGATGCCTATCTGACTGCCGGGGCGTACCGGGTGTATCGCGAAGAATCCGCCGCGTTGGATGACGACGCGGTGGTCAATGCCATCGCACAGATGAAGGGGAAGTAGAGGTGGCTCCGCCGCTCGGCAGGGTTGCGCTGTCGCGCGACCTTCCAACGCTTGGACGACCCGCAGGTCGTCCCTACCCCGGTAGGGAAGCGCTGCTGCGCGTTCCCAATATCCGGTCTGAGAAAGCTAATCTGGCGGGGAGGAAGCCTGAGTGAAATAGTCTCTGAACGATTCCTCACGCAACAAGTTGCCAATGCGAGCAGGCCTTTTCTGTGGGGCGTCACCCCCTTTCGGTCGGCGAGTCGCCGACCGGAACAGGCGGGTCGCCTGGCCCACCCATTTTTCAGACAGGCTCTAACGATCTTGTTCATGCTCGACTGCGTGTGGGCGAGCGCAAAAATCTTCCGCATCGGCTTGCTCTCCCAGGGCCAGACGCCCACTTTCGCCCGGCTCATTTCGTGGGTGTTCTCGCGGTAGTTCAATTTTTTGTTTCCGTTACGGATAGCGCCACGAGCATGTCACGGCGATTACGCTCGTGCCACGCATTAAATCACTGCCAGAATCCTACTTTGCTCCAACTGGTGACCGAAACATATCATCTGATAACGATTCAAAAAAAACGATACTTTCGACATTCGATGCGCTGGACAGTTTATCATCTCGGTAGAATTGAATGTGGGTCGGCTGTAACTGCCCGGAAAAGTTACGGTATTCTCCGTAGCGCACATTGACCCGGACAGATTTGCCTCCCTCTTCCTTCTCTTGGTACTCAAGTCCAACGATTAACCCATTGCGGCCATCGAAGTATAAAATAAAGTCAGGTTTTCCGTTTTTCCGGATTCTGATCGCAAGGCAGTTTTGCGGTGCGGTTGCCCAGGAGGTCAGACGCTCGCGTTGGAAGTCGTCGCCGAGTAACGGGACGAGTTGTGTGCATTCGCCAATGTATAAGCCATTTCGCAGATTCTGTGCAAGTTGAAGTGGCATAGGTTTCGAAATGCTTTCGGCCAGCATCCACGCTTGATTTCCAGTCACACAATGCGCTCCGTGAACAATTCTTTCTTCACTTGGAGTCTTGCCGTTGACCTCGATTTTAAACCCCAACGAGGTCAATGAGTTTAGCAAGCTTTTCGGACGGTATCGTATCTCTTGATCGATTCTGGACTTGTCTGGTAGCTGCGTGAAGGAAGTGGTGCGAATCGAACAAGGGGTTCCGTCCTTAAGTTTTGAAGTGGTAGTTGACACGCTTTTTGAAGCGCGGAAACGCATTAAAGCATCACGTCCACCATGTGCTGTAATCGCCTTTTCGATGATTGCTAGTGTTTTCTTCCGTTCAGCTTCCTGCACTGCCTCTTTTGCCCTCTGCTCCGCTTGGGCAACCGCAGCACGTAATTTGATTGCCGCTGTGTCGTCTGGTTCAGCTTCTAAAGCGGTAGCGATGTATTTGAGGGAATCGCTGAAGCGTCCGCCGTCAAGGGCTTCACGCGCCTTTCTTACGGCTTCGAGATACCGCTCGCTGATCAATTTTGCCGTCAAGTCCGCCGTTCCACCATCCACTATCCGGAGCGTGACATTCGTGGGTGCGTAGCCCTGAAGCCGCAACTCGACCGATATTTCTCCGGCAGGTATGCGGTCGAGCATCAGTGGTGTTTTGCCAATCTCTTTTCTGTTGCGAACCACGGTTGCTCCCGCTGGGGTGCTTGCCAACTTTACAGCGCCGTAGTGGAACATAAATGGCTTTTTGACCTCTTCCTTTGGACCGACGCTGACCGTTGCCGTCAAAGCGTTCTCCCCATCTGTGGCTGTCACCACGTATGGACCCGGCCTCAACTCGCGCAACACAATCGGCGTCTTACCAACCTCTACTCCATTATTCGAAACAACCAGCCCGCTCGGCTCACTCGTCACAGCAATCGAACCATATGGGAATTCAATTCTGTTGGTTGTGACGTTCCCGCGGCTTACCGAAACGTCGGCACTCAATTCCCACCCCTTTCGGCGAGCCAGGAGTGAATAATTCCCGGCAGGTACGTCGTCCACGCGCATCGGCACCTTGCTCTGCCAGTGGCGCCCTCCCCCTGACAAATCGAGTTCGGCATCTGCAGGGTCGGCGGAGGCCTCCACGCTCCCTAAGTTAAGGTCTATTTTCGCCTCAGCCCGCTGTTGCCGTTGGATCTTAACCGGACGGCTCTCCTCGTAATCCCCTCGACGAGCGACGGCTACATAGTCGCCGACCGGAAGCTTTTCAATGCTTAGAGGAGCCTCCCCTTGGCGCACCATTTCCCCTCCGCGTCGTAGCACCACATTGGCGGGCGACGGATGCACAGTAACCGTCAGCGAGCCCTTGCTCGACTCTAAAGGCAGGGTGCCCAAGTTCTTCTCTTTGTAAATAACCCAAAAACGTTGCTCCAAAGGTTCAGCGTTTTCTAATTGAACGGAAATCCGATGCCGGCCCGGTTTGATTTTGTTTCACAGCCATCCCACAGCGGGATAAGCATGAGGCAAAAGCGTAGCTTTCCCTCGATATCTGAGGGCTAATCAATAAAAGAACGTTGGGAGTTTTCTTAGTTGGCTT
>JBKJSC010000252.1:0-12754 GCA_046593035.1 Limisphaerales bacterium | reverse complement strand
CAAGCATTTGAACTGGCCGAAGCGGTGAAAAACTTGCTGGCGTGACGCGGGATGGGCCAGGCTGCTCAAAATTATCTGGCAAGCTCCGAGCGTGAGTGGGGCGGTTTTCCGGGTCTGGTTCAACTCACCCGCCAATCGTGGTAAGCGTGAAACGGCGGGACTGAGCCAGTACGCTGATTTCTTCCCGTTCGAGCAACAATGTTTTCCCCGCCTCCAAGGCCAGAACCGTCACGCCCGCCGCCACGCCGGTTTCCACGGTTTGCCGGCCAACGCATGGGATGTCGAAGCGCAGATCGTGTTTTTCTTTCGCCACTTTCACGGCCACCGCGCCGCGATCCTTGCCGGAGAGTTCGCCGCCGCGCGTCAGGCATTTGTCCGTGCCCTCCATGCCTTCCACGGCGAGCACGGTGCCATTCTTGACCACGACTGTCTGGCCGATCTCCAGCCGGGAAATCTCTTTCGCGATGCGAAATCCGAAGGCGACGTCGGTCTCTTGTTCGTTGGATAATTTCGGGCCGAGATGAAATCCATTGGCGGGCATGAGCGGTTGCAGCCAGGGCGTGGCCGCGATCAATTCCACGCCGTCCTTTTGTAATTCGTCGGCAATCGCCCCGAAGATCGTGTGGGCGTTTTTCTCCGGCAACTTGAGCATCATCATCGCGGCCCGCAGGTCTGGACGCAGGTCGAACAGATTCTTCGGCGCGATCTGTCCGGCCATGACGCAATGCGCCACACCGCGCCCAGTGAACGCGTTGATCATTTTGGAAAGCTGACCCACCTTCAACCACACGATCTCATCGACCAGTCGCGCCAGCTCCGGATCGGTTTCGCCTTCAAACGCCACGGCGACGAGCCGCTTCACGCCCAGCGCGCGGGCTTGCCGTGCAAAGAGCAGCGGCAACGAACGGTTGCCGGCGATGATGCCCAGCGTGGTGATTGAGTCGCTCATGCGCGCAAAGTGTAGTGGTTCGGCGCCCGGTTGCCAGCCCCAGTTTGGAGTTTGATTTAGAAATTCAGATTCCCCTGCCAGAAAGCTTCGCGCAAAGGTATTTGAACACCGGCAAAAATTCATTTGCCTCCGCCGCGTGACGGTTCACAATCCGGCAACGTTATGAAAATCATCTTTGCCCTGCTCACCCTTATGACCACGCTGACCGCCGCCACCGCTGCCGACGAACGCTGCTTCGAGATGCGCGTGTATTACGCCGCGCCGGGCAAGCTCGACGCCCTGCACGCCCGCTTCCGCGACCACACCTGCAAACTCTTCGAGAAGCATGGCATGACGAACCTCGGATATTTCGTTCCGCTCGACAACCCGGAGAGCAAGCTCATCTATTTTCTGGCCTATCCGAACCGCGAGGCGCGCGACAAGTCTTGGAAAGCGTTCATGGCCGACCCCGACTGGCAGAAGGCTTACAAGGCTTCCGAAGTGGACGGCAAACTGGTGGCGAAAGTCGAAGCACCCTTGTTGAGCGCCACAGATTATTCGCCATTGGCCAAGGCCGAGAACGTCGGGAACCGTATTTTCGAAATGCGCACTTACATCTCCGAGCCGGGCCGTTTGGATGCGCTTAATGCCCGTTTCCGCGACCATACGGTGAAATTATTTGCGAAGCACGGCATGGCGAACATCGCCTACTGGGTGCCGATGAAAGGCCAGCCGGGCGCGGAGGACACACTCATTTACATTCGCGCGCACAAAAGCGAGGAGGCCGCCAAAGCTTCGTTTGCCGCCTTCCGCAACGATCCGGATTGGATTGCGGCGTTCAAGGCTTCCGAGGAAAAAGCCGGTGGGTCGCTTACTACAAAGGACGGTGTGAAGTCCGTCTTCATGAAGGCCACAGATTATTCGGCAGTGAAGTAACCGGGTTTCTTGGCGCTTACCGTGTGGCGCAAGCCGTCGATTCTTCGACCAGTTTTCCGCCGGGCAGCACACGGTAACGCTGGCCGCGCCAGACCACATGGTTGCCGAGAAAGGCGAGTGCCCAGATCGCGACTTGCAGCAAATCCTTCACCGGCACCAGCCAGTCGTCGAAGCCGTGGCCTTTCGTTTGCGTGAGCCGGGATTGCAGGGAAACCGCCGCGAACATGCGTACAGAAGCGCAGATACAGAGCGCCACGAGCGTCAGGGCCGAAGGCGCGACAGCAAACCACAACAGCGGCCAGAGCGTGGCGTTGCTGATGATGCTGCAAAAGTAGGGCAGGGGCTGGCAGACGCGAATCGTGCGCGCCCAACGCAGTTGATGCGCCCACACTTCGCGCCCGTCCATCGGCGCGTCCCAGCATTCCACTACCACGGGACAGATCGCGATCCGGTGTCCGCGCCGCGCGATTTGGTGGCCGAGCTGGTAATCATCGGCGAGATAATCGACGAGCGCGCTGAAACCGCCGACTTCGTTTAACCGCTGCCGGCGGGTAAGCATGACGGCACCGAGTGCGAAATCCACCGGCTTGAGGCTGTGCCTCATCAGCACCTGGCTCCAGAAATCCGCATTGGTGGCGACGGCTTCCCAATGCATAGCCAGGTTCGCCGGATTGGCCAGACGGTAAAAACTAAAGGCCACGCCTACGCCCGGATCGCGCAACAGGGCGACAACATTTGTCAGAAAATCCGGTGGCACGCGCACATCAGCATCGCTGACGAGGATGATTTCGTGCTTGGTGTGCCGTTCAAGCTGGATGAGCGTGGAGACTTTGGCGTTGGCACCGAGCGATTCGGCGCAGATGAGCAATTGCGCGTCGCACTGCGGATGAGCCGCGATCAACTCCCGCACCACTGTGCAAACCAGATCGTCGGCGGAAGCAACGCCGAAGAGGATTTGCACCGGGCCGGAATAGTTTTGCGCGAACCAGCTTTGCAAACAGCGCCGGGTTTCCGCATCACAGCCTTTCAAGGGCTTGAGCAATGTGAGTGGCGGCGTGAAACGAGTGTCGTTCTCGCGTCGGTGGAGAGGAAAGCGCCGTGCCACCAGCCATTGCCAGAGCGTGATGCCGAGGCTGACGACAGCCAGCACGCCGAAAATACAGTTCAAAATCACGCCCGCTTCTTACCAGCCGCCACGGAATTGCCCAAGGAAAACCCGAGCGCGAGGGAAGCGCGGCTCCGTTGGTGCCCGTTTACATCTGTTCCGCCGAGACGACGCGCAGGACTTCTTCGAGCGTCGATTGGCCGGAGAGGGCACGCTTCATACCGGCCTGCCAGAGCGTTTGCATGCCCTGCTTGATGGCCACTTCCTGCAACGCCCGCGTGGGTTTCTTTTGCAGCACGGCGTCGCGAAAGATCTCGTCGGTGACCAGTAGTTCCGTGAGGGCGGTGCGCCCGGCGAAACCGGTCTCCGCGCATTCCTTGCAGCCGGTGCCTTTGCGGAATTGCGCGGTCTCAATCACTTCTGGCGGGAGCGCGCGCAGGCTGCCCACTTCGGGCGTGTAGGGTTGTACGCAGTGTTTGCAGTTCTTGCGGATCAGTCGCACGCCGAGCACGCCAACGATGCTGGAGGAGAGCAGAAACGGCTCGATCTCCATGTTGATCAGCCGGGCGAACACGCCGGCCGTGGAACCGCTGTGAATGGTACTGATGACCAGATGTCCAGTCAGGCCCGCTTGCACGGCGATGGCGGCGGTTTCCGCGTCGCGGATTTCACCGATCATGATGACTTCCGGATCCTGGCGCATGAGCGAACGCAGGGCGCGCGGATACGTGAACTCATGCGCGACGCTGACCTGCGCCTGGCTCACCATGCTCAAGGGAAATTCCACCGGGTCTTCCACCGTGCTGATGCTGATCGCCGGGCCGGCGCGCTGCACGAGATAATAGAGCGAGGCGTAAATGGCGGTCGTCTTGCCGGAACCCGTGGGGCCGGTCAGCAGAATGAGTCCGCTCGGGCGCGTGAGCAGATGCAGGTAAGTCTTCAACAGTTCATCATCAAAACCCAGCGTGGCCAGATCGAAGCTGCGATTGCTGGGATCGAACAGGCGGATGACGATTTTCTCGCCGCGCACGGTGGGGAAAATCGAGACGCGTAATTCCACGCCGCCCAGTTCAGGATTGGCGGAGGCGCGGCCTTCCTGCGGCAGGCGACGTTCGGAAATGTCGAGGTCGGACATGACCTTGAAGCGCCCGGCGATTTTTTCCGCGAGATCAAGCGGCAGATGCACCAACTCGGTGAGCACGCCGCTCAAGCGGACGCGCACCACGAGCGTGCTTTCCCACGGCTCGATGTGGACATCGCTCGCGCCGACCTTGATCGCGTCGAAGAGCAGGTAGTTGACCAGCGTGCCGATTTCAATGTCCTTGTCCTCGTTGACCGATTGGAGATAGCGGGTGGTCTGGTTCACGAGGAAAACTCTCGCGGGATTTCCCCAAAATGTCAGCAATAAATTCAACGGTGGCTTCACTTGATTTGAAACACCCATGACGAGGGGGAAACTTTTCCTAGACAATTCTCTGGCGCGGCGGCGTCATAGCTCACGAAGCATGCCTGCGGCCATCCAACTTGAGCGGCTCTATGCCGAGCACGCGCAGGCGTTGTTTGCCTTCCTCCTTAACTTCACCCGTAACGAAGCCGACACACGCGACCTCTTGCAGGAATTGTTCGTCAAGCTCGCCACCCGGCCCGGCTTGCTCGCGGGCGTGCGCGAGGAACGCGCCTTCCTCATCCGGCTGGCGCATAATCAGGCCATCGACCTCATGCGCCGGCGCGGTACGCGGGAGAAAAACTACGAACAACTCGCCGCTGAATTCGTACAAACCTTTGCCGTCTCCGCCGATCCGGATGAACAAGCCTTTCGCTCGGCTCTGTCCACCGCGCTCGGTGAACTGCCGCCGGAGCAACGGGCGGTCGTGCATCTGAAGCTGTGGGAAGGCCTGACCCTGGAAGCGATTGCCGCCGCGCTCGATCTCTCGCCCAACACCGCCGCCAGCCGCTATCGCTACGGGTTAGACAAATTGCGCGCGCAGCTGCGTCCACTTTACGAAGAACTCAAATGAAGCCCGACGACTTTGAACAACGATTGCAACGCCAGCCGCTTCGGCGCGTGCCGGACGAATGGCGCGTGGAGATTCTGAGCGCGGCCCGGCGAGCTAGCGACCCTGAGCGCTCCGCCGGCAAACTTCCGGCGGTTCCGTGGTGGCGTGAAGTGCTTCTGCCCTTGCGCTGGCATCTCGCGGGGTTGAGTGCGGCCTGGCTGGTGGTCGCGCTTTTGAACCTGAACTCTTCCGCCACTCCGACCGCCGGTGTTGCCCGAAACGACAGTCCGTCACCGCAACAAATTTTGGCCGCGCTCAGGGAAAATCGTCGGCAGATTACGGAACTGACCGAGCCACCGATCCAGGCCGGGGAGGCAATGCCTGCGCCGCGCACTTTTGTTCCCAAACGCCGAAGCGAGCGCGAAACCACCTGTGCGATGGCATGATATGAAAGAGAAACTCAAAAGGTTGTGGAACTGTAGCTGCCAAGCCTCGCGGACGAAATTGCTTTTGCTCCTGCTCATCATCGCCGGGTTGGTTCTGGTCGAGATCGTGCTGTTGGTGAGGATTGAGCAAAGTCAGATTTTGGTCTATGGCTCGACGCTCGACCTAGCGCTGATGGAGGTGGCCTCGGCCTTGTGTTCCCTCCTGTTGGTATTGGCGGTGGCACTGTTTCTGATCGGTACCTTTACCAACGTTCACTTCCGTCAATGGCTTTTTAGTCTACGCACGCTTCGACGTGGGCTAATGGTGCTGGCGTGGACGGCGACGCTCGTTGCGCTCTTCTATGGCGAGGAGAACTGGCGCGGAAGGCGCGCTTGGAATCAATACCGCCAGGAATTGGAAGCGCGCGGCGAGCAGCTTGATTTGAAAGCATTCGTTCCCAAACCGATTCCTGATGAGCAAAACTTTGCCGCCACGCCATTCATCAAGTCCTGGTTCTCCAAAGATGTTCGCGAACAACCCGAGGACAAAGCGTGGGGTGCCGACTATTATCTGGCGCGAAGACTGGTTTCTCCACACGTATGGTACAATTATGGAGCCAAACGGGAATTCGTGGATCTGGTTGCGTGGGGAATGGCTTTTGATGCCATTCGATCCGGCCAAACCAACTCGCAACTGACATTGAAGTCGGACAAATTCGATGCTGAGTCGCGCGCCAAGGCGGCTCCGGCAGTGTTGGCGGGATTGAAAGCTAGTGAGCCTTTTCTCGCGGAACTCCGTGCTGTCAGCCATCGTCCCCATTCGCTGTATCCCGTGGTTTTCAACGTGGAAAATCCTTGGGGGATTTTGTTGCCCCACCTCGGGCGGGTGAGGGAAGTCTGTATGCGCCTTCAACTCAAGGCGTCGGCGGAGCTTGCCGCTGGACGGAGCCAGGACGCGTTGGAAGATGTGAGGCTGATGTTTCGCTTGAACGATTCGCTGAAAGAAGAATCCTTTCTGATTTCCTATTTGGTGCGGGTCGCCTGTCTTAACATCACCGTTCAGTCGATTTGGGAAGGGTTGGCCGAACACCGCTGGTCAGAGGCGCAACTAGAAGAGCTGCAAACACGCCTTTTGCACTTCGATTTCTTGACGGACTTGAAACGACCGCTCGACACCGAGCGCGCCGCCGGGATTCTGACTGCGGAGCTGCTCTATCGGCAAAAATATCGCTTGAGCAATCTCATCGGCACCTTTGATTCGCAAGCTGATGAGTCCGGCATCGGGATTGCGGATGCTCTCTTTCGAATCGCCCCGCACGGGTGGTACTATCAGGAGCAGCTCAATTATTGTCGGCTGTATGACACGCAATTGATCGGAACTTTTGATGCGGGCAAGCGAACCTTTTCACCGGCCAAAGTGAGTTCCAACGACAAGGACTTGCAGGGAGAGCTTGCCGGAAGCGCGGGTGCCAATCGAGTTGTTAGCGCTGCCGTTGTGCATCACCGCGTTCTTGCAGCGCTCTTGCTGCCGGCCTTGGGCGGTGTCAGTCGCAAAGCTGCCATGGCCCAGACTGCTGCCGAACAAGCCGCGCTTGCTTGCGCGCTGGAACGTCACCGGCTGGCCAATGGCCAGTTTCCGGAAAAGTTGGAAGTGCTCGCGCCGCGATTCATTTCGCAATTACCCCACGACGTCATTAACGGCGAGCCGTACAAATACCGCCGAACCGAAGACGGCCAATTCATTCTCTACTCCGTCGGTTGGAATGAAATGAAACGTGCCAGAACGTATCGAAAAACCACTTTAGACGAAGGCCAAAACTTATGGGTTTGGCAATACCCCGCGCGCCCGTGAGCGATGGGTACATCTCAATTTCTAGCCGGAGAGTGCCGGTCATTTCCAGACCGCCAGCAACAGAGTTGCGCCAGAAAGTAGCCCGCAGCGTGAGCCGTGGGATAGATGATCGAAGCGGATCAAGCTGTGGAGCAGCGACAGAGATCCAGAAATGAATCGCTCGCCTCTGTCGCCCCTGCCGGGGCTTTTCACAACTCGGACCTCGAACCCACGGCTTACGCCGTGGGCTACGTTCTACCGCTGCTCCGCAGCTTCCGCAGGAATCGCAACAGTATGAAACCGAGATTCGCCCGTGGCCATTTCCCTTGCGCGAATCGCCTTGTCGTTTTTCCTGAAGTCGCTTTAATGGCGGCATGAAAGCCGTTCAACTCATTGCCCACGGCACTCCCGGCCAGTTTCAACTTAACGAGTTGCCGGAGCCAAAGCCCGCCGCCGATGAAGTCGTGGTGCGCGTTCACGCCTGCGGCCTGAACCGGCTCGATTTGTGGCTGGAGTCCGCCGGCCTGCCGATGCCGCTGAAACTTCCTCGCACGCCCGGCAGTGAAATTGCCGGCACCGTGGATGCGCTGGGTTCCGACGTGGAGCAATGGACCGTGGGCGACCGCGTGGCGGTGCAATCGAATTTGTTTTGCGGCGAGTGTGAATTCTGTCTGCGCGGTGATGAGTCGATTTGCCTGAACAGCCAGTTGATCGGCGTGGAACGTGATGGGGGTTTTGCCGAAAAGGTCGTCGTTCCCTCGCGCGCGCTCGTGGCGTTGCCCGACGCGGTCGATTTCGAAACCTCCGCCGCGCTCACACTGGCGGGCAGTACCGCGATGCACATGCTCACCGACCGCGCCGAGGTGCGCGCCGGAGACTGGGTGCTGGTGATTGGCGCGTCGAGCGGAGTTGGTTCGTCCGCAATTCAGATTGCGAAGGAACTCGGCGGGCGCGTGATCGCCACTGGTTCCACGCCGGCCAAGCGCGAACTGGCGTTGAAGCTCGGCGCGGAGCTTGCCATCGATTCCTCGGACGACGCATGGCCCGCCGAGGTGCGGCGGCTCACGCAAAAGCACGGCGCAGACCTGGTGGTGGAACATGTCGGCGGCGAAGTGCTGCGGCAAGTCTTCACCTGCCTCGCGCGCGGCGGCACGGTGGTCACCTGCGGTGCCACGGCCGGGCGCGAAGTGAGTTTGAACCTCTGGCCGTTTTTCGTGAAACAGCAGAAATTGATCGGCAGTTATGGACGCAACCATGCCGATGTCCGCGCCACGCTGGAATGGGCGGCGGATGGAAGATTGAAACCGGTTGTGAGCCGCATTTTTCCGCTGGCCGAAACTGCCGCCGCCTTTGCGTTGCTGCGCGACCGCAACGTGCTGGGCAAAGCGCTCATTAAGCCGTGATAACTTGGAGGCCGTGACGGGCGAGGGCAGGGGCCTGCTGGAATCGTTAACCGCACTGTCGGGATGAGTTGATCTGCAAATCCGGACTGCGGAAGGCGGACACAAACGGGACTGCAGAGTTACGAGTTGACGCTTAAAATGTCGCGATGGGATTCACAGGGGAGCCGGTGCCACCACGCACGGCAAGTGGGACGATGACCAGCAGGAACTCCCAGCGCTGCCGTTGCGTCGCCTCGATGCTAACGGCTTCCAAATCGCAGTTATCCAGAATCAAGGTTCCCATCGCAACCAGGCAGAGTTGGTGAATCGGCTGATCTACTTCCGGCACGCCGGAGGGCAGGACATCGCTCGCGGCATCGCTGCCCAGGACCGCCACGTCACGCAACTTGAGCCAGCGGGCGCAGGAGCCGTGCAGTCCGGCGAACTTCCCACCCCACGGACCGACCGCCGCGCGCCGCGCCCATCGACCGGTGCGAATCAGGACCACATCCCCGGCACTCACCTTGATTCCTGCCTGCTTCTCCCATGCGTCCAAATCTTCCGGATAAATCGGCGTGCCCGGTTCGAGGTATTCCACATTCTTGAGCCGGGGAATGTCGATCAGCACAGCGCGGGTGAGAATGCCCGCTTTCAAATTCTGGATGCCCAGTTTTCCGGCACCCTCCGACGTCACCTCGGTTTGAGGAAAGCCGTTGTACATTTTGCCGCGATAAAACATGTGGCAGAGGCTGTCAATGTGGGTGTGGGCCATGCCGTGATAAGAAACCTTGTACGTATCCGCGCAGAAGGAGCCGGGGTTGTTGGTGCCGGCACGATCCATGATATGAACGAACGGCGATCCGTTATCGCTGGCTTTCTCCTTCTCGGCGTCTCGTGCCAATGAAACAGAAACACCCGCTCGCACGAGGGCCAGTGCCTGGCGGCGCTTCGCCGGCGTCACCAGATTCAAGGCACCCAACTGATCGTTCGTCCCCCAGCGGCCCCAGTTGGAAAGCTCGGTGAATGCCCGCTCAAAATCCTGCTTGTTTTGAAACTGCGCGGCGCTGGGAGGTGCCGGCTCGGCCGCAGACAGGCTGGCCGCAGGCATCCTCACGAAGACCAGCAGGCTGCAAACTGCACGCACCCAGTTCAATGAAGTTTTCATGGGCCAATCCTCCACCAAAGCGACCGTGAGGTCGAGTCTCACGGTCATTTTTCATGTCGAGTTGCGCTGCTGACTCATCTTCATTCGGAGACGCTATCGGCGGTTAGGTTACCCCCATTGCTGAACTTGCCGCCTGCATAAACATGGGGTCGGACGCTGCGATCGCGATTAAGACCTCGTTAATGCCCCCGAATGGAATCAGAGGTCTTGACCGGGTGCTGAAATTGCTTGCCGCCTCTTTTTTGGAGTGCGTAGTATCCGCGTGCAGTACGGCGCGCTTAGCTCAGTGGTAGAGCATTACCTTCACACGGTAGGGGTCGCAGGTTCGAAACCTGCAGCGCGCACCATCTCGGAGTCACCACAGCCTAATGCTGACAGACAATAATCGGAGAGTGATGGGTGCCTGGTGGCCCCCGCGGTCTTCAAAACCGCCGTCGGTCTGTTTTTCAGGTCGAGGAGTGTTCGATTCGCTCCCTCTCCGCCATTTCCAATCGTCCTCGTCCTCGTCCGCGATTGATCGTTCGAGGACGAGGACGATTGACGAAAGAATACTTGCCCATGTCTCGTGAACAAATCCTGAAGCTCACTTCGCTCTCCAGTTGCGCCGGGTGAGCTTCCAAATTGAGCCAATCGGCCTTGTCGCAAGTGTTGCGTCAACTCCCCAAACCTCCGCACGATTCGCGTTTGCTCGTCGGGTCCGACACCGCTGACGACGCGGGCGTTTATCGTCTCGACGCGCGGACGGCGCTCGTGCAAACGGTGGATTTCTTCACGCCCATCGTGGATGACCCGTTCACCTACGGCCAAATCGCGGCGACCAATTCCCTTTCCGATGTCTATGCGATGGGCGGTCGTCCGCTCACGGCCATGAACATCATGGGCGTGCCCACTGATGTCGTCGGGCCAGACATCATCGCGGCCATCCTGCGGGGCGGCGCGAGCAAAGTGCGCGAGGCGAAATGCGCTTTGGTTGGCGGCCACACCATCCGCAATCCCGAGCCGGTCTATGGCCTGTCGGTGACGGGCCTTGTCCATCCGCGCCGCATGATTACGAATGCTGCCGCGCGTCCCGGTGACTGGCTCGTGCTCACGAAACCACTCGGCACCGGCATCATCACCACCGGCATCAAACGCGGCATTTGCCCTTCGGCTCTGGCCAAAGCAGCCATTCGCTCAATGAGCACGCTCAACACACCCGGCGCGGAACTGGCCGAGCGCGGTTGGGTAAAGGCTGGTACGGATGTGACTGGTTTCGGTTTGCTCGGACATCTCGGCTCGTTGTGCAAATCCAGCGGTGTGGGCGCGGAATTGAATGCAGGGGTAATGCCCGTGCTCGGAAAAGCGGTGTGGGATTTGATCGGGCAAGACTGCATTCCCGGCGGCACACGCCAGAACTTGGAAACCGCCGAAGCATTCACTGAATGGGACGCCGCCGTGCCGGATGCACAAAAAATCCTTTTGGCCGATGCGCAAACCAGCGGCGGCCTGCTTCTGTGTGTCGCGCCGAGGAAACTGGATGCGGTGATGAAGTTGTTGAAGAATCAAAGGACACTCTGCGCTGTCGTCATCGGTAAAATTGTGCGCGCGACGAAGCCTCGCATTTACGTGAAGCCATGAGTGTAACTCCCGATCCATCGTCCTCGAACTCATCTTCGAATCGCTCGGCTGCCCGCTTCGATCACGAACGGCTTGATGTCTATCAATTGGAACTTCAATTCATCAGTTGGGTTACGCGGTTGCTGGTTGAAACCAAACCTCCCGCCGGCGTGAAACTCGGAGAAGTCATTGACCAACTCGATCGCGCCAGCCTCTCGATTCTGCTGAATACGGCGGAGGGAAACGGCAAACGTCAGCGCCAAGTTCGAGCGAAGTTCTTCGATGACGCCCGCGGATCGGCCACGGAGTGCGCCGCCTGCCTTGACGCGTTGGTCGCCAAAGCTGCCAGCACGCGCCCGCGCATCGAAGAAGGCAAGCAGATGCTGGTACGGATCGTCGCGATGCTCACAAAACTGGTTCAGCTTTTTGAATCCGACACAGCGCTTCGCGAGAATGAAGTGGAATACCGGGTGGACGTATGAATCGAGAACGACGACGAGAGCGAGGACGATTACGATGAAAGACAAGCAATTGCGCGGCATTCCCTCCGTCGAGAAACTCCTCCAAGCCCTCGGCGACGCCGGTCTGCCGCGTCCGGTGGTCACCGCCGTCGTGCGGCGTGAACTGGCCGCGATGCGCGCCGCCGAATCGATTCCTGATTTCGACACCGTCCTGGCCGGCATTCGCCGCTCGCTCGGCATCTTGCGCCTGTCCCGCATTCAACCGGTCATCAACGGCACGGGCATTCTCATCCACACGAACCTCGGCCGCTCGCCGCTCGGTTCTGCCGTCGTGGAGACGCTGGCGAGCATCGCCGCGAATTACAACAACCTCGAATACGACCTCGCCACCGGCGAACGCGGCGGACGCGCCACCTATCTCGAACACGCGCTCGCGCTGCTCTGCGGCGCCGAGGCCGCGACGGCGACGAATAATTGCGCCGCCGCGCTCGTGCTCATCCTGCGGCATTTCACGGCGGGCGCACGCAAGGAAGTCGTCATCTCGCGCGGCGAACTGGTGCAAATTGGCGGCGGTTTTCGCATCCCGGAAATCCTCGAAGCCAGCGGGGCCAAACTCCGCGAAATCGGCGCGACGAACAAGACAACGCTCGCGGATTACGAGCGCGCCATCGGTTCCGCCACGACCATGATCCTAAAGGTGCATCGCAGTAATTTTTTCATGGGCGGCTTTGTTGAGTCGCCCGGCACCGAGGAACTCTCGGTGCTGGCGCGCAAGAAACGTATTCCCTTCGTCGAAGACCTCGGCAGCGGCGCTATGGTCGCGACGGAGAAATTCGCGGCCATCGACCATGAGCCGACACCCGCCGAGGTGCTCAAACGCGGCGTGGATTTGGTCTGCTTCAGCGGCGACAAACTGGTTGGTGTCCCG
>JBKJSC010000122.1:0-22175 GCA_046593035.1 Limisphaerales bacterium | reverse complement strand
AAAGCCAACAGCAGTTGAGAGGGCCGGGGAGAGGGAGAACGTCGCCACCTGAATAACAGCCACAGTTTTATTGAAACCGCTCTAGATGTCGGAGAGAAGTGGGCCGGAACCCAGCCCTCCCGGAATTAACTGGTCTGCTCGCCCAATTCGACGTTCCAGTAGGCCAGATCAAGGAAGTGTTTCCAACTGTCGTGATAATCCAACCCGAAGTTGAGCTGGATGAACGGCCGCCATTTGGGCCGCTTCGGCTTGCGGATCAAATGCAGGCCCGCTTCGTTGGGCGTGCGATTGGCTTTGTGAGTGTTACACGGAACGCAGGAGCAGACGATGTTTTCCCAGGTCGTCGGGCCGCCGCGATCGCGCGGGACGACGTGGTCGAGGTTGAGGTCTTTGCGATCGAAAACTTTTCCACAGTACTGGCAGGTGTTTTTGTCGCGCTCGAAAATGTTATGCCGGGTGAACTTCACTTCCTTCTTGGGCAGCCGGTCAAAGACGATGAGCATGATGACCCGTGGCACGCGAACGCGAAAGGAAATAGTGTGAATCGACTCGGGATGCGGCTGTTCCTGGGAAAAATCATGCCACTCGGGGAAGGTGAAGGTTTGAAAAGCGCCATCGTCATCGCCCAACACCACTTGGGCGTGGCCTTGGAACAGCAGCGTCAAAGCGCGCCGTGCCGTGCAGATATTCACCGCCTGCCAGAGGCGGTTGAGCACCAGCACTTGTTGATTCAAATACGAGCTCATAACCGTCAGTCGATGGCGCGGACGCTAGCACACGCCGGCGGCGGGTGTCAATGTTGGCCTCCCCGCGTCACTGCGCAGTTGGGGGATTTTCAAAAAAGCATTTAGCGAGTCCATTACTTAATGGCTGCGCAGCATGCGGAACAACTTGAATTTTTTTCGACCAGCCGATAACTTCGACCCCAATTCATCGATACTTAAACGGAGCGGCAGAGAGTGGCAGGTTATGAACGCGATCTTAAAATACAAATTAAAGCAGCAAGATCTCCAGTTTGTGGATATGCCCGTTGGTGCCAGGCTTATCAGCGCCCACTCGCTGGGGGTGCATGTCTGGGTCTGGGCTATGGTGGACATGGAGGTGAAAAAGAAGGAACGCCGCTGGTTCGCTGTCTATAAAACCGGCCAGCCCATTGATGTGAATCCGGAGGAACTTGTCACCCTGGGCACGGTGCAGTTTGAAGAAGGGGCGCTCGTCCTCCATGTTTTCGAGTTTGTCGGGGGATGATCGGTCGCGCGATTTTTTCGTGGATTGCCCGCTTGATTATCCCGGAGAGATGTCGTAACCATGATGCGTCATCCGTTGGTCGTCACTGAATCAAATTTCAAAAATGAAACGCGCTTATGCAACTCACTGTTGAAAACTTGGACGCGGGTGTTCGCTGCCTCCACCTGTCGGGTCGGTTGGATTTGAAAGGCACGCAGGAGGTCGAAGCCCGTTTTGCCGCCGAGGCCGGCGCGCAAAAAACTTCGGTGTTGGTCGATTTTTCCAAAGTGGATTACATCGCGTCCGTCGGCATTCGTCTGCTCCTTAGCAACGCCAAGGTGCTCGCAGCCAGCGGTGCCAAACTGGTGATCCTCAAACCGCAGAAGATGGTGGAGGATGTCCTGCGCATGGCCGGGTTGGACGAACTGCTCGCCATCGAACACGATCCGGCGGCGGCGCGGGCATTGCTCGCAGGCAGCGCCAATCCTTGAGAAACGCAACACGACACACGCTGACACCGGAGTTTTATGAGTGAGACCCTGCACATCGTCCTCAAGAATGACTTGGGGGAAATCGAACAGTTGAACCTGCAACTGGAGGAGTTTGGGGCGAAGCACAGCCTGCATACCGAGGAGCTGTACGCGGTGAACCTTTCCTTGGAGGAGATTGTCACCAACGTCATTCGCTACGCGTGGCCGGATGGCGGCGAGCACGTCATCGATGTCACGGTCAATGTCAATGACCAGGAAATCAAAATCGTCGTGGAAGATGACGGCGTCCCCTTCAATCCGTGCGAAGTCCCGGAGCCGGACAAGAGCCAGCCCGCCGCGCAACGCAAAGTCGGTGGCCTGGGCATTCACCTCGTCCGCCAGTCGATGGATCACATGGGCTATCTCAACGCGGACAACAAGAACATCCTCATGCTCGACAAGCGGCGCAAAGCCGTCGCCGCTGCCTGAGCACCCGCTGTCGCCCGGCCACTACTTCCCGCCTTCCGCATTCCGGGACAGCTCCGCAATCTGTCGCTTCAGTTCATCGATCCGCTCGTACGATTCCAATGCCGCCGTGGCAAGCGAAGCCAGCGATTCGATGGACTGCTGGAGTGCCGGCTCAAAGGAAATTACTTCGCGTGTCGGCGACTCCTGCGCGTTGATGAGTTGCAACACGCCGATCACCACGCCGTGCTTCTTCTTGAGCGGCACGGTTAGAAATGAAGTGGAGCGATAACCGGTCTTTTCATCAAATGCCCGGGTACCATGAAAATCAAAACCGGCGGCGTTGTAAGCATCGGCAATGTTGACCGACTCGCCGGTGAGCGCCACATGGCAAGCCACCTGGCTGTGGTTCGGTTCGCCCGTTTGCGGATGGAATAAGTTGAGCGGCGGGAACGGAATCGGTTTGCCACTCGCGCCCCCCAGGATGATGTCCAGGGTGTCGTTCCGCAGCATGACGAATTTGAGCTGGCGTTCGCCTTCGCGTAAATACAGCGTGCCGCCGTCGGCGTTGCAGAGCGACTTGGCCTCCACCAAAATCATCTCCAGCAGCCGGTTGAAATCCTGCTCCGCCATCAGCGAAATGCCAATGGGAATCACGTCGTTGATGAGGTGGTCCGAACGGTCCTTCTCCTTTTGGAGCTGTTTCAGGAACAACACTTCCTGTTCGCGCAGCCGTTTATTTTCCAGGCAGGCGTCAATCCGGGCCGACAACAAGACCGGGTCAAACGGACTGGGCAGATAATCCTCCGCGCCGAGTTCGATGCAGCGCGCGACGGTCTCGATCTCGTCCAATCCCGAAATCATGATCACCGGAATCTTTTGCAAGGCTGCATCGGACTTGATCGCCCGTAGCACTTGCTCACCGCTGAACTCCGGCATCATGCTGTCGAGCAGCACCAAATCGAAGGATTCCCGGCGCAGACGTTCCAATGCCTGCCGGCCATTGTCGGCTTGAGAAACGGTGTAACCCTGACGCTGAAGCCGGTCGGACAGCCGGGAACGATTCAACGGATTGTCATCCACCAGCAGAAGCACACCGCTGTTGGTGCTGGCTCCGGGCTTATCGCTGGCGATTTGAAGTTGGTTGTCCATGTCGTCCAAGCGACTGCCGGGCGGCACCCTTGGCATTGATGTTGCAAATACATGGCGCTCATTCCCCAAAAATATCAAGTCAAACATGCGGCGGTGAAGAAGACCGAGGTTGGCACAGGCGGCGGGCAGATCGGCGGCTTTCCCTATCTCGCCAAGCCGGTGGACATGGATGAACTGGGGCGTGCATCAAGCAGCATTTGCCCAAGTAACCGGCGGGGCGTGGCACGACCAAGTTGGGTTCCGTTAATCCGTTGGTTAAAACGGAGTATCGTGTTACGGTCATCCCACCGATGACAACCAAGAGGAAGATTCTTGCAGCCGGGCTCATTTTCTCCGGCTTGGTGGCTGCATTTTTCCTGTTTCTTTCGTCCCGGAAAAAAGCTCCAGCGTTCGATGGCGACCTCCAGCCGGTCCGGGCGAACATCGCGGAGCAGAACAACGCCTTCTATTTTCTGACCAATGCGGCGGCCGCGATTTACTGGCCGGAAGATAAGTCGCGAGAATTGCAAAACCTGTCCAGCGGCAAGGATTGGGATGCAGCTTTTGCGGCGGAAGTGCTCGCCAAGAATGCGGAGGCGCTCGCCTTGTTCGAACGCGCGCTGGCTTGCACGGAACTGCAAGTTCCCGTGCCCAAAGAATTCACCGATAAAAGCCCCAGTGATGAATACCCCTATCTGGGGCAGATGCGGACGCTGGCGACGCTGGCCACCATCCAGGCAAACCAGTTGGTTCGCGACGGCAAAGAGCAAGAGGCTTTGGCCATGGCGATGCGGATCGTTCAGTATGGTCATCGCGCGGAAAACTCCGGCGGCGTGCTCATGCATTATCTCGTCGGCTCGGCCATCAAACAAATCGGTTTGCGCCAAGTGCGGCGGATCGCTTGGGAAACAACTCTGCCGCCGGAGCAACTGACTTCCTGCATCGCCAAGCTCGAAGCTTTCAAAGCGAATGCACCGGGCCTGACCAACACGCTCAAGAGCGAGTATTATTACACGGCACAATTGTATGATCGCTTCAAATCTGGACAATTCTCCGGAACAAATTCTCCGCTTGAGCAGATGTTTGAGTCCGCCGGTAGTAAATTGACTTTCAACCTCGAACAAACCAAGAACCTCCTGGCGCAGAATATTCGCGTTCTTCTGAAGAATATCCCCCGGCACCTCAGCGAAATGCAGTTGTCTGAAATCTCCACAGGCCCGACGAAATCTTCGATGCTCAAAATGTTTTTGCGTGGTAATGCCAGTGGGGAAATCTTGGTTGGAATGACGTCGCCTGCTTGGATAAATGTGCTCACCGCGAAGTGCCGCGAGAATTCCATCGTCAGCGCAACTCAATTGTCGCTCGCGCTCAAATGCCACCAGATCGAACACGGTCGCTTGCCGGAGAGCCTGAGCGAACTCGTCCCCAAATATCTTCTCGCCATCCCGCTGGACGACTTCGATGGCAAGCCGCTGCGCTACTCGAAAGAACGGCAATTGATCTGGTCGGTCGGCAAGGATTTGATCGACTCCGGCGGAAAGAATTCCAAAGAGGACGGCGGGCCTGACGACATCCTATTCGAGATCGGAATCAAGATTGGCCCATAATGCGTACGCGCTTGCGCTTGCCCGCTGACGAAGAACCGGTATGTTTCCGCCGTGTCATCCAATAAAACCGTTGTCCTCGCCGCCGTGTTCACCGGCATTTTATGCGCCGTACTGACCGCCTGCACCTCCTGCAAACCGAACGATCCACCGGCCAATCCTGCGGCCAACGAGAAAACGGAAACCAAACCCACTGCCACTGTGCCCGATAAATCTACAAAACACGCTCACACCAATCGCCTGTCCAAGGAGAAGTCACCTTATCTGTTGCAACACCAGCACAACCCGGTCGATTGGTATCCGTGGGGCGAGGAAGCCTTCAAGAAAGCCCGCGCCGAGAACAAGCCGATCTTCCTGAGCATCGGCTACTCGACCTGCCATTGGTGCCACGTCATGGAGCGCGAATCCTTCGAGGATGAAAAGGTCGCGAAGTATTTGAACGAACATTTCGTCAGCATCAAGGTGGACCGCGAGGAGCGGCCCGACGTGGACAAGATTTATATGACCGCCGTGCAGGCTATGACCCGTCGGGGCGGCTGGCCGCTCACAGCGTTCCTTACGCCCGACCGCAAGCCGTTTTTCGGCGGCACGTATTTTCCGCCGGAGAGCCGGGGTGGCCTGCCGAGCTTCACCGAATTGCTGCAACGGGTCGCGCAACTCTGGGAGACGCGCCGCGCCGCCATTGATGAAAGCGCCGAGGAATTGCACAAGCAAATCGTCGCTCTCACCGCGCCGACGCTAAACAAAGACACCGTGCTGGCCCCCGCGGTGCTGACCAATGCCCTCGCCCAGTTCAAAGCGGAATACGATCCGACTCACGGTGGTTTTGGTCGCGCGCCGAAATTTCCCCGTCCGGCGCAACCCGCCTTCGTGCTCCGGCAAGGCGTCCGTTACAAGGACGAGGAAGCCGTCCGCATGGTATTGCACACCTGCGAGCGAATGGCCGCCGGGGGCATGAACGACCAGCTTGGCGGCGGCTTCGCCCGCTATTCCGTGGACGCCCAGTGGCTCGTGCCGCATTTCGAAAAAATGCTCTATGACAACGCGCAATTGCTCCATTTGTATCTCGACGCCTATCTCGTCAGCGGCGACGCGCGGCACGCCGAAGTGGCGCGCGACATTGTCCGCTATCTGCTGCGCGACATGACGCACAAGGACGGCGGCTTTTATTCCGCCGAGGATGCCGACAGCGAAGGCCAGGAAGGAAAATTCTACTGCTGGACGCAGGCCGAGTTGACGAAACTTCTGACGCCGGAGGAAATGAAAGTGACCACGCGCTATTTCGGAATTACTGAAGCCGGCAATTTCGAGGATCACAGCCACCCGAACCCGCTGCCGAATCTGAACGTCCTCAGCATTGTCGATCCCAAGCTGGCACCGGGCGAAGAAGCGCTGCTGGCTTCCGCCAAAAAGAAAATGTTCGATGTCCGCGCCAAACGCGTGCGCCCGCATCTGGACGACAAAATCCTCGCCTCCTGGAACGGCCTGATGCTCGGCGCGCTCGCCCGCGCTTCCGCCGTCCTGAACGACGACAAGTATCTCGCTGCGGCGGAGAAGAATCTCGCATTCCTGCAAAGCAAACTGTGGGACGCGAAAACCAAAACGCTTTATCACCGCTGGCGCGACGGCGCGCGCGACAGCGCCCAGTTGCTTGACGATTATGCCTTCCTCCTGTCGGGCGTTCTTGATCTCTACGAGGCGACGCTGGAACCGAAGCACCTGGATTTCGCGCTGGCGCTGGCGGACAGCATGGGAGCGAAATTTTTTGACGCCGAGAACGGAGGTTTTTTCCAAAGCGCGGCAAACACCACCGACCTGATCCTGCGCGTCAAAGAGGATTACGACGGCGCGGAGCCTTCCGGCAATTCCGTCGCTACACTGGCGCTGTTGAAACTGTCGAAGATCACCGAGCGACCGGAATACGCGAAGCAAGCCGAACAAACCTTGCGCCTCTCCGGACAACGGCTGCAAGCCCAGCCGCAGGCCGTACCGTATCTGCTCGCCGCCCTGGATTATTTCCTAGAGGAACCGTTTCGTGCGGCCATCGCTGGCGACCCGACGAAGGCGGAAGCCCGCGCCTTGATTCGCGCCGCGCATTCCGTTTACCAGCCGAACAAAGTCGTACTGGGCAACACGGGCGCGGTGGAGGCCTTTGCGAAAACACTGGGGCTCTGGGAAGGAAAGCCGGCGGTCTATCTTTGCACCGGCAAAGAGTGCCAGTTACCCACGGGCGATCCGGCGAAACTGAAGCAGATGTTGAGCAAGCCAGCGTCGAAGTAACAGAGTCCATCACACTCCCTGCGTTTCCAGTGCTCTCTGGTAAGTGGAAGGACGCGCGGACGCGCGTCCGGATGCGACCGACAAACACCGAAAGGTATCAGATGTAATACATCTTTTCCTTGGCCGCGCTTTCGTCGAGCAGGTGTTGAAACGTGAGGGCGTCGGCCGTTTGATTCGCGTTCTTCTGCATTCGCTGCCAAGCCGCGCGCAATTCCGGCGGGCAGTTCGGATCGTTAGATGCAGGCGTGTCGAAGAACGGGCCTTCCACGCACCGGAGCACGTCGCCAAAAGTGATTTCCGCCGGCGGACGCGCCAGAAGATATCCGCCTTCCTTTCCGCGCACGCTTTTGACGATCTGCTGCGACTTCAACTCGATCAGGATTTGCACGAGGTAATTCGGTGGGATGCCCTGAGCGGTCGCCAAATCCTCCGCGCGCAGGGCTTCGCCGGTGGGATAATGTCGCGCCAACCCAAGCACGGCGCGCGTGGCGTAGTCGCTTTTGACGGAAAGTTTCACAGGCGGAGACTAACCGGCCAGACGGCGCAGATAAACACTGATTTGTTCATGCGAAACCGTAATCCTTCAGAAAATCCGCAGTGGGCGCTTCGATGCGAATGTTGCGTCTTTGAAACGGGTCGGGATAGGCGAGCTTGATGGCGCGCAAGGCGAGGTGTGCCCGGCCCCGCGTGCTCGCCCCTTTTTCCGGGCCGTAGAGCACGTCCCCGACCACCGGACACTCTGCCGCGAGCAGATGCAGACGGATTTGATGCGTCCGTCCGGTGACGGGCCGCGCTTCGATCAGCGTGGTCTTCGGGCCGGATTTCAACACGCGAAATTGCGTCTCCGCCTCCTTGCCCTGGCGCTCGTCGAGCCGCATCAAGCCGGGGGTTTTCTCATACGTCGCCAATTTCAAATGGCAGCTCCATTTCGCTTCTTTCGGCGCGCCATGCACGACGGCAAGATAAGTTTTCTCCGTCCGATGCGACTCAAACAATTCGCTGCACGCGGTCAAGGCCCCCGGACTTTTCGCCAGCAACAACACGCCGGTGGTTTCAGCGTCGAGCCGGTGAACGAACCGCAAATATTTCAGGTTGCGTGAGCGTGCCCAAAAATCGCCGGCCTGAAGCGAGGATTGCAGCGCCAGGTGCAGGTTGCGTCCGGTCTGGGTCCACGAATCAGGCGCGAGCATCCAGCCCGCCGGCTTGTCGATGGCCAGCACCGCGCGGTCTTCGTAGAGAATCGGAATGACCGTGCCATCCGGCAATTCGATGTGTTTGGGTTTGGCCATAAATGGATTGGGTCTTTCCTAGTTGAGCGGGTGGGAACGGGTTTGCCCGTGACGATGCTCGGCACCGAGTAACCGGTATGCACCGAATAGGTATCCATCATCCAAGCCATCGTCTGTTCGTTGGGACCGACGTCGGGCGCCATCACGTCGATCTGCGGCCCGATGAACGGGATCATTTCCTGCGTGTAACGCCGCGTGAGCCGTTCCAGTTCCGCTGCGGACATTTTGTGCGGATCGCAGGCGATGCCGCCCTTCGCGCCGCCGTACGGAAGTCCGGCGAGCGCGCATTTCCAGCTCATCCACATCGCCAGCGCCGCGACCTCGCCGAGCGTCACGTCGGGATGATAACGCAGCCCGCCTTTGGTGGGGCCGAGCGTCAAATGATGCTGGACGCGATAGCCGGTCAGCACTTCCGTGGCCCCGTTGTCGCGGTGAATCGGCAGCGCGACCGTCATCGAACGTTTGGGAAACTTGAGCCGCGCGCGGTCGTCGTCGGGAATTTGCAACCGGTCCGCCACTAAATCAAACTGGCGGCAGGCCATGTTGAACGTGGGATGGTCATAAACTTGCACGGCGACAGTCTAGCGAGGGACGGAGAGATAGTGAATAACGAATAGTGACGACCAACAAACGGCAGCAACGCTCGACTCCCGCCACTGGATTCGTTAGCTTGGCCTCGTGCGGATCGCATTCAAAGAGTGGGCGGTGATCGTGGACGCGCTGGGGCGCGGCGATCAGATTCTCGTTCTGCGCAAAGGCGGCATCAGCGAGGAGCGCGGCGGATTTCAAGTCGAGCATTCGCGGTTTCTGCTGTTTCCGACGCGGTTTCACCAGCAACGCGAAGCGGTGCTGCCGGCCGCGCAGGCCCGTTTCGATCTGATCGCCCCGGCCTTTCCCGTTGCCGACCGGGTGCGGCTGGAATTCCTTGCGGAAGTCGTCGCGTGGAAACGGCTGGATTCGCTCGCCATGGCCGAACGCTTGCGCGGCCAGCATGTCTGGCGTGACGAAGTCATCGCCGAACGTTTTGACTGGGTCAAAAGCAAAAACCTCTTTGCGCTCGCCGTGAAAGTCTTCCGCCTGCCGCAAGCCGTCGAACTGCCGTTGTTGCCCGGCTACGGCGGTTGCAAATCGTGGGTGGAATTGGAACGGGAAATCGCTGTCGGGGCCGCGCAGCCCGTGCTCGCGGACGCGGCGTTCACGGACAAATTGGAGGCGTTTCACAACGCGCTGGCGGGCGAATTGCACGAGACCAAGCCATGACCTTGCCGCCGCTGATCTTGGCCTCGGCCTCGCCACGCCGTTCGGAGTTGTTGCGTGAACTAGGTATCGAATTCCAATTGATTCCCGGCCATGTGCCGGAGATTCACCACGAACAAATGACGGCGGGGGAGCTGTGCCAGATCAACGCCTACCGCAAGGCGAGCGGCATCGCGAAACAATTTCCCGACGCGCTGGTGCTCGGCGCGGACACGCTGGTGTATCTGGGCACGACGCTGTTCGGGAAGCCGGCGAACCTCGCCGCCGCGCGTGCGATGCTGGCGCAATTGCAGGGCCGCACACATCAAGTCGTCACTGGCGTCTGTCTGTTTCATCTGCGTGGGCATCGGTGTCGGATTTTTGCCGAGAATACCGCGGTGACGTTTCACCCGCTGTCCGCCGCACAGATTGAAGATTACCTCCAAAGGATGAACCCGCTGGACAAGGCGGGCGCTTACGCCATTCAGGAACACGGCGAACGAATCGTGGCAAACATTTCCGGCTCGTTCTCGAACGTGGTGGGTTTGCCGCTGGAACGATTGCGGGCGGAACTGGCCGGGTGGGCGGCCATCTCATCGTGACCGGCGACGGGTATCCAGAGGCTCAAACATTTCGGCGCACGAGGAACACCGCAATGGCACCGTATTTCTTGGCGAGCTGGATGGTGCCGACGTAATCGCAAACAAATTCCGCCACGCCCTCTGAAGCGGCCAGCGCGGCGAACGCCTGGCTCGCATAGACCTGGCCTTCTTCCGAAACCGGTTCGATGCGGGCGGTCTTGTTCACATGCGAACCATTGTAGGTGAGTTTTTTCAGCACCGGATCGTAGCACGGAAACACCGGGCCGGCGTGGAGGGCGATGCGGATGTTCAACTCATTCGGCAGACCCCATTCCTGCCAGTTGGTTCCCCGTACCATGTCGCGCAGGTTCAGCGCGAAAACGCCCGCGTCCGAAATCTGGTCGAAAACACAGCAAACGGCATCGCCCCAGGTGTTTTGGTGAATGGGCGGGTGTTTCATGTCGCTCATCAACTGAGCCACTTTGCCGAGGAAGTGTTCGACGAAGCCGGGAACTTGCGTTTCGGAAAGTTTGGTGAAGCCGACGATATCGGCGAAGAGCATGGCCTTGATTTCCTGCGGCGGCAACGGTGTCACCGCCACGGCGACGGGCGCGGCCACTTCGCCATTGGAACTGGCAACGCTCACCACCGGTGCGGGCGGCGGTTGAAGCAGAGCCGGCGGTGCCGCCGCGACGATTTTATCCAGTTCGATGATCTCAACCGTGGCTCCACGCTGTCGCCAGAAATCTACGAATGTCTGCGTGCCGCCGCGGCCATCACCGCGCAAACCGTCCCACAGTACCAGCGGCACCACGTCCATGCCGAGGAACTGGCCTTTGAGCAATGCGAGTCCGTTGATCGCCATGTTGCAGTAGTCGTACGAGGCCGCGTCATTGGTGTCGCCCAGTTCACTTAGGATGGTGACGGTGGCCGCGTCCTGCATGATCTTGTCGAAGCGCTCGCCCCAGTTCGTTCCTGTTTGAATATCGACGCTCGATTTTTTGAAGTCATCTTTCTTGAAGGGCAGCGTAATGTTGACCTCGCCACCGCGTTCCAGGATGAGTTCGGAGACAATGGTGTCGCCGCCGCACGCCAGGGAAGAAAAGGAGATTTGGGCATCGAGTTTTTTCAACCGTTTGCTCAGTTCTTCACGGACGAGCGGCTCCACGGTGTAGGGAAAACGCTGCGGATTCCGGTTTGGGCGGTCGAACATGTGGCCGGAAAAAACCACGATGCGCGGCAGGCGAAAGCAATGGTCGAGGCGGTTGGGATTGCCCTCAATGTATTCCAGCAGCAGTCGGGCTTGGCCGCGTGTGCGGCTCAGGACGACGGAGCTTTGACCGCCCTTGCTGGCGCGAATATAATAATCCTCCGCCATGGCGAAATCACGGCGGATCAACGCTGCCTCGGCGAGGGTCGCTTCGATCCAGTAGCGTTCGTCCGAATCAGGGGCGAGTTTGGCGAGGCTGGCCTGGCACAGATCAGTGACTTCCTTGGCCAGTCCCTCGGCGATTTCTTTCTCGCCGTAGATCAACCCCATCGAGGCCGCGTTGATGCCGGAGTAGTAGCCGCCATTGCGGCGGTACGAATCCAGATACATTTCATAGCAGACTCTTAGGTTGTGCTTTTTCTCCGCTTGATCGGCGGAGATGGCCCAGAAATCCTTGTGGGTGCGGGCGAGGAGGCCGAGGGTTTCCTCGTCTTGATGGCCGGCGGCGCGCAATTGATCGAGGATTTGGTTGGCCCGCTTGGTGGCACCCGTGCGGGCCAGCGCCAGCGCTTGCAACTGGATCAAGCGCAGATTGCGCTTGAACGCCTGCAACCCTTCCGCCGTCATGTCGAAGGCGAGGAATGCTTCCCCCAGCTTCATCGCCTGTTCGACGGCGCGGCGGTAGATTTCCACGTTGCGGAACCAGATGATCGCCTGCCGCTCCTCCCACAATCGCCGCAACTCGGCGGCGGTGAGTTTGGGATTTTTGAATTGGGTGATGATCAGCTTCGCCTTCGCGTCGAGATCGCTCTCTTGGGTGAGGGACTCGTCGCTGGGTCGCTCGATGCGGTAGCCGGTGGAGAGAATCGCCTTGATGTTTTCCTGGGCGACGTTGCGATCGTAGCGCTTTTCGTTTTCGGGCAGTTCTTTGTAGGGAACTAGGAGCGGGTGTTCCTTTTTATCCTCATCCAGCTTGGGGCCGTAGTGCCAGCCCTGCGCAATTTTTTCCTCCGCCCACACCTCGTGCGCGTTCTCGGCGTAAAATTCCGTCAACCGGACGATGTCGTCTGACAGCTTGATCTTGGAGGTGTCGAGCGGACTTGGAATGTACTGGATTCGGTTCATCAGATTAGACGGAGGTGATCATTCCACTGTTCTTCTGTCCGCGACTTAACCCGGCTGGGATGCCTTGGCTCTCATCGTCCCCGTTCAGGATGCTCGCCGGGATTTGCAGTTGTATTTCGATATCCAGCGTCACAATTAGTCATCAACGGCGTTTTCAGAACCGTCCCCAAAAGCTTACCAAGCCAGTATTACGGAACTCCAAAACTTTCAGCAAGCAAAAGGAGCGGTGGCAAATTCGCACCGACAACGTTTGACATTAACTGTCGGAACTGGCATTCAAATGCCCGAGCAATGTCACCGTCAACTTGTCTGACTATACGTTCAAGGACGAATGCGTCCGGCGACGGGAAGTGCTGGCGACACGTCGAAGGATCAGCCTGCACACTCAACCAGTGAACCGCGATGCCAGAGGAACAACCACAATCCGAGTTTAAGTACTGGGCGTTCATCAGCTACAGTCACGCCGACACCAGTTGGGCTGATTGGTTGCACAAAGGGCTGGAAACCTACTCCGTGCATCCGCACCTGGTCGGCAAGCCGTCGCGCAACGGCATCGTGCCCAAGCGCGCCTTCCCGGTGTTTCGCGACCGGGATGAATTGCCCGGCTCCGCCAACCTCGGCGACAACCTGACCCGCGCGCTGCAACAGTCCCGCTACCTCGTGGTCATTTGTTCCCCCAAGTCCGCCAAGTCCCAATGGGTGGATCAGGAAATCCGCATTTTCAAATCGATGGGGCGCGAAGATCGCGTGCTCTGTCTCATTGTGGATGGCGAGCCGAATGTGACCGACCGGCCCCAGGTTGGGTTGGAGGAATGTTTCCCCGAAGCGGTGCGGTTCTGGGTGGACGCTGACCGGCGGATCACCACGGTACCCACCGAGCCAATCGCCGCCGACGCACGCAAGGGCAAGGACGGGAAAAATAACGCGAAACTCAAGCTCTTGTCCGGCATCCTCGGCGTGGATTTTGACGCGCTCAAGCAGCGCGATCACGAGCGCCAGCAGCGCCGGCTGCAACTCATTCTGGCGGGTGCCGCGGCGCTGATCATGATTTTCGTGGTATTGGGCTTCCGGTTGTACCAACGGGAACAGGAGGCGGTGCAGGCGCAGAAGGAGGCGGTTGATGAGCGCAAGCAAGCCGACCGCGCCCGTTTACAAGCGGTTAAAGATAAAGAAGCCGCTGTGGCCTCGAAAAACGTTGCCCTCGCTGCGAACGAAGCCGAACGCAAAGCGAAAGATGCTGCCCTCCAATCGCAAAAAGCAGCCGAGGCGGCCAACGAGGAGGCGCAGAAGGAGCGCAAGAAAGCGGAAGTCGCCCGGAACGAAGCCGTTGAATCTGAAAAACTGGCCAAGCTGGCCGAAGTCGCCGCGAAAGCGGCTCAACTCGAGGAAGCCAAGGCCAAAGAAGCCGCCATCCAGAGCGGCAAAGAAGCGAAGCTTGCCTTGTCCGTTTCCGATTTTAACGAGGCGGCCAAGCTCATCGAAGACGGCAGCGAGGCCAAGTCGCTGGCATTCCTTTCCCGTTCACTGCACAACGCCCCGGACAACGAGTCGGCGGTCGCGCGGCTGGTTTCCGTCCTCCTGCAACGCAACTGGGCGCTGCCGCGCCTTGAGCCGATCAAGCACGACGCGCCCGTGGTGGACGCCCGCTTCAGCCCCGATGGCCAACGCCTGGCTACCGCTGCGGGAATCACCGGGCAGTTGTGGGATGTGGAAACGGGCAAGCTAGTTAAAGAATTGAAACACGGTTACACTGTCAGCGCGGTCGCCTTCAGTCCCAACGGCAAATGGGTCGCCACCGCGTCGCAGGACAAATCCGCGCGCCTCTGGGATGCGACTACCGGCAATCCGCTCTCGGTTCCATTGAAGCATGATGACTGGGTCAACGCGGTGAGTTTCAGTTCGAGCAACACATTTTTGGCGACGGTTTCCAACGACAAGAAGGCGCGCTTGTGGGAGGCGGCCACCGGCAAACCCATCGGCGAACCGCTGGTGCATGATGGCGTGGTGTTCTCCGCCAATTTTAGTCCGGATGAAAAATTGCTGGTGACCACCTCCGGAAACGCCGCCCGCATTTGGGAAGTTCCCAGCGGCAAGCCGGTCGGCGAACCGCTCAAACACGAGGGCGGTGCCGTGTCCTATGCCGCCTTCAGCCCCGATGGCAAATTGGTGGTGACGGCTTCTGGCGACAAGACCGCGCAAGTTTGGGAAACCGCCACCGGCAAGAAAGTGGGCGTACCGCTGGCGCATAAAGACTGGGTAAATGACGCCGGGTTCAGCCCCGATGGTCGCTGGGTTGTAACGGCCTCGCGCGACCGGACGGCGCGGGTCTGGGAAGCCGCGACCGGCAAGCCAGTGATCGAATCCATTCTGCATGAAGCCGCCGTCAACCACGCCGTGTTCAGCCCCAACGGTCGCTGGCTGGTGACCGCCGCCAATGACCGGAATGCCCGCGTCTGGGATGCCGCCACCGGCAAGCCGGTGACCGAATGGCTCCGCCATGAAGGTGAAGTCAAGACGGCCCAATTCCGGGCGGACGGCAAGGCCATCGTCGCGGCGTCCGCCGATCGCACCGCCCGTGTGTGGGAAATTATCAGCGGCAAACCGTTGATGGAACCCATCCGGCACGACAACGACAAGCGGCTCAATTTTGCCAGCTTCAGCAAAGACGGCAAGTATGTGGTGACCGCCTCCGACGACCGGACGGCCCGCATTTGGGAAACGGATACCGGCAAACTGGTCACCGAACCTTTGAAGCACGACCAGTCGGTTACTTCAGCCAGTTTCAGCACTGACGGCAAATGGCTGCTGACCGCCGCCGAGAATTCAGCGCGCCTCTGGGAAGTCGCCACCGGCAAGTTGATCGAAACGCTCAAGCATGATAACCGGGTGAATTCCGCCGTATTCAGCCCCGACGGCCGATGGATCGTCACCGCCGCGGAAAACCTCAACGCCCGCGTTTGGGATGCCACCACCGGCAAGCTCGTGACCGACAAGCTTAAACACGACCGGGCCGTGCGCAGCGCCGTATTCAGCCCCGACAGCAAACGGGTGGTGACCGCCTCGGCGGATCAGACGGCCCGTATCTGGGATTCCGCCACGGGAACACCGGTGGCCGGGCCGTTCAAACATCCCAGCGAAGCCAGATCCGATGAAGTGAGATCCGCCCAATTCAGCCCCGACGGCCAGTATGTGGTCACCGCCTCCGAGGATAAAACCGCACGAATCTGGCAAATCGCCACCGGCAAACAAGTGGCCGCGCCCTTGATGCATGATGGCGTCGTCAATTCTGCCAGCTTCAGCCCGAATGGAAAATATGTGGTCACGGCTTCGGAGGACAAAAAAGTTCGCATCTGGAACGCCGCCACTGGCAAGCCGGCATCGGAACCCTTCGTGCATGAAGAGGCGGTAAAATCCGCCGTGTTCGGTCCGGGCGGCCAGTTTGTGCTCACCGTCTCCAGCGGCAAGGCGGCGCGCGTCTGGGAGGCGGGCAGCGGCAAACTGGTCACGGATCCGCTGACGCATGACGACCTCGTGCGGTCGGCCCAGTTCAGCGCGGACGGCAAGTTCGTGGTGACGGCTTCGAACGACAAGACGGCGCGCATCTGGCTCGTTTCCTTGCCGGGAGCGGCACCAGATTGGTTGAGCAATCTGGCGGAAATGGTGGGCGGCTACCGGCTTGGCGAATCCGGCGGCGCGGAGGCGATGCAAGACTTGTCGCAGAAATTTCAAGCCATGCGATCCTTATTGGCGAGCCTGCCTGACGACGGCAATTTCGTCCGTTGGGGCCGGTGGTTTGTGGGCGACCGCGACACACGCGCCATCGGACCGTTTGCAAGCGTCACCATGACCGACTACATCGCCCGGCGCGTGGACGAGGGCGGCACCAATAACTTGTACGAGGTCCTGGCGTTGCAGCCGAATCACGCGCTCGCGCTGGCCAAACTCGCAAAATCCACCAAACAGCCGGAACAAGCGGACTTCCTGTCCGGCCTGGCGGCGGCTTACGAGCCAGGCAACGCCGAGGTATTGTGGGTGCGCAGCCAGGTGTTGCAGCAGCAGAACAAATTCCCTGAAGCCTATGCCGTGATGGAGAAAGCCATCGCGCAGGATCCCAAAGGCGTGACCAAGTTCGGCCCGGAGGGTGCCGAATTCACGCTCAAGAACAAAGAGGGCGGCGTTTCCAAAGGCTGGCTCCCCAAAGGCTGGGATGACGGCAACGCAGCCACTCCGTTGAACGTGACTTACGCCAAGCTCACGGACTTGCCTCCGGGGGAAGCGGCCGCTGTCGGGATTACGGTCGCGCCGAGCGCGACGCGGCAGGCGCAATTGCGCGGCCCGCGCTGCATCGGCAAAATCTCCGTCAAACAAGTGGCCGAAGGCTGGGTACGCAGCGCCAAGAAAACCGACCTGACCATCGCCGTCCGCCAGTTCGGCGAGCCGTTCGAGAAATTTGTCGAAAAGACCGAGCGCACCACGCCGGAATGGAAACGCTTCAAAGTGCCGTTCAATCCCGGCAAGGACTTCGCGGGCGAATTGCTGCTCACCGTGCCCAGCGACGGCTCCGTCGATATCGCCGGCGTGGTGGTCCATTCGGAGTAACCCCCCCCCAGCGAAACCGCCTCCTTCCGTCACCCCGGCCCTGGCAAAATCAGCTTTGACCCGTCCGGGCAAAGAAACTATTTTCAGGGCGTGGAAAAAAGCCCGTTTAACGCCGACGCGGAGGAGGTCGCGAGTTCTGTGCTGGAAAACCCGTTGACGCGCTCGTACTTGAACTTCGTCGGGCGGCAATTGCTGCTGCTGACGCAGACGGTGCGCGGGCTGGGGGCGTTCACGCTGATCACACTCGGGGTGACGCTCACCAAATTCAACACCGCCCACCGCGTCATCCAGCCGCTGATCCGGCAGCAGATTTACCGCGCCGGACTGCGCCAGTTACCTATCGTCGGCTTCGCGGCTGTAGCGCTGGGGTTGGTGATCATCGGCCAGACGGTGTCGTTGCTCTCGCGTGTCGGCGCGCAAAATTACATCGGCACGGTGATGGTCACGGTGATCGTCCGCGAACTGGGTCCGTTGGTGGCGGCGCTGCTCGTCCTCGCCCGGGTCGGCACGGCCACGGTGATCGAACTGGGCACGGCGCGCGCGCTGGGAGAAGTGGAGGCACTGGAAGCACTGGGCATTGATCCGATTCACTATCTGGTGATGCCGCGGGTACTGGGACTGGCGATTTCCATTTTTGCGCTCACGGTCTATTTGATTTTGTTTGCGCTGGGCAGCGGTTATCTCTTCGCCTTCCTGCAAGATGTCCCGTTGCGGCCCGGGGAATATTTCAGCCAACTGGCGCGCGCGTTGTTGTGGCAGGATTTTGTTTTGCTCGCCCTGAAAACATTTTGCTTCGGCGCGATCATCGCACTGACCACCTGCTATCAGGGGCTGGCCCAGCCGTTGCGGTTGGAGGAGGTCGCCACCGCCACCACGCGCGCGGTGATTCTCAGTGTCGTGTCCTGCGTGCTGCTGGATGCCCTGTTCATCGTGGTCTATCTCATCCTGTGACCTGTGCCAACCGCCGCCGAAACCAGCCCCGCCCTGCCGCTCCTCGAATTGTGCGGCGTTCACTTGGCCGCGCAATGGCACACGGCGGTAAGCGAGGAAACCATCGACTGGCGCGTGGCGGCGGGGGATTATTGGGTGATCGGCGGATTGTCGGCGGCGGGCAAAAGCGATTTGCTCGCCACGGCGGCGGGACTGCAACGGCCCGCGCAGGGGCGGCTTGTTCTGTTCGGCCAGGAAACCGAACACATGGGGGAAGATGAATTGTTGCGCGAACGCCGGCGGGTGGGCCTGGTATTCTCCGATGGCGGACGTTTGTTCAATCATTTCACGGTGGCGGAAAATGTGGCACTGCCCTTGTGTTATCATCACAACTGCCCGCTGGCGGAGGTTTGGGAACCGGTGCAGGCGATCCTGGAACTAACCGGCTTGACGGCGCTCGCGCACAACACTCCCGGCATGATCGGTCGAAGTTGGCGGCAGCGCGCCGGCCTGGCCCGCGCCCTCGCGCTCAAACCGGAATTGCTGCTGCTCGACGATCCCGTGGCCGGCCTCGACCCGCGCCAAACGTGCTGGTGGTTGGATTTGCTGGCCAGCCTTTCCGAGGGACATCCGTTCTTGTCGGGGAAAAAAATCACGCTCGTTGTCACCGCCGGGGACTTGCGGCCCTGGGTGGAGCAAGGCCGCCAGTTCGCGCTGCTCCAGCAAAATGGTTTCTTGCGGCTGGGAGGCAGGGCCGAGATGAGCGTCAACACCGAGCCGTTGCTGCGCGAACTGCTCGCCACCGAAGCCAGCCACTTGAACCGATGAAAACTCGAATCCAAATTGCTGATCTCAAATCTCACCTGTGCGCCCGCCCGGTCGCACCCATTCGTCCTTCCTCCTTTGTCAATTAACCTATGGCCCTGCAAGACCTCACTCCCCAACTTCGCACGCGCCTCAGCCGGGTGGAGCGCGCCGTCGGCGTTTTTGTCATCGTCGCCACACTGGTGTTGCTGGCTGGCTTTGCCTACTACGTGTATCACACGGCGGAACGCAAGGGCTGGTTCCTGAACAAAGTTCGCTACTTCACGTTCGTGGACAGCGCCGCCGGTTTGAAAGTGGGCGCGCCGGTCATGATGATGGGCTTTGAGGTCGGTGAAATCACCCGCATCCTGCCGGAGCCGCCGGAGGACACGCTCTACAACGTCTATATCGAATTTCAAATTAAAGATCCCAACTACGGCTATCTGTGGACCGATTCGCGCGCGCGGGTGGCGGCCAGCGATTTTCTGGGCAGCCGGCACATTGAAGTGACCAAGGGCACCAACGGCGTGCCGACGTACCTGTTCTCGGAAAGGGTAAATCTATTCGTCAAGGGATCCCTCTCCGAAAAGGAAGTGCCGAAACTGAAATTTGCCGAGGATATTTACGACCGCTCCAAGACCAACCGGCTTGCCCACGCCACCGACTGGATTTCGCGCGACGCGTTGACGAAACTCAGCGAAGCGGGTGTGCGAAACGTCCAGGTGTTCGATCCCGAGGCGCGACGCAAATTGCCCACATCAGTCTGGGTGGATACCAAGGGTGTTTACGAGCCGATCACCAAAGACACCAAGCCGTACTGGTTGTTGTCCCGGGAATCGCCCGCCCTGACGGAGCGCCTGGAAGGTCTGGTGGACAAAGTGGAGAAAGCCCTGCCGAACATTCTGAGCCTCACCAACCAGATCGCCAGCGTACTTACCAGCGCCACTCACGCTATCACCAATGTGGACGGCCTGCTCACCGCCGCCCGACCGGCGGTGGTCGATGCGCGAGCTGTGCTGGCCAAACTCCAGCCGGTGGCCGACGACCTGAAAACCATCACCGGCCATTTGCGCGACCCGAAAGGCTCGCTGGGTGAATGGCTGATTCCGACGAACCTCAACCTCCAGTTGCAACAAACACTCACCGCCGCCACGGACACACTCGCCACAGCCAAAGCAACCCTCGCGAGCACGGACACCAACTTGACGCTGGTGGTGTCCAACTTGAGCCGCACGCTGGACAATATCGCCAGTCTGACCGCCAGCCTGAACGCCCAGGTGCAAACCAACACGAACATTGTCAGCGAGATTTCCGCCGCGATAGTCCATGCCGATGAATTGATGCAGGGGTTGAAGCACCACTGGATCCTCCGTACCGCGTTCAAGAAGACGAACGCGCCGCCAGCCAAACCCGCGCCACCCAAGAGCCGCAAACATTGAGGCAAGTCAACGGGCGCGGTTCCGAATGTTTACCGCGTTCCCATGCCCACGTTTTGCACGGTTTGGAACAACTTGCCCTCGGTCTTGATGCTCGGCGCGATGATGATTTCCGTTTCTTGAAATTCGCGGATGCTCGCTGCGCCCACGTTGCCCATGCAAGTGGTGATGGCTCCGATGAGATTTTGCGAGCCGTCATCCACGGTGGCGGGGCCGAATAGGATTTGTTTGAGCGAGCCGGTGATGCCGACCTTGATACGCGTGCCGCGCGGCAAGTTCGCGTGCGGCGTGGCCATGCCCCAATGGTTGCCTTTGCCGGGCGCTTCCTTGGCGCGGGCGAAGGCACTGCCGACCATCACGGCATCCGAGCCGCAGGCCAGTGCCTTGCAAACGTCGCCGCCCTTGCTCATGCCGCCGTCGGTGATGATGGGAATGTATTTGCCCGTGTGCTTGAAGTGATAATCGCGGGCCGCCGCGCAATCAACCGTCGCCGTGACTTGCGGCACGCCGAGACCCAGCACGCCGCGGCTCGTGCAAGCCGCACCGGGGCCAACGCCAATGAGCACGCCGGCGACACCATTTTGCATCAGCTCCAGCGTGACGTTATAGGTAACGGCGTTGCCGATGAACACGGGGATCTTCGACGTCTTGGTGAACGCGGGGAGATCGAGCGATTTGTATTCGTTGGAAATATGCCGCACGGTCGAAACCGTGGATTGCACCACGAACAAATCCGCGCCGGCTTCCTGCGCGATGGCGGCGAAGCGATCGGCTTTCTGCGGAATGGAACTAACGGCGGCGAGCACGCCAGCCTTCTTCAATTCCTGCACGCGTTTGCTGATGAGCTTTTCCTTGATCGGCTCCAGGTAGAGTTTCTGGATCAGCGTGGTGACTTCGTCCTTGTCGGCCTTGACGACTTCTTCGAGCACCTCGGCGGGATTCTCGTAACGGGTCTGCACGCCTTCGAGGTTGATGACACCGAGGCCACCGAGCTTGCCCATCTCAATGCAAAACTTCACGTCGGTCACCCCGTCCATCGCGCTGGCGATGATGGGAATTTTGAGCGTGATCAATCTGCCGTCCGGGCATGGGATGCGAAAGCTCGTATCGACTTCGTTGGGGTTGATGGTCACCTCGCCCGGCACGAGGGCGATTTCATCGAAGCCATAGGTGACGCGCGCTTTCCGGTTCCGGCCAATCCACATTCCCATAATTTTCTCGTGTAAGAATTAAAAGGGATTGAATGGGAAAATTCCATCCAACCCGGTGATCGTTCAAAAGTTAATGGAATCGTTCGTCATGCCGCACTGCGGGCAGCGGGAGCGATCCACATCGGCGTCGTCCGTATAAACCGAAGCGCACTTGCCACAGCGAAAAACCCGATCCTCGCTGGAGGTTGGCTCGAACCGCCGACGCCGACGCTCATAATATAGGGCAACGGCAGAAAGCCCCGCAAGCAAAGAAACCAAATATGCCAGAATGAGTGCGTCCGGCGTCATGGCGAGGGCGACGCGGCGGGGGCGACCGTGTGCCAGTTGAAGATCAAGGTGCCGGACGAGAACCCAGCTGGCGTCGCCGCGCCGACGGGCTTGAGCGGCTGGAAACGGATCGTGCCGGCCAGCTTGAGCGCGCCCTCGTCGGCGGCTTTCAAGCCGCTGCCCGACAGCAGCGTGGCGGAAAAGATTTCACCATCGGGTTGAACGAGGATTTGCAGCACGCTGGTCCGCAAGACATCTCCGTGCGTCCAAACGGGCAGGGCCGGCTGGCTCGCGAGCGGCCGGGCCTTGA
>JBKJSC010000024.1:0-14045 GCA_046593035.1 Limisphaerales bacterium | reverse complement strand
GTGGCGGAAGATTCCGGCCCTTACACCCAGACGGGCTTCGCCAGTTCGATCAGTGCCGGCCCCCCCGCTGAATCATCGCAAGTGCTCAACTTCATCGTGAGCAACAACAACACGGCGCTGTTCAGCGCGCAGCCGGCGATTGACGTTGCCACGGGCACGCTCACCTTCACCCCGGCGGCCAATGCCCACGGCATGGCGACGGTGACGGTGAAGCTGCATGACAACGGCCTCACGCTCAACGGCGGTTCCGATACCAGCGCGGCGCAGACCTTCGTGATCAACGTGAACTCGGTGAACAACGCGCCCACCTTGAGCGCGCTCAGCGACGTGACCCTCAGCGAGGATGCGACCGTGCAAACGAAGGCCCTGAACGGCATCACCCGCGGCCCGGTTGACGAGAGCAGCCAGACGCTGACCCTCACGGCCACGTCGAGCAATCCGGGATTGATCCCCAACCCGACGGTGTATTACACCGATCCGAATGGTTCCGGTTTCCTCACCTTCACGCCCGTGGCCAATATGAGCGGCACGGCGATGATCACGGTGACGGTGATGGACAACGGCGGCACGACCAATGGCGGCGTGGACACCGTGGTGCAGACCTTCACGGTGACGGTGGTCGCAGTGAACGACGCGCCGACGCTGGACCCGATCCCCAATCCGGCGGCGATCAATGAAAACGCGGGCGTGCAAACGGTGAATTTGAGTGGGATCAGCACGGGTGGTGGCGAGATCCAAACGCTGACGGTGACGGCTACGTCGAGCAATCCGGGGTTAATCCCGAACCCGCCGGTGAGTTACACAGGAACCAATCCGACGGGGTATTTGACTTACACGCCGACGGCGAACCTGAGCGGAGTGGCGGTGATCACGGTGACGGTGACGGACGACACCAGTATCGATGGCGTGGCCAAATCGATCTCCCGCACCTTCACGGTGACGGTCAACTCGGTGAACACTGCGCCCAGCTTCGCGCTCGCCAGCAGTGGCGGTAGCGGCAAGGCGCTTGTTATCGGGGTTCCTTACGATGCTGCTTGGGCTACTGATGTCATCGCTAAAATCAACGCGAATGGCTCCTTTACCCAGGTTGACCAGTGGAACGCTGGAGTCTCGACCCCGGCGTTGGCAGACCTCGCGGCTTATGATTCGGTGTTGGTTTACTCGGATTTGAGTTTCAACAACGCAACCGCCTTGGGTGATGTTCTTGCCGACTATGCCGACACAGGCAAAGGCGTGGTTGTCGCAACCTTCGGTTACAATGATGATTTTGGTCTGGCAGGGCGACTGGTAAACGACGGGTATTTGCCGTTCACACTTGCACCAGATGTTGGCGGCTCCTCCTTAACGCTAGTTGCCGACCTGCCGGCTCATTCGATTCTTGCAGGCGTGTCTTCATTTAACGGAGGTGAAGCATCGTTTCGTGAATCTGTTTCGCTTGCTGACGGCGCTACCTTGGTCGCGCATTGGAGTGACGGCTATCCGCTGATCGGTGTGAAGCAACTCACGTCCGGAAAAGTGGTTGGTTTGAACTTTTATCCGCCGTCGAGTGATGCGCGCGTCGACTTTTGGGACGCATCGACGGGCGGTGGCAAGATACTCGCGAACTCACTGAGTTTTGCGGGCGGCGGCGGGGGCAGCAGCGTGACGGTGGCGGAAGACTCCGGCGCGTATTCACAAGCGGGCTTCGCCAGCTCGATCAGTGCCGGTCCGCCCGCTGAATCGTCCCAGACGCTCAACTTCATCGTGAGCAACGACAACACGGCATTGTTCAGCGCGCAACCGGCGATTGACGTCACCACCGGCACGCTCACGTTCACGCCGGCGGCGAATTCCAGCGGGAGCGCGACGGTAACCGTACAACTGCATGACAACGGCGGGACGGCCAACGGCGGCGTGGATACCAGCGTGGCCCAAACCTTTGTGATCCAGGTGGGGTACGTGAACGACGCGCCGACGTTGAACCCGCTCAGCAACGTGACGCTCAACGTGAATGCGGGCGTGCAGACGGTGACCCTGGCAAACCTCACCCCCGGCGCGGGTCTCAACGAGAGCGGCCAGACCCTGACGATCACGGCCACCTCGAGCAATCCGTCCCTGATCCCCAATCCGACGGTGAACTACAACAATCCGGATACGAGCGGGTTCTTGTATTACACGCCCGTGGCGAACATGACCGGCACGGCGGTGATCACGGTGACGGTGACGGACAACGGAGGCACGGCCAATGGCGGCGTGAATACCACGGTGGTGACCTTCACGGTGACGGTGGGCAATCCCCTGTAAACCGGATCCAAGACAGCCAAGTTCCCGCGCGCGGCGGCAGTTTAATGACTGCCGCCGTCGTGCTTTTTGACTGCTTCGCGGCCTGCCAGATTCCGAAACATTCCAGTTCGGAATCCGGTGCGCCAGTGGCAACCTGCGGGCGACTTTCGCGGCGGATTGGAAAGGAGCAGATGAAACAGATCTGGGAGGCGGCCAGCCAGCGGCGCAACCGATATCAGCAACCCCTGGCGGTAGCGGTGCGGGCACTGTTGCCGCCCGGCCCGCCGCCGGCGCTTCGGCTCGCGTGATGAATGGCTTTCGGATTTTGCCCTGGCGCGACATTGATCGCTTGAGCGACTTGGCTGCTTTTGCTTTGGCTTTGCGCCGGGCTGGTTTCATTTGAGTTCAGAACTCCAATTGCAAATCCATTTCACCCGCCGCCCAGCGGTTCAGGTAGCGATAGACATTGTTGCCTCGCGTGAATTCCGCGTGTTCTGATTGCGGTACACGGATGTACTCAGGCCCAGCCTCGTCCACGGGAAGGGCTAGGATCATGTTCCGATTCCGGGTAGCTGAAATAGCTCATCGCATTGCCAGTGTCCACCACGCGCGCACCGTCGGTTTCGCCCCGCAATCCACGAGGCCACAGCGCAACGGCAGTGCCGGGCGCTTCCCAATAGGCCAGTGACCGCGCATAGCCCGGCGGGAAACTGTCCCGCCCGCTTTCGATGTAAGCGGGCGTCGCGGTGATGATCTCGCTGAACTTGTTTGGATCACGTTTCTGGTGTGAACAAAAGAAAACGCGCGTTATCCCCGGATGCAGGGTGTAACAGACATACACCTTCTTCCGGCTGCGTTCTTCCCACAGTCCGATCAATGCCCGGCGGAGCAACCACAAGTGCCAGCCAAAGTCGCCGCGTCGAGCTTCATCGGCGAGTTGCTGGGAATCAAAGGCAAAACACTCGCCGATGGCATTGACGGGCGGCGTGCCGGTGCGCCCCATCCCGCTGCCGAAATCGCTCAAATCCATTCCGGGTTCGGCGACCTCGCTCAAGCGAAAGCTTTGTATGGGCAGGCTCATGGTTACTGGCTAGCAGCTTCAACGATTCTGGCAAATTCTTGCGGTGTCCGAACCATCAGAAATATACAGCGCCCATTGCTGCGTGCAGCCCACAAATCACCGAGCCGTCGTGTGATTCTCTGTCAATAACCCGCAGCATCCGTCAGCCGAAATTCTGCATCCAGCACGGCCTTTTGCCGCTTGTCATCGTAGCGCACCGTCATCCACTGCGCGCCGCCTTGCAGGCTGAGGATAAGCACCCGCCCGTAAACCGGATGCTCTGCGTAGGTCTTCGGCTGCTGCTCCGTAATCTCAAACGCAAACTTCGGGTCCGCTAGCAAGCCGCCGTCTTCCGTATTCCGGCCCTCGATGCCGATAACGAAATCGGGGAAGAAACCTTTGCCGCTGTCCAACACGACTTGCACGCTCCACGGTTTGTGCGGCTCGTTTCGATGCCACCAGCGCACGATTTTTTGCGTGTCGCGGTCGAGCAGTTCAGCGAAGGGCTTTTCCCAAGTGTTCAAGCCGGGCGGCATGATCTTGTAAACATTCAGGCGAGACGCCGGGAGTGGTGATTCATTTTCCATCGCGGCGGGCAAACCATCTTCGGTTTCGGCAACCTCGAAATGCTTTGCCAACGCGGCCTTCTGAGCCTGAACCAGAAGATCGGGACGCGCGCACAGGATCACGTTGAGCATGTGGGCGACTTGTTTGTTGTCGCTGGCCTCGTCCATCGCTAGTTCGCTCAACGTGGCTTTCAATTTCTTCAGCAACGCGCGCCGTAGCTCGCGCGCGTCGAAGGATTCGTTTTTCGTCAGCACCTTGAAGGCGATCCGCGCCGCCTGCTCCGGGTCCATCGCCGCATTGGTGAAATCCAGTTCGATGATGTGCGTGAACAATTCCAGCGTGCGCTTCTCCACCTTCACTTTCGCCACCAGCGCGCGAAGAATGTCCTGTGAGGACACGATGAACTTCTGCGCGCATTCCTCCTCAGTCACATCGTTGTCCGGTGAAATCATCTGCGTCTTGAACCGTCGCGGAACATCCCCGCGCAAAGGATAGCTCCATCCGCGTGCGGTGCGGTTGCACGGTGTGGCCGAAGCGGACGGCTTGGGCTTCGCCTCGTCGGGAATTAAATCCAATGGAGTGTAGCCGCCGGTAAGCAGTTCCAAAGTGAAGCCCGGATAATCCCCGCCCGGCTGGCCCTGGATTTCGCCCGTGACCACCGTTCCGGGCGCAGGCAGCGGGAAACCCGGCGGCAGCGTCACCGGCAGGAGACGCAACTGTCCGTCCGAGCCGAGCACTTGCACATGAGCCTGCCCGCCCATTTGCACAATCGCCGTGGTGGGACTCACCTTCGCGTATTCGGTTTGCAATTTGTTGATGCGCTGCCCGGCGAGATCGAGTCCGGTTTGCGCTTCCGCATCCGCCAGCAGCACGTAGCCGTAGCGCAGCGCGGGTGGCAACGTCTTGGCGTGAGCACGGCCTTGCAGACGGCGATGCACGCGGAGAATGCGCCCGACAAGCTGGACGCCGAAGTCTTCATCGCGGGCGGCCCGCATCGAGACCAGCGTGAAGGCGCGCGGTGCGTCGAAGCCCAGAGCTACGGCCATCTTGAAAACGAGGACTTCGCGCGTTTCGTCGTTCGCCAGCGCCAACAATCCGCTGTCCGGTTCCTCCGCCGTGTGGACCGCGATTTGCGCCTCGGTAAAGCCCAGAGTCTTCAACCGCTCTTTGGCGTTCTCCACGCTCTTGTCCTTGGAATCCACCTGCACGAGCAGCAGCGGCGTGAGCGGCACGCGCAGCTTTTTCAGCTCGTCCTTGATCTTGTTGTGCAACGCGACGCCGTCACGCAAGGCCACGTCCTCATAATCCACAAGCGCTTCCTGTCCCGGCGGAGCGAAGTAGGCAACGCACTTGACTCCTTCCTTGATCAAGCCCTCGTCCACCGGCTCATGTCGGCTGATGGTGATGCGGTTCAGCCGCGCCTTGCCGAGCGATTGTTGAAAGCGCGCAATGTCCGCGTCGTCCGGCGTCGCGGTGACGAGCACGGTATATTCCGGGCGCAACACCTCACGAAAAAACTTCATCGCCTGTGTTTCCGTTCCCGCACCGAAGAATCCGTGATGAGCTTCATCCACCACCACGCCAACCCGAAGTTTCTTGTCGCGCAGACCGGCCACCAGCTCTTCAACCGTCAGGTTCATCTCGCCGGGCCGATGCACGTTGCGGTTGTCCTTGGCTTTCGTGGCCACTGTCTGCCACGTCGTCACGAACACATCACCCGTGCGGCTGTCCGCCGCCTGCCGATCCTCGGAAAGCTCGCGCAAACGCAGGCCGGGCAGTTCGGCGCGAAGCGCGGAAGCGGTTTGACCGGTGACGCCCTTGAACGGCGCAAACCAGAACCACACCACGCCTTCATTGGCGGAAAACTTTTCGATGAGATGACCCGCAATCAGGGTCTTGCCCGCGCCGGTCGGCGCTTCGAGCAGCAACATGCCGTGCTGCGAAACAGTGGCCGCCCGACTGGTCGCGTCGTCCGGTGTAGCGTCGAGCAGACGCTTGCACTCGCCAAAGATCGCCAGGCCGCTTTGCATCGCGGCGTCCTGAAATGGCTTGGGCGTCGTGCGGCTCATGCGGGAGTGAGCGTGAGATTTAGGCCAAACCAGCGGGTGAGTGTTTCCGAGACGGCGAAATGCGTGACGTGCGTCTCGCGGATGTGCTGGCGCAAGGTCTGCGGCTGCCACGAGTAAACCGCGACCTCGGCGGATGACTTCACCTTGCGACGGAGCGCAGTAACGATCTCGCGGCTGAAGCGCGGGACGTAGCAGATGGCCGAGTCTTCGTCACCGGCCCAGAGGAACGGTGCATCTTCGTAAGGCGTCATCGTTTCGAGTTTGGCAAGTTGAAGGGCTGCCCAAACTTGGCTGTGCTGGATTTCCAACAGTTCGCCCGTCGGAATCCTGCGCGCGAGCAGGTATGCAAAATCACCTCCCAAGCCCGGTGTATTCCCGTAGCCGTTGATCACATTGCCGACGCGCACGGCACAGATGTCTCGGCAGACATTTTTATTCGGCTCGTCCGTCGTGGCTTCGGTGCTTGAGACAAGAATGAAGCGCCGCCGGCCTTTTTCTCCGTCAGCTTGATTTGCCTCCAGCACTGCCTGTGCGGTCGTGCCCGAACCGGCGAAGAAATCCAAAACGATGTCGTTCGGACCGCTAGATTGCGCGATGAGCGCGCGTATGAGGGATGGCGGCTTCGGATGATCGAAGGCTTTCTTTCCCAAAATGCTCACGATGGCATCACCGCCTTCACCGCCACGCGCCGAACGCAACAGCTCTATTTGCTCCGCTTCGTCGTCGTAAAATGTGTCCACGACTTCCTTTTCGCCTGCGATCCAACTGCTAACCGGCGCAACCATCTTGTCTTTATTTTTCAGGAAGTCTTTTCTGGACGGACGGCCAGTGGCGATCGGCTTCCCGACCCAAAAATCAAGGTCCGGCAGGTCTTCACGCAATAAAGGCTTCTTCTTTTTCGGGAGAATCGGCCCTTTGCCAGAACGTATTGCCTTGAGCAATGCGTCTTTAGTCTCAAACCTCATTACGTCCAGCGGGCTGCACGGCGGGAAATAGATTTCTTTCTGGCGAATCAATTCCTCCATCGTCTCGGATCGAAGTTTCTGGTCCGGTTTGATTTTCTGCTCGGTTGCATAAGCCCAAACCCGGTCGGGATCGCATGGATACCAGTAGCCAGTTGTCGGGTTTTGGACCGGGTAGTAGGTGTTTTCGCGTGAAGTAAGGGTAGCGGCCTTCGTCAGTGGCTGTGGTGTCCAATCGCCGCGCGGGTCGGTGTCGGGGTTGCGATAATCGTCCAGCGTCAACGCCTTACCTTTGAACGCGAAAGCAGATTTTGCGTAAACGAGCACGTGCTCGTGAACCTGGCTCATGTTACCGCCGGCATCGTTAGCCGAGTCCTTCGTGCGCCAGACGAAACTTCCAATCCGCCGCTTCGGCATCACCTTATCCAAAAGCATTTCAAGCTTCGCCCGGTTCTCGTCGTTGATGCAGCAAAGCAACACGCCATCTTCGGTGAGCAGATCGCGGGCGATCACCAAACGCTGGTAGAGGAATTCGATCCACGTCGAAAAGCGCCACGAATTTTTATCGTCCACGAAGCTGTCGTTATAGACGAAATCCTTTTTGCCGGTGTTGTAGGGCGGGTCAATCAGGATGCACTTCACCTGCCCGGCAAAGGTCATGCGGAGATAGCGCAAGGCGTCGTAGTTGTCGCCCTGGATGATGAGATTGCGCCAGCCGCCCGGCGGCGGCGTGGGCGGGACGCTCAACTTCGCATCCAAATCCAGTGCCACGAAATCGTTGTTGAGCGCCTTGTCGCGCTCAATCTCGTTGGCTTCCCACACGAGGCCAAAGCGCGTCTTGTCGCGCTGCTCCCGCGCCTCTAGCAGGCGAAGCAACTCCTCCTTGTTCAGATGTTCGTAACGTGATCCCACGGCTCGTGCTTGCGAGCGATGGAAACGGAATCCTCCTCAACAGAAGGGGCGCGAACCCAACGCGCCCCGCATCGAGGCACCGCGAAGCGCCTTGCACAGAAGACACGCCAAGCCGCGCCCGATGGGGCGCGTGCTCGGTCGAGTTCTGTGCGGGCCTGGAAAATTCGCGGTTTTCGATGCGGCCCGTAGCCGAAGCTACGCAGATTGGATTATTAAATTTTCTCGATAGTTTTTTCTCGGTTCGTAACGGGCGCCAGCGTAGCGAAACAGAACGGGCTGGCAATGGTGGAATTGCAGAGGGTGTTCAAAGTTCAAGGTTCAAAGTTGAAGGCTGGAGCCGTACAGCGATTGAAGTGCCGAGCGCGAACTCGTTGACTTTCAAAAGCGGGGACCGGCGATTGTTACGAGGACTTGAGACACCTCACCCGAAGCCCTCACCCCCAGCCCCTCTCCCATCCGCTGGGCGAGGGTGGCGTCAGACTCTCCCCGACCGAGGCGGAGAAGGAAATCGAGGCGGAGAGGGCGGCATCCGCTTGGCTTTGGAGACGCCTTTCACTTTGAGCATGGCCTGGACAACTTCGCGCGTGGCCTCGTCCGGTACTTTGGGCGGGAGGATTTGCGCGAAGCGGCCTTGCATTCCATCCATCGCCAGGGCATCGGATTCGCCAAAGCCGAAGAACCGTCCGTTGCCGCTGCGAAGGATGGGCAGGAATTTTTGCCGCTGCACTTCGCGGGATTCGCCCATGAGCACGATTACCTCGCGCCGGTCAAACGCTTCGGAAGGCGCTTCGGTCATGTCGAGTTTTTCGCCCGGCGTGGCGAACTTGGCCCAGGCTTCCAAGACCATGACGCACGCGGTCGCACCGTGAGCGATGCAGACGAGGCGCGCGGTGGTGGCGAAGTCGTCCTTGGCCGCGTCGTCGGCAAGGCTTTCGGGGACGAACATGAGCAGTTGACCGTCCGCGCCAATGAGGAACAGCACCGGGGTCAGGCGGCCATACTTGCGCATGGAAAACTCGGCGTAGTGCGCGGCCTGGGCGAGCAGGTCATCAAGGGTTTGCGGTTGTGGCGTCGGCGGCACGAGAGAAGAATGAAACGGAAGCCGGGAAGGATCAAGAGTGAGTTGGGGCAACCGAACCAAGTCGGCAGGGAGGAAAGCAGGGGATTGGCCGGCGAGTCGCCGACCAAGGCGGGCGGGTCGCCCGCGCTACCAGTTCAAAATCCCTGGTAACGTCTCTCTTAAAGGAGACAGGATGGGCTGGGAGCGAACGCCTGTCGAGTTGGAGCCAGTTAAGAAAGAGAAGGTGCCGAGATGGCGGATTGGCAATGGGTCAGGCGGCGGAAGAACAAAATTCAAAAAGGGTGAAAGCCAGGTGTGAGGTCGAGATTACGTAGGGTTGCGAGTGGCGCGCGTTGAGCCGGAATTGGCACTTGGAGCGATTGGCTGCCGGTTCCGCCGCCCTCCACCATTGCACGCGCAGTCGAATCGCGGGCAGGCGGCGGCAGGACGGCGGGACGGCGGGGTGAAACGTTGGTGGTTATGGTTGGCCCGGAGCCTGTGGATTCTGAACGAAGCGGTAACGGGTGGCCCTTTTGACACCCTGAACACCCTTCTCGACCATCACCAGCCATCCGTCGAGCGAGAGGCCGTTGAGCAGTTTCGCGGCACGCTTCTTATCGGTGATGCCCATGATGCGTCCGTCATCTCGAACGCTCAGGATAAAAGGACTTTCACCGTTGAACTGCTGCAAATAGTAGCAGACGGCCAGCAACCGCCCAAGCCTCGCGTCTTGGTAGCTGGCGACGCATGGCGGCAGCGGTTCGGTGTCGGCGCGCTGGATGGCGGCTTCCAAAGCATTCGCGCCGAGGGGAAACCTGATGCGGTTGAACACCTCCAAGGACAACAGGCGGTATTCGTCGAAGCTGGCGTCGCCGGGGAGTTTGGGCTTGGCAGCAATCCACCACTGAACGAAGGCGGATGAAAGTTCCTCCGGCGAGAGCCTGCGGTCGTGGGTCATTTCAAACGCCTTAAGTGCGCGGGCGAAGGTGAACAAGGAATCCTCGGTGAATCCGTCCGCCAAGGAATGCTGCACGGCTTCGGGAATTGTCGGAACGCGGGTGAAAAGTTGGGGCTTGTCCTGTGTGGCATCGGTAGCATCAATGGCTCCCTGGCTCAATCGCTCTGAAGCTTGGTTGGCGTGAGTGGCTTTCTGTGGCTGTGTGGCTCTGTCTCTTAATGAGTAATCCCTGTTCATAAAGTTTTGGTTTTGGTTGATTGCCGGGTAGTATCTGCCTTCCTCCCTGTCCTGATTCTTCCGCCTTCTCTCCCCGCCTTATCTCCTCTCCTGCTCCGCCTCCCGCTCCATTCCGCCGACCTGACGGAATCCAACAGATCGCGCAATATCCGAACATTGCCCTCGGTAAGCCGGAGCGTAGCCGAGGCGAATAGGGGGCCGATGAGCACCAACTTGGGTGGGTGCCCCGGTTTGATAGAAACACTTTCCACGGACACGGTGACGACCTCCTCCGCAGGCGAATCGTAAAAAGAAATGGTGCCGAGTTGAGGTGACGTGCTCATTCGATTCAGCGGTGGTTTCGCGCAGGAAGCGTTCGAGTTCCTGGAGGCTGTAAATTGGCCGTCGCGTGGCGCGTGAAGGCCGGAGCAGGCCGCGCGCGGCCAGGCGGTCAATCGTTGGCGGAGAGACGGAGATAATTTTCGCGGCCTCGCACCGCGTAAAGGCCAGTTTCGTGAGCGGCTGGCCGGGGGCCGTTAGTTCATCGTGCGGTTTCATCGTGTTTATTGTCGGTTCCAGGATCAGTCCTGATGAATACCGGCAATAAACACGCCTGAAACTGAGGGTCAATTCCCTGATTGGCGGGAAAGTCTTAGGACTTTTCCGGCAGAGTTTTCCGGCCTTTGCGCGACACAAATGGCCGTGGATTGAGGTGGGGATAGACGCACCTAATCCAATGCTCGATGGCGTTACAGCGGTCTTTTACGTCGGCCTCGATTTTGCTGGCAGCTCTGGATTTGACATCAAAAACATCCATCTTTTCGCGTAGAGCAACTATCTCCCGCGCCGTTTCATGATAGTCCAGATGCTGTCCCTTTCTCGGCAAATCTTCTGCAATCAAGAATGCGTCCCATTGGTTATCTCGGCCTAAATAGCTCGCCTTCGGATAAAGCCCGTCAGGATAAATCTCGAAGTGCTTCTCAATCTCCGCGATGACCTGATCGAACTGACTTCGGCGATAGGTCGTGCTGCTGGGTATGATGAAGCACTTGAACCGTTCACGCATCATTCCCAGTTTTCCGCAGGCGACTGCATAAAGTGCATGCTTCGCCTGCTCCAGTTCCTGCGCTGACGGCGGCGGATAATTTGAATCGGCGCTAGGGATCAAGCTGCCGATTCTGAGGAGCCGCATCGCCAATTCATGCAGGTCAAACTCTTCAACTTTATCTCCTTCCCAGCCCGGCGTGGCAGCGCGAATGAACGCTTGACGGAAACTAGGCGGGGTAAGCGGCCATTCCATGTCCAAGTGCAGTGGACAATAACGCCGATTCTCTTCCATCTGCTTGGAGTCCAGTTCCGGACGAAATTCCTCCGGTCGGTCTGGATTATCAATGCGGCGGTCGTCGCTGGTGTCGGTAGAAGGTAACGGCGCACTCCATTCAACAGGCGGAAGCAGCCAGCTTAAAGCGCAATGGATGTATTCAGCACGTTTCCATGCACGCGTAGCTTTAAGCTGTTGAGGTGTCGGCTCCACGCTGTTGGCCGGCTGGCCGGGTTGTGTTGGTTCCCAGACGAAATATGGCAAGCATCCGTGCTTGATAGCGAACAGTTGGTTTCTGAGTTGGATGCGCCGGCCCTGGTTTTTCTTGCCTTGTTTCCCGTGTTTTTGTTGGTCGTTCAATTTGCCAAAAATATCCAGCAGATCCTCGCACTTGTTCCAGGAATCGACCCAGATTTTGGAGTCGAGTTGAAACTCTCGATTCCGGCGAAGCAATTCCCAAAGGCAGGCATGCGGCTTGTCATCTGTCTGCTCCTCGCGGGTCGGATTGTAATAAAAACTTCCTCCACTCATGGGCGCGTTTTACGCCTCCAACGTATTTTCGTCAATGCGGAGAGCTTGAGCGATGCCTTGTTTACGCGGTCGCGGCGGCGGGCAACTTGACGACATTGGCCGGTTTCTCGGAGTTGAAACTCACGCGCTTAATCATGGCGAAACTGTGTTCCTGCCGCAGATGCCCATAGACTTTCATCGCCAGCGCGCCGCCGTCCTTGTACCCAAGCCATTTGCTGATGGTGGGAATGTCCACGCCCGCCTCGATGCAGGTGGTGGCGAAGAAGTGCCGAAAATCATGGTGGGTGAATGACGGGAAGCCAAGCTTGCGACAGGCGGTGTGCAAACATTTCTTGGCGTCTTTGATGGGGCTGATGAAGCTGGTATCCGCCGGCTGGTTCTCAGCGCGGACGCGGAGCAACAGTCCCCGCAAGGCTTCCGTCATTGGCACGGTGCGATGCTCGTAGTTCTTGGTGCCGTTGTCGCCGCCGGTGACGGTGACACAGTTGCGCTCGAAGCTCACGTCCGCCCAACGGAGAGCCGTGGCCTCTCCCAAGCGGCAACCGGAGTAGGCGAGGAGTTCCACGAGGTCGGCCCCCGGCTTGGACTTGAATTGATTGTCCAGGCGTCCATCGGAAACGCGGATGGCCGCGATGAGCTTTTGAAATTGATCGCGGGTAGGGACGGTGATCTCGGCTTGCGTGATTTTCCGGCGCTTGATGTCGCGCGCGGGGTTCACCAGCACCAACCCTTGTCGGGTGGCGAAGTTGAAAACGGCGTTCAAGGTGCCTAATTCATGGGCGAAGGTCTGCGGCGCGATGCTGCGGCCCCGCTCGGTCAGCCAGCGTTCGCAATGACGGGCAGTGGCATTGCGAAGGGTGACGCCCTTGAAAAACGGGACGAGATTCTTGATGCAGGTTTCGCGGCGGGTGATGCTGCTGGCCTTGAGGGCATGGCGCGTGGTTTCCAGCCAGCGGCGGGCAACGTCCTCGAAGCTCACGCTGGCGTCTTCGGTGAGGGAAAGGTTGTCAATTTGCAGGCGGAGTTCGGCCAAGCGGCGCTCGGCCAGCTTGCGGTCGGTGGTTTTGAGGGAGCGACGAAACTGCTTGCCAGCGCGTTTGAGCAATCCGTAGTATGTCGCGGACGATTCGAGCCGGTAGGGATTTTCGCTGATTTTGTTGAAGACCAGCTTGGCTGGTTTGACCGTGTGATTGAGCGTGTTTGGCGCAGGATTGAATCATCGGTGACAAACAAGGTGACAATTCAAAAATCCGGATCGAGTCATTTTATTTGTAGTGCCTTTGAATAAGGTATTTGGGCCAGAGTAGCTCAGGGGTAGAGCAGAGGACTCATAAGCCTTTGGTCGGGGGTTCAATTCCCTCCTCTGGCACCAATTTCATCGAAGCGGGCGGTACTGGGAAGATTGCGCTTGCGCGACCCAAGCTCATTGTTACAGTTTGGTTGCAGTTCAACCCGGCGACGACGGGTTTTTTTATTTTGGCCCAGACCAACCATCCAATTTCAGCGTGAAAATATTCGCCGGCACTTCCAATCCTCCACTCGCCAGCTCCATCTGTGAATACATCGGGGTCGAGCCGGGCAAATGCACGGTTAACGCCTTTCCCGATGGCGAGACGTTTGTGAAGATCGAGGAGAACGTCCGCGGGGAGGAAGTGTTCGTGGTCCAATCCACCAGTCCGCCGACCAATCATCATTTGATGGAGATGTTCATCATGATGGACGCGTTGCGGCGGGCCAGCGCCAAGCGCATCACGGCGGTGCTGCCATTTTACGGTTATGCTCGGCAGGATCGCAAAGACCAGCCGCGCGTGCCCATCACAGCCAAGCTCGTGGCCAACTTGCTTGTCGCCGCCGGAGCGAATCGTGTGCTGACGATGGATTTGCACGCCCAACAGATTCAAGGCTTCTTTGACATCCCGGTGGACCATCTGTACGCCGCGCCGGTGATGTATGATTATTTGCGGGAAATGCACCTGCCGGATTTGACCGTGGTCAGCCCGGATGTCGGCGGGTTGAAAATGGCTCACGCGTACTCGCAAGTTTTGGAAGCGGGACTGGCCATCGTCGCCAAGCGACGCAAGAACGCCGCGGAGATCGAATCCATGACGGTGATCGGCGAAATTCGCG
>JBKJSC010000011.1:0-3863 GCA_046593035.1 Limisphaerales bacterium | reverse complement strand
GTGGCGGAAGATTCCGGCCCTTACACCCAGACGGGCTTCGCCAGTTCGATCAGTGCCGGCCCCCCCGCTGAATCATCGCAAGTGCTCAACTTCATCGTGAGCAACAACAACACGGCGTTGTTCAGCGCGCAACCGGCCATTAATGTCGCCACGGGTACGCTCACGTTCACCCCGGCGGCTGGTGCGCACGGCATGGCGACCGTGACGGTGAAGCTGCATGACAACGGCGGCACGCTCAACGGCGGCTCCGACACCAGCGCGGCGCAGACCTTCGTGATCAGCGTGAACTCGGTGAACGATGCGCCCACGTTGAGCGCGCTCACCGACGTGACCCTCAGCGAGGATGCGACCGTGCAAACGAAGGCCCTGAACGGCATCACCCGCGGCCCGGTTAACGAGAGCAGCCAGACGCTGACGATCACGGCGACGTCGAGCAATCCGGGGCTGATCCCCAATCCCAGTGTGAACTTCGGCGGCCTAACCAACGCCGCGGTCACGACCGGTTTCCTCACCTTCACGCCCGTGGCCAACGCGAGCGGCACGGCGTTGATCACGGTGACGGTGATGGACAACGGTGGCACGACCAATGGCGGCGTGGACACCGTGGTGCAGACCTTCACGGTGACGGTGGTCGCGGTAAATGACCCGCCGACGCTGGACCCGATCCCCAACCCGGCGGCGATCAATGAGAACGCCGGCTTGCAGACGGTGAATTTGACCGGGATCAGTGCCGGTGGTGGTGAAATCCAGGTGCTGACGATGACCGCCACGTCGAGCAATCCGGGGCTGATCCCCAACCCGACGGCGATAGTATTTGCCAGTGAGTTTGGCAGCGTGACTGGGGGATATTTGAGTTACACGCCGGTGGCCAACGCCAACGGCTCGGCCCTCATCACGGTGACGGTGACGGACGACGCCAGCATTGACGGCGTGGCCAAATCGATCAGCCGCACCTTCACGGTGACGGTCAACTCGGTGAACATTGCGCCGAGCTTCAATATCTCCTCCGCGAACCTCGTCCTTGGCCACATGCAGGTCTCCAAAGATGCCGGTGCTGAAAGCGGAAGTCTGGATCTCGCGACCGGCGTGTTTACATCCACGGGCGACTTCAGCGCAAATCAATACTCCTATCAGCGCGCCGTCACGCCGGATGGCAGGGTGTGGACGTTCACCCGTAATTTTGTCAACGCGCCCCAATTGGTGACCATTGACCCGGCAACCGGTGCGGTTACGCCTGTGGGTACCCCGCCCGGTGCTCCGTTTGGGGGTTATCCGCCCATTTTGCTTGCATTGGCTTCAGACGCCAGCGGCGATCTTTACACGGTGGACTACAACCTTTATGGAGCCATGGGCTGGCTTTACAAGATCGACAAGACCACGGGCCAGGCCACTTGGATCGGCAACACCGGCCTGCAGTATGTGAGCGGCCTGGCCTTTGACGGCGGCGGCACGTTGTGGGCAATTGAAGCCTACTCCGGAAGAGTGGCCGCCATCAATACAAGCACAGCGGCGGCGGCTGTCACCAGCAGCCTTGTTTCCGGCTACTGGGGTGGCCTGGCGATTGACGGGAACGGCACGTTCTACTCTTCGATTGATGGCTCGGGCACGCTCTCTTCGTTCGATCCGCACACCGGCTCCAAGACGCCGGTGCGTTCGTTTGTGGACACGGCCAATCAACCTGTCACCAGCCTTTGGCTCGGTGGTTTCCTGCCGGGCAGCTTCCAGGTCAAAGTCGCGGAAGACTCCGGCGCGTATTCGCAGCCCGGCTTCGCGACGCAGATCAGCGCCGGGCCGACCAATGAATCGTCCCAGACCCTCAACTTCATCGTGAGCAACGACAACACGGCATTGTTCAGCGCGCAGCCGGCCATTGATGTCGCCACCGGCACGCTCACCTTCACCCCGGCGGCTGGTGCGCGCGGCACCGCGACGGTGACGGTGAAGCTGCACGACAACGGCGGCACGCTCAACGGCGGCTCCGACACCAGCGTAGCGCAGACCTTCGTGATCAGCGTGTTGTCGGTGAACGACGCGCCCACCTTGAGCGCGCTCACCGACGTGACCCTCAGCGAGGATGCGGGCGTGCAAACGAAGGCCCTGAACGGCATCACCCGCGGGCCGGTTAACGAGAGCAGCCAGACGCTGACCATCACCGCGACGTCGAGCAATCCGGGGCTGATCCCCAATCCCAGCGTGAACTTCGGCGGCCTAACCAACGCCGCGGTCACGACCGGTTTCTTGACGTTCGCGCCGGTGGCCAACGCGAGCGGCACGGCGGTGATCACGGTGACAGTGATGGACAACGGCGGCACGGCCAATGGCGGCGTGGACACCGTGGTGCAGACCTTCACGGTGACGGTGGTCGCGGTGAACGACTCGCCGACGCTGGACCCGATCTCCAATCCCGCGGCGATCAATGAGAACGCCGGCTTGCAGACGGTGAATTTGACCGGGATCAGTGCCGGTGGTGGTGAATCCCAGACGCTGACGGTGACGGCTACGTCGAGCAATCCGGGGTTAATCCCGAACCCGCCGGTGAGCTACACGGGAACCAATCCGACGGGGTATTTGACTTACACGCCGACGGCGAACCTGAGCGGAGTGGCGGTGATCACAGTGACGGTGACGGACGACACCAGCATTGATGGCGTGGCCAAATCGATCTCCCGCACCTTCACGGTGACGGTCAACTCGGTGAACACTGCGCCAAGCTTCGTCATCGTTCCGAGTGGCGCGGTGGCGTGGTATAAGGCCGAGAACAACGCCAACGACAGCGTGGGCGGCAACAACGGCTCACTGCAAAACGGTGCGACCTTCGTGACGGGCGAGGTGGGCCAGGCGTTTAGTTTCAGCGGAGGTTCGTATGTGTCCGTTCCAGACTCTGCGGCTCTGCGGCCGGCCGTGCTGACGGTTGAGACCTGGGTCAAAGCTGGTAATTCAGGCCTAGCAGGTGGCGTGATTGCTTCCAAGTATGGCGGCTCCTATAACGGATGGATCTTGGATTCGGATCCCTCTGGGTACACAACCTTCAATCTGTATCGAGATTCGACCCATAATATCGGTGCGGGTGCGTTCATTCCAGTGAATACATGGGTGCATGTGGCGGGGGTTTACGACGGCTCGACGATTCAACTGTACGTGAATGGAGTTCTTCAAAACTCCGTCGCTTACACCGACGGCTACACGGCCACGACTGTGCCGATGACCATGGGAGTGGCGAGTTGGAATACTGCGTATTCTCCGAATTGGTTCTCAGGCGCGGTTGACGAGTTGGCGGTTTACAACCGCGCGCTCTCACAGTCGGAAATCCAAGCGATATACAACGCGGGCGCGGCTGGAAAGGCCGGACTCCGTAATGTCATTGTGGCGGAAGATTCCGGCCCATACTCGCAGGCGAACTTTGCCACCGCGATCAGCCCCGGGCCGGCCAGTGAATCATCGCAGACCCTCAACTTCATCGTGAGCAACGACAACCCCGCGTTGTTCAGCGCGCAGCCGGCGATTGACGTTGCCACGGGCACGCTCACGTTCACGCTGGCGGCGAATACCAGCGGGAACGCGACAGTGACCGTACAACTGCATGACAACGGCGGGACGGCCAATGGCGGCCAGGATACCAGCGTGGCCCAAACCTTTGTGATCCAGGTGGGGTACGTGAACGATGCGCCGACGTTGAGCGCGCTCAGCAACGTGACGCTCAGTGTGAATGCGGGCGTGCAGACGGTGACCCTGGCGGGCATCACCCCCGGCGCGGGTCTCAACGAGAGCGGCCAGACCCTGACGATCACGGCCACCGCGAGCAATCCGTCCCTGATCCCCAATCCGACGGTGAACTACAACAATCCGGATACCACCGGGTTTTT
>JBKJSC010000025.1:0-4870 GCA_046593035.1 Limisphaerales bacterium | reverse complement strand
TGCGAAGACTGAGCCAGACTCGGATAACTTCGAAGTCGTCGATGGCCTGGATGCCAATCGGCCGGCCGCTCGCCGTGCCCAAGGTGCTCAGGTCCAGCGCAGTCACCTCCGGTGGGTTCAGGAAATCGGTGAGCGCCAGATGATAGGGCGCGACTCCCCGCGCGCTCGCGGTCGAAGCATAAGCGGCCCTGAGTGTCGTGAGCACGAACTCAAAAAGCGAGGTGGGATGATGGGCTTGGGATCGTGGTTCTTGAGGGAAGTGGCTGCGACTTCCTCGCGGATCTTGAAAAACTCGGCTCAAGTATAGACCCCCGCCCAGGCTTGCCAGGCGGGGGCATTCTCTTTTTCGTTAATGTGTGAAACGAACGAAAAAAGAGTATTTCAGCCAGCATGAGCTGGCCAGTTCACAGTTACACCAGTATCTGGAGAAAATCGATGTCGATCGTGCCGATGTGATCCGTCAGGGGGGCTGTTTAGCGTGCCTGGTGGGCAAACTGCATTGCGCTAAATACAAGCGCAAACCGCGCACTGGGACTGAGAAGATCGAGGAGATTTATCGTCTTAGTTTTTGCTGTGACCAAGACGGGTGCCGCAAACGGCACACCCCGCCGTCGGTGCGATTCTTGGGTCGCCGGGTGTATCATGGGGTGCTGGTCGTGCTGGTTTCGGCCGCCCACCACGGGATCACGCCGGAGCGGATGCGAATCTTGCGCGAAGCCCTGGGGATTGACCGGCGCACGCTGGAGCGCTGGCGCCAATGGTGGTTGGAGACGTTCGTGCAGAGCACCTTTTGGAAGATCGCTCGAGCGCGGCTCATGCCGGTCATTTGCGAACAGAGTCTGCCCTTGTCCCTGGCCCAATTCTTCCGAGTCGATGCTCCAGGTCAATTGCTGGAGTTGCTCAAATTTCTTTCTCCCCTGACGACGACTTCCATTCCGCTGGAGCGCACTTGCTGAGGGAGCTTCTTTTTCCCGCAGAGGATGCCGGGTGACCCGATCTCGGAGGTGTCTTAAAAAGCCGTCCGAGCCACCGAAGTGGTGGGAAAAATCGAAAACTCGGTATCCCCATGGAAAAAGAACAACAAAACCTCCGGTCTCACGAGCGCTGGGCCCATTTTCGGTTCAGCGTTATCGGACTGCTTTTGGCTGCGCCTCCCGCGCGAGGCGAGCTGCAACCTAAACTCAAGGAATTGGCGGCCAAAAAGTGGTGTCATCCGATCAGCGGCCAATGGATCTCTCTGGGACGCTCGACGATTGAGCGCTGGTATTACAAAGCACTCCGCGCCAAGGGCGGTCCGGTGGAGGTGCTCAAACGCAAGATCCGCTCCGATCAAGGCACCCACCCGGCCGTGGGTCCAAAGCTGGCGGAACTGTTGGCCACCCAATATCGCCAGCATCCCAATTGGAGCTACCAACTGCATTTCGACAACATCGCCGTCTTGCTGGAACAACAGCCCGAACTGGGCTCCCTGCCGGCCTATGTCTCGGTGTTGCGTTTCATGAAAGGCCACGGTCTGCGCAAGCGGCCCCGTCGTGGTCCCGTCCATAGCCCGGGAGCCCAAGCGGCCGAGCAGCGCTATGAGAACCGCGAGATCCGCAGTTATGAAAGTGAGTATGTCAACGGACTCTGGCACCTGGATTTTCATCATGGCTCCCTGCGCGTGCTCTTGCCGACGGGACAATGGACCTATCCCATTTTGTTGGGGATCTCGGATGATCGTTCCCGCCTCTGCTGCCATGCCCAATGGTATTTGGCCGAGGGTGCCGAGGATCTGTGCCACGGCTTAAGCCAGGGTTTGCAAAAGCGTTCCTTGCCCCGGGCGCTCATGACCGACAACGGCTCGGCCATGCTCGCGGCCGAGACCAGCCGCGGGCTAATGCGCCTGAGCATTCTGCATGAAACCACGCTGGCCTATTCGCCTTACCAGAACGGCAAGCAAGAGTCCTTTTGGGGCCAGATTGAAGGGCGGCTCCTGCCGATGCTCGAAGGGGTGGCCGATTTGACTTTGGACCAGCTCAACGAGGCGACCCTCGCCTGGGTCGAGCTGGAATACAATCGCACCGGCCACTCCGAAACCGGCCAGACTCCCTTGCAACGTTTTCTCAACGACAAGGATGTGGGCCGGGCCTGTCCGGACACCGATAAGCTCAAACTGGCTTTTACGACCGAGGTCCAGCGCACCCAACGCCGCAGCGACGGCACTCTCAGCTTGGAGGGCATTCGTTTTGAAATCCCTTCCCGCTATGCCCATCTGGAAAAGCTCACCGTGCGTTATGCCTCCTGGGACTTGAGCACGGTCTATCTTTCCGATCTCCACACCGGCGACATTCTCTGCCGCCTTTACCCGCAGGATAAAACCAAGAATGCCCAGGGGCTGCGCGCTCCCAAAGACTCCATCGTCCGTTCCCCTGAACCGGTTGCCGCGCCGGGCATGGCGCCGCTGCTCAAGAAAATCATCCAGCAGTATGCCACCACCGGTTTGCCTCCGGCTTATCTGCCCAAACACGACGAGAACCCCACAACCTCCCATGAATAAAAAACTCCTGGGCCTTTACGGCCTCAAATTTAATCCCTTCTCCCAACAAGTGCCGGCTTCGGCTTTGCTGGCCTTTCCCCAGATCGAAAGCTTCTGCTGGCGCATCGAACAGCAAATCGGCGACGGCGGCTTTGCCCTCGTCATCGGCGATTGCGGTTCGGGCAAAAGCGCCGCTTTGCGCATCCTCTCCGAACGGCTGAGCCAACTGCGTGATCTGGCCGTCGGCTCTCTCACTCGGCCCCAAGCTGGGGTGACCGACTTTTACCGGGAACTCGGCCATCTCTTCGGCGTTCCGTTGTCGGCCCGCAACCGCTGGCACAGTTCCAATGTGCTCCGCCAAAAATGGCTCACGCACATCGAGACGGCCGTCTACCGGCCCGTGCTCCTGATCGACGAAGCCCAGGAGATGTCCTCCACCGTCTTGTCTGAACTGCGCTTGCTCTCCAGCGCGGACCTGGACTCTCGCTCCATTCTCACCATTGTGCTCTCGGGCGATCAACGCCTGGCCAGCCGCTTGGCCGATCTGGACCTCTTGCCCATCGCCAGCCGCATCCGCGTGCGCCTGCGCTTGGACGCCTTAACTCCCAAACAACTCCAGGACTGCCTGAATCACCTGCTCAGAGCCGCCGGGAATCCCGGGCTCCTGACCGCCTCGCTCCTCACCACTCTCTGCGAGCACGCCGCCGGCAACCTGCGCCTGCTCATGAACATGGCCAATGATCTCTTGGCGGCCGCCTCGCACCAGGAACGCGAGCGGATTGATGAGAAACTCTATTTCGAAGTCTTTGCTCTGGATCCCAAACCCTCTCGAAAACCATGAACCTGCTTCCATTCCAACGCGCCAGTCAACTTTCCACCACCGGCCCGCAAACCCAGTGGTTAGTCGAAGGACTCTGGGCCGAACAAGCCGTCGGCATTCTCGGAGGCGAGCCCAAATGCTGCAAAAGCTTTCTCGCTCTGGATATCGCCCTGAGTGTCGCTTCGGGCACCGCTTGCCTGCGGCAGTTCCCAGTTCCACGCCCCGGCAAGGTGCTGCTCTTTCCGGCCGAAGACTCGCTGGCCATCGTGCGCCAGCGCCTGGAGGGCATCGCCGCGATGGCCCAAGTGCCCTTCGACTCCCTGCCCGTGGAGGTCATCACCGCTCCCTCTCTTCGGTTAGACACGCCCACAGACCGCCAGCGCCTGAGCAAGACCGTCGAGGCTCTTCGCCCTACCTTGCTCATCCTGGACCCCTTGATCCGTCTTCACCGGGTGGATGAAAACGATGCCACCCAAATCGCAACACTGCTCTCCTTTCTCCGGGAATTGCAGCGCCAGTTTCAGTTGGCCGTTCTCCTGGTCCATCACGCCCGCAAGGACTCCAACGGCAGCCGTCCAGGCCAGGCCCTGCGCGGTTCCAGTGAACTCCATGGCTGGGGCGACTCCAACCTTTACATGCGCCGTAAAGGCTCCCAGTTGACCCTCTCCACCGAACATCGCGCCGCTCCCTGCCAAGACCACATCCCCCTCCAACTCACTCAATCGGGATCCGCCTTAGCCCTGAGGGTGCTGGAAGCGCCTGTTTCCGAGCCCAAGACAGAACCCACACCTGTGGAGCGCGTGCGGGCCGCCTTGGCTCAACTCCAGGAACCAGTCTTCTCAGTGCAGCAGTTGCGCAAGCTCTGCGCCATTCGCACCGAAACCCTCTGCGCCGCTCTGGAAGAGTTGACCCAACAGGGAGAACTGAGCCGCAACTCCAAAGGCTACCAGCTCAATCTCTCCTTTCCCCTTTCCCGCCCTCTAGACCCCCAAGGAAACGGAAACGGGAAATAGGACCCTTTTGCTCCAGCGGAGGATAGGGCTCTCCAGGGATGGAACCTGAGCGCCGACTGGAGCCTTGCCAACAGCAGAGGGGCCGGGCGAACTTCTTCGGAGGTCCGCCCGGTTCTTCTTTTCACGCCCCTCTGCTGGAGCAAGGAAAAATGCGATAAATCCCAGGGGGTCTGGGGGACCGCGTCCCCCAGGCTTACCCTAGCCTGATTGTCTTCCTACCCACCTGACCTATTCCCTCAATTTCTAAGTTCGCTTCCCCCTCAAACACCGTGATCACTCTCATATCCGAGCAGTCGGGCCGGCAGAAAGAGGATAGCTTTGAGCAGGGCAAACACGGCTTCGATGCTGACCCAAACGATCCGGAAGGGCAGCAGCACCAGCCAAAGGAGTGGGAACAAGACCAACGCCAGCAGGGCCAATGGCCAGCTTACCGCAAAAAGTATGCACCAAAGGACAATCAGAACCAGAGTCTTCATAGCACCTGTGAATCTCGCCGTTGCCGCCAGATTCTCGGCATATCGC
>JBKJSC010000237.1:0-17752 GCA_046593035.1 Limisphaerales bacterium | reverse complement strand
ACCGCCGCGCCTTTGCCGCCGAGTTCGAGCTTCACTGGCACCAGATTGCGTCCGCACGCTTCCGCGATGAGCCGGCCAACTTCCGGTGAGCCGGTGAACGACATGCGTTTGAGTCCCGGATGACGCGCGAGCGCCGCGCCCGCCGTTTCGCCGAGGCCGGTGACGACATTGATGACGCCCGCCGGCACGCCCGCTTCTTCCGCCAGTTTCGCGAAGTACAGCGTGGAGAGCGGCGTGTCTTCAGCGGGCTTGATGACGACGGTGTTCCCGGCGGCCAGCGCGGGCGCAATGCCCCAGCCCACGAGCAGGAACGGAAAGTTCCAGGGAAAAATAAAACCGCACACCCCGTACGGAACCCGCACCGTGTGCGCGTCAAAGCCGGACACCGCAATCGGTTCACGACGGCGCGTATGCACGGCGAGGTCGGCGTAATAGCGCAAGGTTTGCGCGGTGTGCGGCACGTCGAAGGCGGCGGCCTGGCCGCGCGGTTTGCCGACATCCAGCGACTCGATCTGCGCGAGGATTTCCTGATGCTGGGTGATGAGATCAGCGAGGCGATGGAGAATCACCGCGCGATCATTGACGGGCATGGTGGCCCAACCGCTCTTGCGAAACTCCTCCTGCGCGGCGGCCACGGCGGCATCGACGTCGGCAACGTCGCCCGCCGCAATGCTCGCGAGCACGGTGCCTTCGCCGGGATCGAGCGTTTCAAAAGTTTTGCCGCTCTGGGATGGAACCCAGCGTCCGCCGATGAACATCTTGAGCGGCTGGGCCGACAGGAACTGGGTCACTTCAGGTTTCAGAGTGGTCATGGTGGTTTCTCCGGTTAAATGATTTAGTGGATGATGCTGGTTCGAGGTGTTGTGCAACAGCGGGGATGGATAGTCAAATTCTTATGCTTTCAAAATCACCTGCGCCGGATTGATCGCTTGATACTTGCCTTTGTTGGCGGTGATCTCGAACGCTTGCGGGACTGATTCCAAGCCGTCGAGCACATGCGTGATAGTAGGCCGAAGCCGGACGCGGCCGGAAGCCACAAGCCGGACGGTGTGTTCGAGGTGCGCCTGCGTGCTGATGTCCGGAAACAGATAGCGCAGGCTGCGCTCGCGCAACGTGTCGATGTTCAATTCCAACGGCCCGCCAAACCAGGATACGCCAATGATTTTTCCGCCGGAGCGAACCACGTCGATGGCTTGCCGCAACGTCTGCGTACCGGCCATGCCTTGCTTGGGGCTGCCGCCGGCGCATTCAAAGACCACGTCGGCTCCATTGCCGCCGGTCAGATCGCGAATCGCCGTCTCGACGTTGCACGAGCGGGCGTTGAGCGCGTGGTCGGCGCCGAGTTCCTTCGACATGCGGCACGACTCCTCGCGCACATCCACGGTGATGACCTGACCCGCGCCGCTGATGCGCGCAATTTGCAGACACTCCAAACCCATGCTGCCTTGGCCGAAGATCACGACCGAGTCACCGATCTGAATGCTGGCCGTCTCAACCGCCGCCACGCTGTCGCTGAGCGACTGCAGGCAGGCGGCTTCGCTGTCCGAAATGCGGTCATCGACTTTGACGAGCGCAATCTCCGGCAGCGATGCTATTTCGCTGAAGCAGCCGGGAAGATCGAAGCCGATCACCGGTCCCTGGCGGCAAAGGTGGCTGCGTTCCGAGAGACACAGCGGACATTGTTCGCAAGGAAGTTTCGCCCGCGCGGCCACTCGTTCGCCCACGTGAAAGCGCGTGACGCCGGGGCCGGTGGCAATGATGCGGGCGCAAAACTCATGGCCGAAAAGTTGGAGCGGAGCGTCGGATTCAAGTCGGCGTTTGATGCGGTCATAGGCCAGCGTCGGAATGCCGAAGGCGAGCTGCGCCTCGGTGACGCTGGGCTGCACGCACAGCGGTTCGACCAACACATGCCTCGGCTGAAGTTCGGGCACCGGCACCTCATCGAGCCGCATGTCTCCAAATCCGTAAAAACGCCACGCTTTCATTTTTCTTCGATCAGGATTTTCGATTCATTTCTGAAGCACGAACTTTTGCAGTGAATGACAATCCGGCGACACCAAGCCACGATTGCCGCCTGCCGACATCATGACCTCGGCCACATAAACATCGCCGTGGGAATCAATGCAGATGTCATGCGGCGCAAAAAAATCACCGGGGGCCGTCGGATTCACGCCGCCACCCCAGCGCGCCAGCAGCGCACCGCCGGGATCAAAGACACTGACCCGTCCACCGGTCGCGTCGGGCGACGGCGGAAATGTGCCGGGCCACATGCCGGCGCGAAAGCCGAGTTCGGCGACGAACAAATTTCCCGCCGCATCAAACGCGACCTGGCAAGGGCGGGCAATGTCCGTCCATTCGCGCAAGAACTCTCCGTTCGGCGAGAAGATTTGAATGCGGCTGTTTTCCCGGTCGGCAACGAAGACGTTTCCCTGCCGATCCACCGCGATGCCGTGGGGAACGTGAAATTGTCCCGGGCCGCTTCCAGGCTCACCCCAGGAAAACAGAAGCTGGCCCGCTGGGGAAAACTTGTGGACGCGGGCGTTGCCGTAACCGTCCGTGACATAGATTTCGCCCGCAGGCGACAGCGCCACGTTGGTGGGAAAATAGAATGGAAGGCCGGCGTGTCGGATCGTGCGATAGTCGATGCTGGTCGCGCCGGTGTCGGAAGGTTTTCCACTTGTGCCCAATGTCATCAAGAGTTTTCCCTCGGGCGTGAACTTGCGCACGGTGTGGTCGAGATCGTCGGTGCAATAGACTGAATCATCCGGGCCGATGGTAAGGCCATGCGCCCGCGCGAAAACGCCTTCACCCCACGAGCGCAGAAAATTTCCCACGCGATCGAACACGATCATCGGATGTTCGCCGCGATTGAAAACGAAGACGCGATCACACGAGTCGGTGGCGATTGCCGCAACCTCCGACCAGACAAAGCCCGCCGGTCGGCGTGCCCAATCGGCGTTCGCCGCGTAGGCGAAAGGCTCCTGTCCGACGCGGACTTGATTCGACGCGGTGAGAGTCGTGGCTGCCATCATGATTTAGCGGCGGCAGGTTCGTCGCGGTCGAGCGGCGTGATGGGGTCGAGCATGATCCAGCACAACGCGCCGAGGAAATACACGCCAGCGAATACATAAAAGTTGATGGACCAGTTATTGTTCGTCGCCGCAAGGATGAGCGGGACGGCCATCGGCGCGAGCGCGCCACCGGCGTTACCCATCATGTTCATGCTGCCGGAGAGCGAGCCGGTGTGCTTGCCGCCGACATCCATGCACGCGCCCCACGCGCCGGGCATGGCGAGATCGTTGCAAAAGCTTGCGAGGCCGATGGCCAGGACGGCGAGGAAAGGATTATTCTGAAAGGTGGACAGGAGCAACATCGCCGCCGCGCCCGTCAGACCAGAGAATCCCATTAAGCGTCGCGTCTTTGCCAGACCAAGTTTGCTCCTCGACAAAGGGCCCGAAACCAGTCCGCTAAAAATGGACCCCAGCCCGCCGAAGAAGAGCGGGACGCACGCCATCATTGAGCGCTGCCAGTCGGTCATGTCAGCGAAGGTCTTTTGCTCCTTCAGGTAGGTCGGGAACCAGGTGATGTAGAAATACCAGCCATAGCTCATGCAGAAGTATTGGCCCCAGAGCATCCAGACCGACGGGCTGCCGAGGAGTTTTCGCCAGGGCACCGACGCGTGGGCATCGACGCCGTGGACGGAGTCGCCGATGTGCGCGAGTTCCGCCGCATTCACGTCGGGATGATCCTTGGGATGGTCGCGAAACCACGAGAAGAAAAACCACGCCCACACCAGGCCCAGCATGCCGAAAGTAAGGAACGTGTAGCGCCACTCCATGAAGGTCAACATCCAGCCCACCAGCAACGGCGTGAACGCTCCGCCCCAGCGCGCGCTCAACCACATGATGCCCTGCGCCCGCACGCGCTCCTGTACCGGGAACCACAGCGTGAAGGCCTTGGTGACGTTCGGGAAACATCCCGCTTCGCCGATGCCGAACAGGAAACGGAAGCACACCAACGATGCCAATCCCCACGCCCAGCCCGTGGCGATGGTGAACAGCGACCACATCATTACCACACGCATGAGCACCTTGCGCGGGCCGATTTTGTCGCCGAGCCAGCCACCGGGAATTTCAAACAACGCGTAGGCCCAGCCGAACGCCGTGAACGCGTAACCCATCTGAATCTTGGTGAGGTGCAGGTCGCGCATGATGAACTCGGCGGACTTCGAGATGCACACGCGATCCACGTACGTGATGACAGCCAGTGTGACTGCGAACACGATCACCCAGTTGCGAGTCTGGGTCGGGGCGGCATGGCTGGCTGGTGGCATAAAATGGATTCACAGAAAACCGCCGGTCAGTTCCAGCGGGATTGTCGGTCGGGATTAAGCGAAGCGAGGCTCATCGCGCGGGCAGATGGTAGCCCCGGCAATTCAAGCGAATCCGATAAAGGCTTTTGCCCGCCGTGAGGTAGAGGAGATTGTCATCGCGCCCGCGACCGAAACCGACGTTCGTCGGCACCTCGGTCTTGAGATAGGCGATTTCCTTCCCGGCGGGCGAATAAAAATAAATGCCGGGACGATTTTCGGCGCGCACCGCCACCACAAGATTTCCCTGCCGATCGCAGATCAATCCATCCGGGCCGTCTTGCGGAGAATAATCGGCAATCACCTGGCGGAAGGTGGCCGTCCCATCTTCGCGCAGATCGTAAGCCAGCAGCGCCATCAATCCTTTGCGAAGCGGGGTCTTTACCTTGTCGGCCTGTTTCGTTTCGCCTGGCTTCACTCCTTTGTCGAGCCGCTCAATGGCCGTCGCGCCATTTTCGTTGCTCACGACATAGAGCGACTTCTGGTCGGGCGAAACGCAGACACCGTTCGCCTTGCCCGCATCGGTGATGATGCGATGGATTGATCCGTCGCGATCAATGCGGTAGACCCCCACCAGCGGCTGATCAATCGTCTCGTAGCCGAGATAGCGCGGATCGCTGAAATAGAGGCGGCCTTTCTCGTCGATGGTCACGTCGTTGGGAGAATTGAGCGGCCGTCCGTCATACATCGCGGCGAGGATGAAACTCATGCCCGTTTTCATGTCGGTGCGGGTGACGCGGCGTCCGCCGTAGTCCGCTCCTTCGCAAACAATCATGTCGCCCGCCGCGTCGAACTTGATGCCGTTCGACATCCCGCTGGGCGAACGGAAGATCGTGGTCTTGCCCGTGGTTGGATCGAACCGCCAGATGTGACCGGCGTGCATTTCACCGCGCTCATTCCGCGACGCGTGCGAGAACGTGATGTCACTGAAATAAACCATGCCGTCCGGCGCCACGGCAACGCCTTCGGTCAGCGTGATGCCTTCAAACAGTTTTTCAAGTTTCGCATCGGGCGGGATGATTGGATCGGCGGCCAAACCGACGCCTGCCGCTAACGACCCGATGATCGTCAACAGGAGAAAGCCGCAATGAGTGCGAGCAGAGCGGTTCGATTGAACCCGGTTGAACGGTTGCGCTGAGAGCTGCACGGTGGTTCGGAAAGGTAGTGGAATCATAGTTCGCCCATGGGTTATGTGGTTTGATGTGTGTCTTCCTAACACACACCGAAAGGACAAGGAAAGGACGGAATGAGATTTCACCGGAGATTTTTTTGGGACGCTGATTGAAAGAAACCTTCAACCGCAATTGCACTGCATCGTTGGCTTAGGCGAGAATTTCCTTCACCACTTCGCCGTGGACATCCGTCAGGCGGAAGTCCCGTCCAGCATAGCGGTAGGTGAATTTCTCGTGATCAAAACCGAGCAAATGCAGAATCGTGGCATGGAGATCGTGGACATGCACTTTGTTGGCCACGGCCTTGAATCCGAATTCATCCGTGGCCCCGTGGACGATGCCGCCCTTGACGCCGCCACCGGCCAGCCATGTCGAAAATCCGTAGTGATTATGGTCGCGGCCATTGACTTGGCCGGAGCGCGCCAACGGGTTGGCCAGTTCCACCGTGGGAGTGCGGCCAAATTCGCCGCCGCAGATCACCAGCGTGTCTTCAAGCAGCCCGCGTTGCTTCAAATCTTTCAACAGGGCGGCAATTCCCTGGTCGCATTGCTTCCCTAGATTCCGATGGTTGGTAATGTTCTCATGGTCGTCCCACGGCTGCCCTGCCCCGTGCCACACCTGCACAAAACGAACGCCCCGCTCGATCAGACGGCGGGCGATCAGCAATTGCCTCGCCTGCACACCGGGGCCATACAAATCCAGAATCGATGGCGGCTCGCGGCGCGTGTCAAAGGCGTCGGTGGCTTCCAATTGCATTTTGGAGGCCAGCTCGAATGCCTGAATTCGCGATTCCAATTGCGGGTCGTGGCGCGCTTCCTGGTGCGCGCGGTTGATTTGACGGAGCAAAGCCAGTTGACGGGTCTGCTGGTCGGAAGACAACTTTGGATTGCGAATGTTTTCGATCAGCTTCTCGATCTCCTGATGTTGGGTATCAATGTAGGTGCCTTGAAAAACGCTCGGCAGAAATCCCGCGCGCCAATTCTCGGTTCCCTGGGCCGGCATACCTCCGGGGCACATGACCACAAAGCCGGGCAGGTTTTGATTCTCCGAACCCAGCCCGTAGGTGAGCCACGCCCCCATGCTTGGACGCGGCTGCCGCGCCTCGCCGCAGTTCATCAGAAAATACGACGGCTCGTGATTGGGGATGTCCGCGTGCATCGACCGGATGACCGTGATGTCGTCAATGCATTCGGCTGTGCGCGGAAAGATTTCGCTGACTTCAATCCCGCTGCGACCATGCTGTTTGAAAGCGAAGGGCGAAGGAAACGCCGCTCCCGTCGGGCGTTCCGTGGGCAGATTTCCGGTGGGCAGAAGTTTCCCCGCATACTTTTGCAGCGCCGGTTTAGGGTCGAAGGTATCGACGTGGGAAACGCCACCGTTCAGGAAAATATGGATGACCCGTTTGGCGCGCGGCTTGAAATGCGGCGCGCGGGGCGAGAGCGGACTGGCGGGCGATGCAGCGGGCAGAGCCAGACCGGCCTGCTGAAGCAACGGCACCAGGGCCACGCTGCCAAAACCCATGCCGACCCGCCGCAACGCCTCCCGGCGCGTACACCGCGTCAACATTCCAGGTTGGATCAATAGCTCGGTCATCGCTTCAACTTAATCCAGATAACTAAATTCATTCGACATGAACAAGGACTGCGCGAGTTCCTCGCAGGCTCCACCGGAATCGACATATTGTAAAGCCGATCGCAACTCCGGTTCGCTGGGCTGGCGCAAAAGAATGGCTCGGTAAATCTCGCGCACTTGTTCCGGCAAGGTCCGGCCACCTTTCGCGCGTTGCGCCACTCGCGTCGCAGAATCCATCACGAAGGGGTGATTCATCATGAACAGCATTTGCTGCGGAACCAGGGTGCCGTGACGCTGGGGATTATGCGCATCGCGCGAGGGAAAACCAAAGGTCGTGAGCAGAGTCGGGAGCTGCTGGCGGTCCACGAGGCCGTAAATACTGCGTCGATAATTTTGTGGCTCGGTGAAGGCGACCGGTCGCCCGCCCATTTTCAAATCCAGCACGCCGCCCGCCTGCAACAGGCCGTCCCGCACTTCTTCCGCCGAGAGCCGCCGCCGCGTCATGCGCCAAAGCCAGCGGTTTCCCGGATCTTTCTTCAACCCGACGGCCTGAATGTCCGAGGATTGTTTATAGGCGTTCGACGTAACCATCAGCCGCTGTAGTTTCTTCAAGGACCATCTTTCTTCCATGAATCTGTCCGCAAGGTAATCCAGCAATTCCGGATGCGAAGGCGGATCGGCGCGCAAACCAAAGTCGCTGGGAGTCGTGACCAAACCTTGTCCGAAAAATTCCGCCCAGACCCGGTTGACCCAGACCCGGGCCGTGAGCGGATTGTCGCGGCTCGTGATCGTGCGCGCCAGGGCGAGCCGCCCGCTTTCGTTTTTGAAATTGACCGCATCGCGCGAAATGATTTGCACCATGCCGCGGTTGACCGGCGGTCCTGGTCGAGTTGGATTCCCGCGCAGAAAAATTCGTGGCTCGTAAAGGAATGGCCCGTCGGTGAGGGCCTGCGCCCGGGGAACGCCCACATTCGCCAGCATCCACGCATCAAAAGCGTTCCGGTGCTCGGCCATGGCCTGGTTGATGTCCGCATCATACAGGTACATCTCCATCGCTTCCACGGGCGTCAGGTTCAACGGGGAATGCGTCCCGTACAAGACCTGGCGAATTTGCTCTTCGGCAACCTCGGGGAGCATCGCGGGCGGACTCGCACCGGCGAGCGTGCCCTGCCAGTGCTGATGCGTGCGCTGGAAAACTTTCCCGTAAGCCGCCGCGACATCCGTCGACGATTGCAGCGGCCCCTGCCGCAACGCTTCCAAGATCAGCGGATTGATCGCATTGGTCGAAGCGGCTACTTGCTGCAACGCACGCGAAGCCGCCGCCGCGTAATCCTCCTTCGGCAGTTGCGTGAGAATATCCCAGGCGTAAAACACCGGGTCGTGCTGCCTTCCGGCACTTTCCACATATCCAATCCAGCGTTCCACCATCGTTTGTCGCACCTCTCCTTTTTCTGCTGGCAACGGCACCAGAAACGACATCCGGCCCAGCAGCGCCCGCTCCAGATAGCGGCCCACATCAGTGCGGAGCAAGTTGAGCAAGGCGGCATGTTGTTCTTGCTGGTATTTCTCCAGTTCGCGTTTCTTCACGGCCAGTTGCTCGGCCACTGCTGGCGGCAACGAGAAGTGATCTTTGGTGAACAGCACGGGCAATTCCGCTGGTTCGCGGGAGCTGGCGAAGATTCCATAGAGCGAATAATAATCCGCCGTGGGAATCGGGTCATACTTGTGGTCGTGACAACGGGCGCAGGTGACGGTCAATCCCTGCAACCCGCGCATGACCACGTCAATGCGGTCGTCGATGATGTCATGCGCATTCGCGGTGAAGCGCCGGCCCAACGTGAGGAACCCAAGCGCCGCCAGCGCCTGGTTATCTTCGCCCGTCACCAACTGGTCGGCGGCCAGTTGTTCGAGAATAAATTGCGTGAACGGCTTGTCGTTATTCAGCGATTGAATGACATAATCCCGGTAGGTCCAGGCGTACGGAAACCCCGGCTGTTCCTGAAGACGAACGTAGCCCTTGGTGTCGGCATAACGGGCGACGTCCAGCCAGAGCACGGCCCAATGCTCGCCATAACGAGGCGAATTCAGCAGGCGATCCACCGCCGTTTCGTACGCGTCCTTGGAGGAATCGCGGAGGAACGAATCAATCTCGGCGGCTGTCGGCGGCAGACCCGTGAGATCCATCGTCACCCGGCGCAGCAGCGCGGCCCGCGGTGAGACTGGGTTGGGCTTCAGTTTGTTCGCCTCCAACTTGGCCAGCACAAATGCATCGATGGGATTCTGCACCCAAGCCTTGTCCTTCACCTTTGGTACTGCGGGGTGGCTCACGGGTTGAAAGGCCCAATGCCGGGCGGCTTTTTCCGCGCGCCTCGCCGCAGCTTCGGCTGTGGAGAGTCCGCTTTTTTTGGAACGCTCTTCTTCCTTGGACTTCAGCGCGGCCGAAGCGCCGGACAACGCCAGCGCCACCAAGGGAACTAGAAAAATAAATCGCCGGACTATGAGTCTGAATCTGTGCGACGGCGAAGCCATAAACGAAACCAAGCTGCTACGCCATGATGCCCTTGGCCACCTCTTGGGTCGCGGCTTCGCCCAACAGCCGCCGCACCAGGGCGAGGCCAAATTCCACCGAGGTCGCCGCGCCGCGTGAGGTGATCAAATTCCCATCTTCAACGACCCGTTCATTCACGAGCGACTGCGGCAGTTCGTTGAGCACGCCGGCGTGCGAGGTGAACCTTTTTCCGGCCAGCAACCCCGCGTCCGCCAGCACCGTCGGCGCGGCGCAAATCGCGGCGACCGGTTTTCCCGCCTGAGAATATTTCTGCGCCAGTTTCACGGCCCGGCCATCGGCCCGTAACGCCTTCACGCCGGGACCGCCGGGAATCAGGAGCAGGTCAAACGCCTGTTCCGCCACTTCCGCCAGCGTCGTGTCGGCTTGCACGGTGATGTTGCAGCGCCCAGTGACGAGCATTTCGCCCGTGACCGACGCCACCACGACTTCCACGCCCGCCCGCCGCAACAAATCCACCGGCGCGACCGTTTCGATTTCTTCAAAACCGGGAAACAACAAACAGAGGACTCGTTTTTTCATAGCAAGTTAGGGCACCCGTATTTCGTCTTTCAAAGCCAAATAAGCTGGATGCTTCTGTCTCCAAGAGTGCGCCGCCACGAAGGTCACGCCAGCCATCGAAACGAAAGCAACGGCAAAACATCCCAAGCTGTACAACTCGGTAATTCGCTTCTGTCCATCCAGCTCCGCTTTCGTTTCCGGTGTTGGATTATAATACCGAGCGGTATGAGCGCGGACGTGGTCTCGGACAAAGATGCAGGTCGAATCCAGCGCAAACGCGAGGATCAACTCGGCAATCAACAAAATGGCGATGAGTAACTTCATCAGCGTGTTAGTGGCTGTCAAAACCTTATCGCATTGCCTCAAAACCGCCACCGGAAAGAAACCGTCGAGCACCGGCGAATCCAAAGCCTGAACTTTCTTGTGCGCCGGTAATCAGGAAGCGATTGCCCATTTCATCCACCGCGCGTGATGCGGTAGTTCTCCCGTTTCGCTGAGAACAATTCCGGACGCAATCTTGTGCCCAGCCCCGGACTCGTGGGCGGGACCGCGTGGCCGTGTTCGATGACCACATTCGTCTCAATAAGCTGGTCGTAAAAAGTGCGGATGTGCGCGCGCACGGATTCTTGGAAGACCACGTTCGGTACTGCCGTCGCGACCTGCAGGCCGGCGAAGAGCGTCAGCGGGCCGGTGCAGTCGTGCATCGTCGCGGGAAGATTGTAGGTCTGCGCCAATTCGGCGAGGCGGCGCGTTTCGCTGATGCCGCCGACCCACGTCGGATCGATCATCACGTAGTCCGCCGCGCGCCGTTCCAGCACGAGGCGGTAATCCTCACGGCTCGTCAGCATCTCGCTCACTGCGATGGGCAGCCGCGCCTTCTCGCGGAAATCCGCGAGGGTGTCCACGTTGTCCACGCGCATCACGTCTTCGAGCCACAACGGCCTCAAATCGCGCATGGCCTCGGCGATGCGCAGCGCGGCGGGGAGTTGGAAGAAGCCGTGACCATCGAGGAGAATTTCAATCTTGTCACCGACGCGTTTGCGTACTTCCTCCATCGGCTTCACGCACGCTTTCACCGCAGACCACGGGAGAAAATTTCCGCCGTGTTCGTGATAGGCGCGGTCAAAGGTCCAGAACTTCATCGCGCAATAACCTTCGGCGACGAGTTCCTCCGCAAGATCTCCGGCGGCGTAGTTGGAGGCCCAGTTGTCTTCGAGCGGGCCGGGTTTGCCCACGTCGCCGTGGCCAGGCCAGCCCTGATCACGCGCCACGCCCGCGCGCCGTCCGTAGGTGGGACCGCCGGAGCTGTTGTAAACTCTCACGCGCTCGCGAGCCTTGCCGCCGAGGAGTTGCCAGATCGGCTTGCCGCAGACCTGGCCGAGAATATCCCACAACGCGAGGTCAATCGCGCTCAAGGCGCGCAGCTCCGCGCCGCGCCCGCCGAACGCACTGACGCGCTCGTATAGGAACCGCCAGTGACTCTCAATCGACAGCGGATCGCTGCCGAGCAACCGTCGTCCCATCCAATCGTGGATCATCGCCGCGACCGCGTGCGGCGCGTAATACGTTTCGCCGTGCCCGATGAAACCGGCGTCGGTGTGAATGCGCAGCAGCAGCAACCCCGGCATGATGTCGTCCGGGATGACCGTCTCCAGCGCGGTGATCTTGAGGCCGGAACTTTGCGGCGCGGGCTTGGGGGAAGGTGAGATGGCCGCGACGGTCTTTGAGGTTTTGGCGGGCTTCTTCATGCTGGCGGGCAATTTGTTGCGGGGCGTGAACCGGTTTTCCTGCGACGGCTCACGCAAAGACTTCGTTCGCCACATTTCCGTGAACATCAGTCAGGCGATAGTCGCGCCCCGCGTAGCGATAGGTGAGCTTTTCGTGATTGAGGCCAAGCGCCGCGAGGATGGTCGCGTGCAGGTCGTGGATGTGCATCCGTTTTTCGGCTGCGCGGAAACCGAATTCATCCGATTCGCCGTAGCTCGTGCCGCCGCGCACGCCGCCGCCGGCCATCCACATCAGGAAGCCGTGCGGGTTGTGGTCACGACCGTTTCCATTCTCGCTGACGGGCGTGCGGCCAAACTCGCCGCCCCACACGACGAGCGTGTCTTCGAGCAACCCGCGCTGCTTCAGGTCGCCCAGCAACGCGGCGATGGGCTGGTCAATGTCCGTGGCGAGTTTGCGCACGGCGACGTCGTGATTCGAATGCGTGTCCCACGGCTGGCCGTCGCCGTAATAAAGTTGCACGAAGCGCACGCCGCGCTCGCAGAGACGGCGCGCGAGCAGACAGCCGTTGGCAAAATGGCTTTTGCCATACGCGTCGCGCACGACCTGCGTTTCGCGGCCGAGATCGAAGGCGTCGGTCGCCGCGAATTGCATTCGATACGCCGTTTCCATGGCCTCGATGCGCCCGTTGAGCGCGAGATCGGCACCCCCGCGCGCGGCCAGATGTTCGCGGTTCAACTCCGCCATCAAATCCAGTTGCCGCCGCTGCTGATCCGGCTCCAAACGCGGATTGCGCAGCCAGGGAATCATCTGCTTCGGATCAAGTTTCGAGTGGTTGATGTAAGTGCCTTGATGCCGCGCCGGCAAAAAGGCGCTCGTCCACAGGATCGAGAAACGCACCGGGCGACCGGGGCAAAGGACGACATAGGCGGGAAGATTTTCGTTCGCGCTGCCCAGGCCGTAGGAGCACCACGCGCCCATGCTGGGCACGCGCGGTGTCATGGTGCCGTTGTTCATGAGTAACAGCGCGGGGCCGTGATTCGGATTGTCGGTGTGGACCGAACGCAGGACGCAAAGTTCGTCCGCGTGTCTCGCGGTGAAGGGCAGGAGTTCGCTTACAGGCAGGCCGCTGCGTCCGTGTTTCGCGTAGGCGTACGGGGCCGGTAAAAGTCCGCCGGTGGGACGTTCCGTGCGCAAGTTCGCGCCTTCGGGACGTTGCCCGGCGAACTTCGTCAACGCTGGTTTGGGATCAAAGAAATCGGGACCAAACGGCCCGCCGTTCATGAACAAATGAATGACGCGCTTCGCCCGCGGCGCGAAGTGCGGGAGCGGACGCGGAGCGAGCGTGGCGGAAACTGGACTCGCCGCCTGCAACGCCGAGAGCAAGCCAAGCGAACCCAAGCCACCGCCAAGGCGTGCGAGGGCTTCGCGGCGGGAAAGTGAAAAAGGCGTGCTCATTGGTCGATAATGTATTTGGTCATTTTTTGAAGTATAACGTCCAGACTGTCCAAACTAAAAGCAGAGAGCCGATCGTCATGAGTGCGAGATAAGAACAGACAAAGTAGATGCGCTCACGCTTTGTCTCTTTCTGAGTCTTGGACTTCGCGGAATCGATGATTATGTCGAGAACGGCCGAGCTTATTCCGAGTGGATTCATTGCTTAATCTACAAATTGCATTTCATTGCTACCAAGCAAAGCCTGCGCGTATTCCGTCCACGCAGCGCGGTTCGTCTTCGGCCAGCGAGGAAGCGCGTGGCCATCGCAAGTTCCTTTACGTCGGGTGCTTTCATGGAATTTGCAATATGCGGAATTCACCGGGTTGCAGGCTGGCAAGCGTAGACTGAAGGAGTGTGGCCGCAGCTTGAAGCCGGCGCCATTTGTTTGTGGAGAGTTCGAGGATGGCGATGCGCCGCCCGGCCAGGTTCTGCTGATAACGGATGTTCTGGTCGGCGGTGATGAAGAGGTCGAATTCGCCCTCGGCGAGACTCAAGAGTTCGCCATTCTTGATGCTGCGCCAGCCTCGACTTTGAGCCGTGGCGCAAACATGGCCGGGGAGCAGTTTGTGCAGGGGCCAGGGCACGCATTCGTCTAGCAGGATGTTCATGCCGCCGCTTCGGCCAGCAACGCAGACTCGGAGCGTTCCAGAACGCGGCAGGCCATGGGCCGCGTCACGGTGGGGAAGCACTCCAGAAATTCATCGAGCGAATAATCATCCTCCAAATACTCGAAGAGCGTGCTCACCGGTACCCGCGTGCCGGCAAACACCGGCGTTCCGCCAAGAATCTCCGGGTCAACCGTGATGAGTGCGTTTGATTTCATGGCTGTAAATTACTTTTGCAACGATGGCGGTGCGAGCTTAGGGCGAAGCTGTAGATGGCATCCGTGATTTCGAGCATTGTGCTCATAACGTCTTACTACTCCGGCTTGGGTGCGGTGGCAAGGGGCTTCTCAATCCACAAATAACATTTCATTGCTTCCAAGCAAAGCCTGCGCGTATTCCGTCCACGCGGCGCGGTTGGTTTCGCGACCGACAAGGAAGCGCATCGCAGCGGCAGCTTCATGCTTCGTGGGCGAGCGCTGGTAGAGCAGCGCGTAGGCGCGGTTTACTCGGTCGTTGATGCTCGTTCCCGATTCCTTCTCCAAGCGCGCGGCGAACTCATCTGCCTGACGCAGCGCGAAGGGACTGTTCAACGTGAAGAGCATCTGGAGCGGCGACGCGGTTTCCGCGCGCGCCGGACTGTGCGAGGCCGGGTCGGGAAAATCATGCAGACGCAGCATCGCGTCAAGTTCGTGACGATGGATCGTACCGTAGAGCGTGCGGCGGCGGTTCTTCTCGGAAGCGATTTCCTCCGCGACGCCGCCCAGCCGCAGGTCAAGTGAGCCGGTGACGGAGAGGATCGCGTCGCGCCACGCCTCCACGTCCAACCGGCGTCGCGCCATGCGGGCGACGAGCTTGTTCTCCGGATCGCGTCGTTCGGAAACGAGTGCGAGTGAACTCTGCTGCCAAGCGGCGGAGAGCAGGATTTCGCGGTGCAGGAATTTGAGCGACCAGCCGTTCGCGACGAAACGCGCGGTCAGGTCGTTCAATAACTCGGGATGCGTCGGCGCGTCGCCCTGCACGCCAAATTCGCTGGGTGTCTCTACGATGCCGCGACCGAAATGGTTTTTCCAAATGCGGTTCACCATCACACGCGCCGTGAGGGGAGTCGCGTCCTCGACGATGGCTTGTGCCAGTTCCAGCCGGCCGCTGCCCGTCAGGAAACGGCGCGGCTGGCCGTCCTTCGCCGGGAACACGGACAGGAAACGGCGCGGCACCACGTCGCCGGTGTTATTGGGGTTTCCGCGTTTTTGGATTTCCAGATCGCGAGCTTTGCCAGGATGATAATCCAGTTTCGTTCCCTTGCCCTCGCCGGCAGAGATGACGAACAACGCCGCGTCTTCCACGCCGTTGGCCATCGGCGTGTGATAGTTCGGCGTGCTGCGTTCGACACTGGCGATCTTTGCGTCGAGTTCAGCGACTTTCGCGGCGAGATCGGCCGGCGCGGGAGTTTTCTTCTTCAATTCTTCGCGCTCCTTTTGCAAACGGGCAACCTCCTCGCGCGCTTTGGCCACCGGGGCCCAAAGATTTTCCGCAATGGTCGGACGCTCCGCGATGCGGACGCTCGCGAACACGCCGGCGATCGCGTAATAGTCGGAAGTGGAAACCGGATCAAACTTGTGATTGTGGCAGCGCGCACAACCCACGGTCAGGCCGAGAAACGTGCGTCCGACGGCGTCCACATGTTCCTCCCATTCGTCGGCGACGGTGCCTTTGATAATTTCGGGCGGGAGCAGCAGCTCCTTGAAATACGTCGGACTCAAGCCGAGGAAACCCAGCGCGTGACGATCCTCCGGCGGCATTCCGGGCATCAAGTCGGTGGCGAGCTGGCGCTTGATGAACTCATTGTAGGGCAGGTCCTCGTTGAACGCGCGCACCACCCAGTCGCGATAGCGCCAGGCCGAACCGGTCGGTTCCAGCCACGACGCCGTCTGATCCACATAACGCGCGAGGTCCAGCCAGTAGCGTCCCCAGCGTTCGCCGTAATGCGGCGACGCCAGCAATTCATCGACGAGCCGCGCGAACGCCGCGCGGTTCAGGCCACCGCCACGACTAAGTTCCGCCGTCCAATGCTCCATCTCCGCCGGGGTGGGCGGCAGACCAATCACATCGAAATAAAGGCGACGAACCAGCGCGGGTGCGGGTGAAGGTGGGGCGGGTTTCAGTCCGGCCGCTTCCATTTTGGCGAGGAGGAAACGGTCGGTTCGTGTTTGCGGCCAGTGATCATCGCGAACCTTTGGCAACGCGACCGGCCGCAGCGGTTGAAACGACCACGGAACGGATGCTTCCTCACTTTTGGTGACTGCTGAACGGGTCTCCGCCGCTGGCGACGCGTCCGGACACAGCGCAACCAAAGCAGTAGCCAGCAACAAAGTCACGCGATGGAGCATGGCCCAACAGAACATCGACCTTGCCCAACTTTCAAGAATGAATTGTCGGTATTCGAGTTCAACGAACCGTGACCCGATAAAACTTCTGGTTCGCATCATTGCTGGGATGCGTCAACTCGACCGTTTCGCCTGTGCCATCCATTTCATTGCCGAGCGGCTGCCAGGAACCCGTGCTCAGACTGGTGCGCCACTGGATCTGATAAAACCGGGTGACCACACTGGAAAACTGAAGGCGAACGGAATTGTTTTCGCGCAACACAACCAATTTCAGGATGCTTTGCGCATCCTTTGGATCGGTGCCGGCGATGATCTCATCCCCATTGGACATGCCATCCCCGTCATCATCGGCGAGCAGGTCGAGGGCGAGTAGATAGGTGGTGCCGCTGGGGCCCAACTGGCCGCTGAACAGGTTTTGCGCAAAACCCGTAAGAGCGATGCGGCCGCCACCGCCCCGGCTCCCGAAGCCGCTCCCGGCACTGCCAGCCGCCTGGATGACGCCCCCGCCGCTGAAGGTTCCGCCGTTCAGCACCACCCGAATGGCACCCCCGCTGCCGCCGTTGCCGCTGTTGGCACCACCACCATCGGCGTAGATGCCGCCATTCACCTGCAAGCTTTGGGCCGTGAGGAAAAGTCGCCCACCGCCATGGCCACCATACTCATAACCATAGACCCCTGAGGACCCGCCACTGCCCAGTTCGTTGGGTGCCGTCGCGTCGCCATAGAGCGGATTGGCCGACGGCATCGCCTCGCCATACGTGGCCCTGCCGGAGGAATTGGCCGCCGGACTGCCATTGTTCCACCACTCGCCCAGAGAGCCCATGCCATCCTGATGACCTCCTCGCAGGCCCCGGCCAGATACATCGATATATCCTCCCTGGTCGATAATCACCGGCCCGGCCACATTTAATTGCAGGCCGTTGACCAGACCGCGCGTGTGAGTGATCACTGCCTCGGCTTGCACGGTGAGGCCGCCAATGATGTTGTCGGCGCGTCCAGTGCCCTTCAGTTGTCCGTCTTGGACCAACGTCACTTTGGCGGGCAAGGTCAATTGGTCGGTGGCCATTTCCAGAGTGCCGTTGTTCTGGATTGTCACGGGGCCATTGGCTCCAGCGGCAATCGAATTGAGCACCAAGGTCTGACCGTTAAGGATCGTCAGGGTGGTGTTGTCCAGACGCAACTCGCCACCGCCTACGGCCGGTCGAAGAAAAATGCTGCCGGCGCGGCCGAACGTGCCGATGAAGTTGTTCGCGCTGAAACCGGCGATGGCGATACGCCCGCTGCCGCCCGGTCGCTTGTCACCGCCAGTGCCGGAACCGCCCGCCGTCTGGATGACGCCCTCGCCGCTGAAAGTCCCTCCG